>JAISQD010000202.1 GCA_031274415.1 Tannerellaceae bacterium | reverse complement strand
TTTTCCGTGCGGGTATCGTTGACGGCTACGACCGGATGGTTCCCCTCCTTATTGGCGTCGCCGATCATCACGCATGCATCGTACTGTACCTGCCTGATGTAATAATAGGCTAATTTTTTGCCGTTGAAATAATCCGTTACGGCATCCGATACAAGCGGCCACCCATCGCGTAGATTCCACCATAAAATACCGGTTCGCTTGAATTTATCCATCCGCCAAAATTCGATGAAAAACTTCTTTGCTTCCGCCTGTACGGCCTGCGAAGCGAAGATAAAACGGTCGAGGTCGGTCGGGACGTCGCCGAAGAGTTCCCTGATCTGGTTGATCATTAAATTATTGCGCCCGATGGTGGCGTTTGAGTATTGGTGATAGCGGGAGGCTTTGGTTTGCCATTGGTCGTTCCATTCGAAGGTATTCTTTTTCCAGGGATAGACAAATTCCCTGTCGAATATCTTTTCTAAGCTTTCCCGGTTGGGACAGCCGTGATAACCGATTTCGCTGACAAAATGCGCATCGACGTCGGTGTAGAACGGCGCTTTGTAATATCCTCGCGGCCCCCATAGATGGCGTTCGGGAAGTTGTTGCAGCTCTCCTCCGTTGGCATAGAAAGCGGGGGTATAATAGGGGGAGCTTGGCAGGTAGGGGCGCGACGGGTCGTATTCGTACAATACCTCCGGGATCGTGCGCCTGCTGATGCGCTCTTTGTTCGGATTGATGTTATAGCCGCGCATTTGCCAGAAGAACGCTTCGTCGTTTTCGTTATTGCCCGCCCACAAAGCCAGCGAGGGATGGTTGCGCAATTTAAGGACGACCGCCTTCACCTCGTCCTGAATCCTGCCGGCAAAATCGTCGCTCTGCGGATAGACCGTACATCCCATCGCAAAATCCTGCCAAACTAAGATACCGTTGCGGTCGCAAAGGTCGAAAAAGGCATGGTCTTCATACACATTCCCGCCCCAGCAGCGAAGCATGTTACAGTTCAGGTCGACGGCCATCTCTATCACGCCCGGCAGCAGGGAGGCGTCGCGGCTGTGCAGGGCATCTACCGGCACCCAGTTGGAGCCTTTGATAAAGATTTTCTCGCCGTTCACCCTGAAGCAGAACTCGCCGGGGG
Source organism: Tannerellaceae bacterium (assembly GCA_031274415.1). Classification (GTDB taxonomy): domain Bacteria; phylum Bacteroidota; class Bacteroidia; order Bacteroidales; family Tannerellaceae; genus DFXE01. The sequence goes on along the minus strand of JAISQD010000202.1, from coordinate 2,435 downwards.
TTTCGGGCGTAGTCAGTTCGGTATAGTCCAGCCCGACGGTTCGCAGGCCGATACGCTTCGTGTCGGAAGCCAATACCGTACCCTCGCTGTCCACGATCGAAACTTCGGCGTCGTACAGCGCCGGTTCGCCATAGCCGCGCGGCCACCACAGGTCGGCGTTCTCCAGCGTGAAGACATGGCGGTATACGTGCGTGTAGACCAATTGGGATATCCGGTAGACGACCTGCCCCTTTCTTTTCAGCGTAACGACAGCCTGGTGTTTGTCCAATTCCCGGAAAGGGATTCTCAACTGGTAATCGACGATGACTTTCACCCGCCTGCTCTCCGCATCCACTTCCGGCGTCATCCAAAATACGTCGGTAAAATGGATCGGGTCTACCCGTTGAAGCTCGACATCCCTCCACAGTCCGGCGCTCACTAAGCGGGGCAGGATATCCCAGCCGTAGCTGTGCGGGGCTTTGCGGATGTTTTCCGATTCGGCATTCGCCTTATTCCCTTTATCGCCAAGGGGACTTAACAGTTCGTTTTGCGCTTCGATGACGGCTGAACGGATCATGACCTGAAGCCGGTTCTCCCCCTCTTTCTCAAGCAAAGGCGTGACATCGAAAGCGTGCTCGATCAGCATATTCTCTACCGAGCCGACCTTTTTCCCATTCAGCCAGATATCGGCAAGACAGTCGATACCGCCGAAACGAAGCACGATCTTTTGCTTTTCCGTATGTTCGGGCGTGGGGAAAGAGCGGGTATAACACCATTGGTAGCCCTCGTATCGACGCATATCCCATACATTATTACCCACCATCGGGTCACGAATCAGGCCGGCGGCCAGTAGGTCCAACTCCACATTCCCCGGTACCCGGGCGGTGATTTTCAAGGGATTTATCGTTTGCATGGCTTCCGGCGTTCTAACCGGAACCTCCGGCTGTTCCCAGAAAAACAGATCCCATTCGCCGTTCAAACTAACGGAAGACTGGGCTGATACCATGGCGCAGATGCCATGGATAAGTAAACAACAGATCAGCATTTTTCTCATAACAGGCTATCTAAATATTTCTTTGTCTGTTCGGGGCGGTGTTTCATCCGTATTTGCCAGATCAGCTCTTCCAAGCTGACCACTTCGTAGGAGTCGTCCAGGTGGTTCTCCAATAGCTTGGCTACGCCCGGGCCTCGGATCGTGCCGTCTTTTGTCTCCGCCAGGTCGTCGCAATCCGTTCCCTGGTCGGAAAAGAAGCTCCAGCAGTGGATACAAACCAGGTTGAAATCCGGGTTGTTTTGGTCTTTGTCCAACTGTCCGGCAATGTATTTGGGCGTCCCTTCGCGTTCACGGATATAGGGCTCGTTCCATAGAGAATACTTGATGGTCAGCACCGGTATGTCGTACCCTTTCCGGTTGGTCACCCAATAGATATCCCCCTTTCCGCCGGCGTATGGCGTATATTGATAGGCCAGGATCCCCTCCAGTTGGTCGTTGGCATCCGCAAAGGCCTGGTAAGCCTCTTTCGCTTCGGCGGAACCGACGTCGTAGTTGGCCATTAATCCGACCATCTTGATACGGTGCTGGCGCATATAGGCGGAGGTAAGACGCGCCTTCTCTGCCAGATCCTTTTTACGGTCGCGCCCGTTTGCGTAGGTATCGCTATAGAAGACGCCTCCCCCCTGCACTTCCAACAGGGTCGAGTGTTCGGGTTGCCGCTCAAGGATGTATGTAAAGGCGGCCGGCGCCATCTGCGGCAGGGTGGTTGTCGCAATACCAAACGCCACTTTGGATGCGCTGCTTTCTGGCAGGTCATACCAACCCTCAATGAAGCCGCCCATCATCCACTGGTTGTTGTCTCCGTCGGTCATGAAGAAAGAGAGGTATCGTTTGTCTTTGTTATAGTCGATCGTTTTCGGGTCTAATACGCGGGCTAAGACCGGTTCCTGCCGGTTTCGGTAATCCGCGCCGGTCAGGCAGGCATTGTAAAACCAGTCGTTGACGGCCGATGCCTGCGCGTTGTGCGAAGCCATTTCATTAATTTCCCTTTCGTCATGCCTGCCCGCTTCCCATCCGTAGATCAGGTTGTGGCTTTCCAGCGTTTGGCAAACGGTTTCGTAGATATCCCAGTATTCGCCGGTTATCTTGCCCTCTTTCCGGGTATAGAGGTTCATGAAGAACCATCCGTTCTGGATCGCCACATCCCGCAGTTCCCATGTACCGGCGGGCATGATGACCAATCCCGTTCGGGCGCATTGGTCTTTAAATTCGTTCCACGCGTCGCGCACGTTTTTCGTCGAAGCGTCATACAATAGCTTGTATCCTGCTTTTTCAAAGAACTCGCGGTCTTCCCGGTCGACGATAATCCCATTATATATATGTGAAGCGGTAACGGCCACCGTCCCGCTTTCGGGGTTATTGCGCAAATCCGTCAGGATATAACCGTCGAACAGCGTTTTCA
>JAISQD010000132.1 GCA_031274415.1 Tannerellaceae bacterium | reverse complement strand
TTCGAACGAATTTCAACCTGAATCCCAATTGGTCGATTTACTTGGAGCCTCAGATAAGTGTTGCGAATCTGAATTTCGATAGCTATAAAAGAATCTCCATTGACAATGTTCTTGCTAATTTGAATTTGAGTGTGCAATATAGGTTTAGCATAGGCTTTCCTAAGATTAAAAAACACACTTCAAAGGAAGTTGACTATCTGAATAAGACAGTCAATGAAAATCGTTCCTTGATTGAAATTTTGGAAAAGCAGCAAAATTTGTTAGATAAGTTAGATACGTTACAAAAATGCTGTGATGAAAAGGTAGTTACTAAAGTTACTAAAACTTCCCTGCCGGGATATATACGTTTCGCCTTGAATTCATATACGATTGAGCAATCCGAACAACATAAATTGATAAACATTGTTGACTATCTTAAAAATACTCCGGATGTCAACATTTTGTTGGTTGGATATGCAGACAGGAAGACAGGTAATCCGAAATATAATTGGGAATTAAGTTATAAACGAGTAAATGCTGTTATAACGGAATTGGAGCGTTTTGGAATTGACTCCAGTCGTTTGATCATTGGCTGGAAAGGGGATAAAGAACAGCCATTTACACCAAACGAATGGAATCGGGTTGTAATCATTTTAGAAAGTAATTGACATCAATAAAAGAAAATGTTAAATGTGGTTATTTTTGGCGCGCCGGGTTCCGGAAAAGGAACTCAAAGTAAGTTGATAGTTCCGAAATACAGACTGTATCACATTTCTACAGGCGATATTTTACGCCGGGAAATGGAAAATCAGACGGAATTGGGAACAGTCGTGAAAGAGTATATCAATAAAGGCCTTTTGATTCCTGATGATTTGATGATAAAGGTGTTGTCTAATGTTTTAGAATCACGTTCGGAAACAATGGGTTATATTTTTGACGGATTTCCCCGCACAATTGCCCAAAGTGAGGCATTAGACAATATCTTAAGAGCTAAAAATACCATGGTTACCGCGGTTATTAACATCTTTGTCAAAGAAGAGGAATTGGTTGAACGAATGATTAAAAGAGGGAAAGATTTAGGGAGAACTGATGATAATTTAGAAACCATTCAAAATCGTTTGAATGTATATCATGAGTATGATGACTCTATTATATCCTATTACAAAAAGAGAGGAAAACTTTTTACTATCAAGGGAAATAATCCAATCGAAGATGTCTTCGAACAGATTGTCGAAATATTAGACCGCCTTTCTTCCAAAGAATATAAAGTGTAATGAGTGATTCTATTTAGCAATGAATTAAAAGAGAGTGCGAAATATTAGTTAATTATTTTATGATGAAAGAGGAGATGAAAAAAATGATGAAAATCAGACAACAAACCGGGTTTATTCAAATGACCTCTGTTCTTATACTGGCGCTTTTTGCCGGTTGCGCGGAAGAGATAGAGCCGGTAGGAGAAATTTCAGGAGTTGTCAGGGATGCACAAACCATGCAACCCATAGAAAATGTAGATATTGTGCTAACTCCCGGCAACATAACAAGTGTGACGGACGATGAAGGTACGTATTTTTTCAATCGTTTGGAGATTGGAACCTATAAGCTTACCTATAATAGAGAGGACGCCTATATCTCCAAATCTAAAAACGTAAACGTACAAGCCGGAAAGAATGAATTGAGCTTTGCGCTTGAACCGATACCGCCAACCCTGTCTGAGGTGACGACCGGCAGCGTGAGCGGCCTGACGGCTACCAAGATTACTATAACCGGCAACGTGTCCGATCTGGGAAACAAGGGCGAAGTAACGCAACATGGACATGTATGGAGTACATCTCCCGTGCTAACCGTTAGCCTTTCTACCCGGACCGATTTAGGCCCGTTATCCAAGACAGGCTCTTTCACAAGCGCCCTGATAGATTTATCACCCGATACGGATTATTACGTAAGGGCATACGCCGTTAATGCTGCGGGCCCGGCTTACGGCGCCGAGGTTCATTTCAAAACATTGTCTGCCACTGGTACCGTTGTTCCCGTGAAAAGTGTATCATTGAATCAAACCAGCCTTACCCAGCAAGCAGTCGGCAAGACCGTTACCCTTGTTGCTACGGTAAACCCATACGAAGCCTCGAATAAAAATCTGAGATGGTCAAGCTCTAACAGTTCGGTAGCCACCGTTACCGAAGGGCCGGTTAATGCCGTTGGGATAGTTACTTTTGTAGGAGTAGGAAACGCTTCCATTGTAGCGACCTCGGAAGAAGACGGAGACAAACAGGCCTTCTGCAACGTCACGGTTACTTCCGATGCGGTTCCCGTGACAAGCGTAACATTGAATCACTCCACCCTTGTCAAACAAGTAGGCGCCGAAGCTGTAACCCTGGTCGCCACGGTAAGACCAAACGACGCTTCAAATAAAGAGGTCAAGTGGACAAGCACTGATCCTTCGGTAGCCAGAGTTTCCGAGGAGGGGTTGGTTAATGCCGCTGCGGAAGTTACTTTCCTGCGAGCAGGAACCGCTTCCATTGTAGCGACCTCGACAGAAGACGGAGCCAAACAGGCCTACTGCAACGTTACGGTTACCCCGTGACCAATGGTGTATCGCTGAGCAAATGAAAAGAATGATGAAAAGTAAACAAGTATCCGTTTTTATTCCTATGACCATTGTTCTTATAATGGCGCTTTTTGCCGGTTGCGCGGAAGAGATGGAGCCGGTAGGAGAAATTTCAGGAGTTGTCATCGATGCACAAACCAAGCAACCCATAGAAAAGGTAGATGTTGTACTAACTCCCGGCAACATAACAAAAGAGACGAACGATGAAGGTGCGTATTCTTTCGATCAATTAGAGATTGGAACCTATAAGCTTACCTATAGCAAAGAGGATTCGTATTTGTCCAAGTTTAAAAACATAAATGTACGACTCGGAAAGAATGAATCGGACGTAGCGCTTGAACAAATACCGCCAACCCTGTCGGAGGTACATACCGATAACTTGAAAGACTTGACAGAGACCACGGCCATTGTTTTTGGCGTCGTCTCCAGTCTGGGAAACAAGGGCGAAGTGACACAGCATGGACATGTATGGGGTACATCGCCCGCGCCAACCGTTAGCCTTTCTACCCGGACAGATTTAGGCCAGTTATCCAAGACCGGCTCTTTCTCAAGCCACCTCACAGGTTTATCTCCCGATACGGATTATTACGTAAGGGCCTACGCCTTCAATGCTGCAGGCGTGGCTTACGGTAACGAGGTAGCGTTCAAAACATTACCTTCCACTTCCGGCGCTATTCCCGTGGAAAAAATAGTACTGAATTACTCTACCCTTACCCAACAAGTAGGCGCCCCGGCGGTTACCCTTGTCACGACGATAATTCCAAGCGCTGCCACGAATAAAAAAGTGAAATGGTCAACCTCCAGCCCCTCAATAGCCGGCGTTACCGAAGGGCGGCAGGCTAATTCCGTCGCGACAGTTACTTTCGATAGAATAGGAGAGGCTGCCGTTATAGCGACCACGGACGACGGGAACATAGAGGCCTACTGCAACGTTAAGGTTGTGGCTTTCCTGATTCCCGTGGAAAGTGTAGAACTGAATCACACCATCCTTTCCAAACAAGTAGACGACGAGCCTGTTATCCTTGTCGCCACGGTAAGACCATACAATGCCTCGAATAATGCGGTCATCTGGACAAGCACTGATCCTTCGGTAGCCACCGTTTCCAGTGGGCCGATTAGCGCCATCGCAACAGTTACTTTCCTGCGGGCAGGGTCCGCTGCCATTGTAGCGACCACGGAAGAGGGAGACAAACAGGCCTACTGCAACGTCACGGTTACTGCCGCTCCTGTTCCCGTGGAAAGTGTAACAGTAATTCCCTCCTCCCTCTCTAAAAAAGTAGGTGATGCGGACTATACCCTTAGCGCTACGGTACTCCCGGTGAACGCCACGGAGCAAAGGGTCACATGGACAAGCAATAATTCTTCGATAGCCTCCGTTACTTCCGAAGGGAAGGTTAGCTTCAAGGGTGTAGGAGTGGCTACCATTACAGCAACTGTGGGAGGCAAATCGGGCTCATGCAAAGTCACGGTTACTGCCGCCGAAGTTCCCGTGGAAAGTGTAATAGTAATTCCCTCCTTCCTCTCTAAAATAGTAGGTGATGCGGACTATACCCTTAGCGTTACGGTACTCCCGGCGAACGCCACGGAGCAAAGGGTCACATGGACAAGCAATAATTCTTCGATAGCCTCCGTTACTTCCGAAGGGACGGTTAGCTTCAAGGGTGTAGGAGAGGCTACCATTACAGCAACTGTGGGAGGCAAATCTGGCTCATGCAAAGTCACGGTTACTGCCGCCGAAGTTCCCGTGGAAAGTGTAACAGTAATTCCCTCCTTCCTCTCTAAAAAAGTAGGTGATGCGGACTATACCCTTAGCGTTACGGTACTCCCGGTGAACGCCACGGATAAAAGTGTGGAATGGTCATCATCGGATGATGGGGTAGCCCCCGTTACTTCCGAAGGGACGGTTATCTTCAAGGGTGTAGGAGTGGCTACCATTACAGCAACTGTGGGAGGCAAATCGGGCAAATGCGAGGTCACGGTTACTGCCGCCGAAGTTCCCGTGGAAAGTGTAACAGTAACTCCCTCCTCCCTCTCTAAAAAAGTAGGTGATGCGGACTATACCCTTAGCGTTACGGTACTCCCGGTGAACGTCACGGATAAAAGTGTGGAATGGTCAAGCAATAATTCTTCGATAGCCTCCGTTACTTCCGAAGGGACGGTTAGCTTCAAGGGTGTAGGAGTGGTTACCATTACAGCAACTGCGGGAGGCAAATCGGGCAGATGCGAGGTCATAGTTGCTGCCGCCGAAGTTCCCGTGGAAAGTGTAACAGTAACTCCCTCCTCCCTCTCTAAAAGAATAGGTGATGAGGACTATACCCTTAGCGCTACGGTACTCCCGGTGAACGCCACGAATAAAAGGGTGGAATGGTCAAGCAATAATTCTTCGATAGCCCCCGTTACTTCCGAAGGGAAGGTTAGCTTCAAGGGTGCAGGAGAGGCTACCATTACAGCGACTACGGTAGATGGAAGGTTTACGTCCAGCTGCAACGTTACTATTATTCCCGGCATATCAGGAATAATATTAGACCCTACCTCCGTTATCGGACAAGCAACTGACCCGGTGGGTTTTCCCCTTCACGTTACGGTACTCCCGGTGAACACTCCGGAAGATAAAAGTGTGGTATGGACATCATCGAATTATGGGGTAGCCTACGCTGTAGATGGGGAGATTTTCTTCTTGGCAGTAGGAACCGCTACCATTACAGCGACTACGGTAGTCGGGAAAAAAACGGCAAACTGCCATGTCACGGTTAATCCCCTGATTATGCCGACAGGTATCGAATTGGATCACACATCACTTATCGTAGATATAGGCACGCCCATTACCCTTCACGCTACGGTAATCCCAAGTAATGCGAATCCAACCATTGTGTGGCAATCCTTTACCCCTTCGATAGTTGAGGTAACCAGATATGGGGAACTTATCTTCAGAAGTGCGGGAACAGCTCTCATTAGAGCGCAGGCGTCAGTCAACAGGGATATATTTCGAGACTGCTACGTAACGGTCACCCCGTAACTACAATATATATCCGGGCATGCCGCGTAAAATCGGAGTTGATAACCCGCAAAGGATTGAAAGAAGAAGACTTTATTACGGCTGTTCATGCTACTGGCTGGAATGAGCTTGGTGATGTGGTAGTGAGGTTGATGGTGAAGAAGGTTGAGGGAGTGGAAGAGGGGGAGGAAATTAAGGAAATTAAGGACTTTAAGGGAATAGGGCTTCATATACCCTACGGGCACACGAAGCCCTATTCCCTTATCAGTCGGACTTGTCCAATTGGACGTATTCCGTGGATCTGACTGAGCAAACCCCGCAGAGCGACATCAACCTGCTTTTTAATGCGTCGACCCTGTGCAAAAAGAAAGTAATTTGTTTAACTGAAATATTATGTTTACTTTTGTGCCATTGATGGCCTGGTAGCTTAGTGAATAGAGCGTCAGATTCCGGTTCTGAAGGTCGTGGGTTTGAGTCCCACCCGGGTCACAATTTTGTTTTTCTCGTTATTTGCTATGCCTCAAGAGAAAAAAGCAGTTTGGGATTATCCTGTTAAACCTGTTTTATAAAGAACTGAATATAGTCCGTCCGAGATAGCGTATTACATAGCCGAATGTGCAGCCCTTTATCCTAATGCTGAAATATTGGCAAATGCAATCAATTTTGTTGGAAGTGAATAAATGTACAAAAGAGTTAGATTCTCTTTAAAATCCACGGTTATTATTGCCGCGTATTACTTTTTTACTACTTTTATAGCGTAAAAAGTATCTAATCAATAGATAATAATAGTATGGGATTATTCGATTTTCTAAAACCGAAGATGAAAGAGGGTATAACAAATCAGGAAACTTTAAGGCCTCAGACATCTCAAAAAGTTCAAATACCTGATATACATCTAAAGAAGGAGATGTATTCAGAGCCGAAAGTCATCCAACAACAGAATGAGCCTGAAGATGTCCGGAGGGTTCTAAAACCCCAAACGAAAGAAAAAAGCTTGCCGAATTTTTTTCATATAGATATCTACCATATTTTCAAACATGAGCCAAGCCTGATTGAAAAAAGCGTCGACGGCGATGGCAACCCTGTCGAGAAATATACGCTCAATTTAAAAGAGATGGAGTTGTCTACTTTTTGTAAGGTTCACATCATCCGGTTTGAGGATGACACATACAATCTGGTATTCACCGGTGATATCAATGAAATAAAAGATGACCTGAAAGAGTTCGTACAATATTGTGCCGTGCAATTCGGGCCGGACTTTATGAGAAAAGAGGGTATTACGGAGGGGGACTATCGTGATATGATGCTTGGCGTATTTTCGCGGATATGGTATAACCATTTGTGCATAGAGAACAGTCATTTCACCATTTCCCTGACATTGTATCATATCAGTAATAACCGGACCAACGTTTAGAACGTATCAAAATTCATTTGTATCTGTTCAATAACCACTGTTTGTTGCTCTATTTCAAGAAGATCACACCCTGGTTCGTGGCGGGTTGTGTGTGTAAATGGCTATACTTGTCGAGTATTAAGTTTTTTTAGAGATAATATGTAGAACAAAATGATCTGTTTTCTGGTTTTATATACGAAGGATCTAAAGTTACATTAATTAATTACATATGAAATCTGAAAAATTGAATGACAGTCTCATAGAGGCTATGAAAGAAAAACTTCCAAAAAGAGTAAATCTTGTTAACGTATTAATGAACACTTTGTTTATCGGGAAAGAAGCCGTTTATCGCAGGTTGAGGGGAGAAGTCCCTTTCACTTTTACGGAGGCGTCCGTTATATCCAATTCGTTGGGTGTTTCTCTGGATCAGGTAGCCGGAACATGTTCGAAAAAGAATGCGCTGTTCGGGTTGGATTTTATTCATTATGAGAATCCTATCGACACCTATTATTCAAATATCCAAAATGCTATTCAGATTTTTCGTGCGGTTAAGGATAATTCGACCCTTGAATGGTATATCGCTTCAAATGTCATTCCGCAGATATTTTATATGGATCATGATAATTTGTCGAGATTCCTCCTGTTCAAGTGGATGTATCAACACGAGAAGATCAATCAAGTCAAGTATTTTTCCGAATTGCAAATGCCTGATCAATTACAGGCCGTGCAAAGGGAATATGTAGAGATCAGCAAAAAAGTCCCGTTTGCGAACTTTATCTGGGATAATATGGTCTTTCATAACCTGATCAATGATGTCAGGTACTTTTCCGAAGTCAATTTGCTGACTGATGAGGAAAAAGAGGTATTGCAAAAAGAGATCATAGATATGATAGATAATTTGGAAGAACTTGCTACACAGGGTAAACACCCTAATGGGGAAAAGGTGACCATCTACATCTCGAATATAAACTTCGATGCCTCGTATAGTTCTTTGGAGGCGGATAACTTCAAATGCAGTTCCTTTAATATATACTCCATAAATTCCATTACGACATTAGACCTGGACGTATTTGAAGTGCAAAAAAGCTGGATACAATCACTAAAGAAATATTCTACGATGATCTCTGTAAGCGGAGAAATGCAAAGGATACAGTTTTTTGAAAGGCAACGGCAGCTTGTGCGTGAATTATAAGAAAAGCCATATAAAACCATAGCTAATGGTAGGTAAAATGCAGTGAAGATATACCTACAAATAGGAATTGCAGGCTATAATCATTATGGTGAAATTTGCCTCCGTAAAATTATAGTTGCAAGTGAATATGAAGATGACATGGAAGTGGAGAACACTCCACGTGGTATATCTGGTCTTGTTTCCTGCTTTTCTTACGGCTCAAAAACCGGCAGTGCACCTGTCGGGGAAAATAACATCAATAGAAAATGACCTGTTGGAGTTTGCCACCCTTGTGCTTAAAGAAACCGGACAAGGAACGACGACCGACGATAAAGGAGCATATGGCCTGACGGCTACTCCCGGAAAATATACGTTAATTGTCCGGTCGCTGGGATACAAAACCATCGAGATGCCCCTGGCGCTGACAAAGACGCAACAATTGGATATCGTTATGGAAACGGAAACCAACGCGCTGGATGAGGTCTTTGTATTGGGTAAGTCGCCAACGCAACAAGTGAACGAATCGGCATTTAATGTGGTTGCTGTCAATGCCAAGGCTTTCCATCACTCTACGTTAGACCTGGCCCATGCGCTCGACAGGATTTCGGGGGCAAGGGTAAGGGAAGCGGGTGGGGTAGGGTCTAATGCCGATTTCTCACTGAACGGGTTTAGCGGACGTCATGTGAAGTTTTTCCTGGACGGCGTACCGATGGAAGGGTTCGGGTCGGCATTTCAGATCAATAATATACCGGTTAACCTGGCCGAAAGAATCGAAGTGTATAAAGGTGTTGTTCCCGTCGGATTCGGGGCGGACGCTTTGGGGGGAGCGGTCAATATCGTCACCGGACAGAAAACCCGGACATTTGTAGACGCCTCCTATTCCTATGGCTCATTCAATACGCATAAGTCGTATGTCAATGCCGGATACACCGCCGATAACGGCTTTACCGTACAACTGAATGTGTTCCAGAATTATTCCGACAACAATTATTGGATATACACCCCCGTACTCGACCTGGAGACGCTTGTCTTCAGTTCCGACGAGAAGAAGGTACGCCGTTTCCACGACACGTATCACAACGAAACCCTGATCGCGAAGATAGGCGTTGTCGGGAAAACGTTTGCCGACAGGCTTTTGTTCGGTATTACCTTAGGTAAGGACAGGGCGGAGATACAAAATTCCAATGTGCAGAAAGTCGTGTTCGGGGAGAAATACCGAAATGGCCAAACCATGATGCCTACCCTGCACTATGTGAAGAAAAACCTTATTATAAAAGGCCTGGATCTGAGTATAACAGGCAACTTCAACTTCGGGTATTCTCAAAACGTGGATACGGCTTCCCGTCAATACAACTGGTACGGACAGTACGTTGAAAAAGATAAAAAAGGGGAGGCGAATTACTCCATTGCCAAATATTACAACAATAACGGATCGTTCACAGCCAATCTCGCCTACAGGCTGGATGAACGGCACAGCTTTTCCTTCAATCATGTGGCCACTACATTCAACAGGACAAGTAAGAATATGGTAGCCATGACCGGTAGCATCAACGCAACCGATACGTTCCCCAAAATAACGGTCAAAAATGCAACAGGGCTTGCCTATAAGTTTGATTACAACGAGCATCTGAACATCTCCCTGTTCGCAAAGCAGTATATACAATATATCAAAGGGCCGAAGAATGTATCGACGGTAACCAACGGCTACAAGTATGAACTTTTCTCGAACACCTTTTCGACTACCGGTTACGGGGGGGCTGCGACCTATCTGTTGAAGGCGTTGCAATTCAAACTTTCGTACGAGAAAACCTACCGGCTTCCTACCGCTAATGAGCTGTTTGGTGACGAAGACCTCAATAAGAGCAATGCCGTATTGAGACCTGAAAACAGCGACAATTTCAATCTGAATATCAGCTATAACAACGTGTTTGGAAAGCGGCACGCCGTCTATATCGACGGGGGCTTCATGTACCGTGATATACAGGATTATATCCGGCGGGTAGTGGAAGACATGCACCATACGGCGGCATTCGAAAACAACGGACATGTACGCAACATCGGCTATAACGGGGAAGTGCGCTATTCGTACGGGAAGCTGTTGACGGTGGGCGCCAATGTTACCTATCAGAATCTGAGGAACAAGGAAAAGTACCGCTCGCCCGGATCGACGGTCATCAGCACCAGCTACAACTCAAGAATACCCAACGTGCCTTACCTCTACGGAAACGGCGATTTCGGCCTCTCTTTCGGCCGTATCGGGAGAAAAAACAATACGCTCAATATAGGATACAATATGTTGTACGTCTACCGGTTCCCCCTTCGCTGGGGAGCACACGGCTCGTATGAAACAAAGGATATGATACCCGTCCAACTCTCGCACGACGTCAGCCTGACCTATGTCATACAGGACGGTAGGTTCACCATTTCTGCAGAGTGCCGTAACCTGACGGACGAAAGATTATATGATAATTTCAGCCTGCAAAAGCCGGGAAGAAGCTTCTCCGCTAAGGTCAGGTATTTTTTTAGTAAATAACATCAACGTAACAAAGTAAAAAGATGAGAAAAAAGAACATTTTTCCGGTTATCCTGGCTGCCACTATCCTGACGGCCTTCCCTTCATGTGATGACAATAAAAGCGACTTGCCCACACCGTCCGCACCCACGCAGCCATTCCAGTATGTGGTGGTAGCGACCAGTCAGGACGGCACGTATATTTTACAGACAGACAGCATTACGTCGGGACAAATTTCGATCAAAGGCAACGGTATAGAGACCGAAGCCGCCAGTGCATGGGTATTCTATAACGAAAAATATGCGTACGACCTGGTCTATAAACAAGGCGATCCGGCAGAAGTGGCAGCCTACGAGCTGGATGCGGACGGCAAACTGAAACGCAGGCTCAACACCTACCAGATGCCTTCGCGTTACACGACCTACGGATACTTCGGCGATTACATCACGACAGCGGTTAGCGTTACACGGAAAGACGGTACGCCCGGACTATCTTTCAACCTGCTGGATGTCAATAAGCAGGAAATAACCGAAAAGGTGATTGCCGGCGGAAACTTCACAGGCAACGGCGAAACGGCCAACCTCTCCGGCATCCTCGAAGTGGGCGATACATTCTTCTCCGGTATCTGCACAACCCCTGCGGTGAATGCAGGAGGATCGACAGGAACGGTGACGGCCTATCCCGACAGCGTTTGGGTAGGCATATTCGACAAGGATCTGAACTATACGATCCTTCGCGACGGCCGCCTGAGCTATGCCACCGGCCGCTTTCGCTCAGGCTACCACACCAATCTGGCAAAGGACAACAAAGACAACGTATATGTCTTCTCCTCCGCTTACGATAACCGTACGACAAAGCCTTCGGGCGCACTGCGTGTCAAGAAGGGCGAAACCCGTTTCGATCCCGATTACTTCTTCGATATACAAACGCCGGCAAAGGGACGCCATCTGTTCAAGGTATGGCATATCACGGGCGATTACTTCCTCCTTCAGATGTATAACAAGCCGAACCAGACAAGCGAAGCGGTATGGAGCGTGTTGGCAGTGGTGGACGTAGAGAAAAAGACCTACAGAGAGGTCACCGGCCTGCCTGCCATAGATAAAATCACCAGTATCGGCTCTACACCCTACGCCGGCGACGGGATAATCGCCGTCCCCATCGTGTCGAAAGACGAATATCCGCATATCTACATCATTGATCCCGTAACGGCAGTTGCTACGAAAGGGGTGGAAATCGTGGCAGACGGGATCACCGCCGTAGGCAAACTAACGTATGAGAAGAAATGAAAAAAACAATTCGTCGGATACACGCTTGGTTATCTATCCCATCCGGGTTGATCATCACATTGATATGCTTTTCGGGAGCAGCGATTGTATTTGAAGAAGAGATCATGCAATGGTGCTTCCCTTCGCGCTACTATGTAGAAGAGGCGAAGGGAAGCCCTCTTCCGCTCGACCGGCTGATGGAGACCGTAAACGAACAGTTGCCCGATACTTTGCAGGTGGCGTCTGTTCATCTGCCGGCCGACCCGGAGAAGACGTACCGGATGTCTTTCGCCGGACAAGGCAGGATGTGGTCTATGTTTGTCGATCCGTATAGCGGACAAATAAAGGAAATCTATCATGCGGAGGGGAACTTCTTCACCTTCATGAGGCGGCTGCACCGGTGGTTGCTGACCGGATTCCGGCCCGGAGGAGGCTTTCCGGTGGGAAAAGTCATCGTGGGAGTAGCCACCCTTCTCTTTGTTTTTATACTCACTGCCGGAATCATCCTGTGGTGCATAAAAAGGAAGAAAAGCGGCAGGAAGTATGGATGGCGCATCAAACGGCAGTCGGGCCGGAAACGGTTTCTGTACGATCTGCATGTTGTCGGGGGAATGTATGTCTCCCTTGTGTTGCTGGTGCTGGCATTGACGGGATTGACCTGGTCGTTCGACTGGTACCGGACGGGCTTTTACAGGCTTTTCGGCGCGGAACTGTCTGCCCGCTCATCCGCCGGACAGCACGGGGACAGGGGGGAGAGAGGCAGGAAAGAACAGGCAGACTTCGCCCTGTGGCAACAAGTGGCCGGCCAACTGGCGGCACAACATCCCGGCTACAAAGCCCTGCTCATACAGGACGGGAAGGCTTCGGTCTACACACAGGCAGCAGGCAATGTCCGGGCGTCCGACAATTATACCTTTGATCCGCAAACGGGCGTGATTACCGGCGCCAGCCGTTATGCCGACCAGGACAAGGCAGGCAAGCTGCGCGGATGGATCTATTCCGTCCACACGGGAAGCTGGGGAGGGTGGTTTACCCGTATCATCACGTGTCTCGCCTCCCTGTGGGGCGCCTCATTACCGCTGACCGGCTATTATTTATGGTGGAAAAGGAGCAGGCGCCGGGCGGATAGACAATGCGCGGGGCACAGGCACAGTCACTTGTAGTTCTTCACGACTTCCCGGACAGACTGCAACATCGGTTCTACGGAAAGCGCGCTTCCGGTGGCTTCCCGTATCCATGCGTTGGGCGTTAGCCTGCCCAGCCTGAAGATGCGGTCGATCTCCCCGGCAAAGTCTTTTCCTTTCAGGTGATTCTCCAACTGAAATTCGATGATATGCCCGAACGCATAAGCGGAAAGATAAAGCGGATAGCCGATCATGTGCGAGTACACCGCCAGCGCCGTTTCGTCTTTTACGCCAAACACGGGTGCATAGTACCTGTTCCATATCTCTTTCGACAGGGCAACGACGGCGTCGCGAAGCTCTCCGGCCGTAGCGCTTGGGTGGGCATACAGCCATTTCCACACAGAGATATCCAGCATCGAAACGCCGCAAATCTCATACATTGTCCATATCCTGTCCAAGATATCCATCGCCTCTTCGTCGGGATGGTGGCCGGCAATTCCTAAAACCTCGAGGTCTCTTTTCTGGAAAATAAACGCCAGCGCTTCGGTAAACGCTGTGTTCGGGACGCCGTTCAGCATATAGTAATCCACATCATACAGCGAAATGGTCTGTTCCACATTATGTCCGAACTCATGGATCGCGATATTGTATCCTTTGTAATTCATCCCTTGTGCCGGGATACGGGTACGAAGACGGGACTTCTGTCCTTTCATGGCCGCACCCCAGGCATGTCCCGATCCGCGGGCAGGGTCGACGGCAATCTTTTCCCCCAGGCAGGCCGCCCTTTGTTTGTCGAATCCCAACTTCTCCAATATATGGGGAAGATCCTTTTCCAATGCTCCGGCATTGGGATAGAGTGCGCGTGTCTGTTCGTCCAATTTGGTCTCGTCCAGATGGCTGCGGGCTTTGAATCCGTCGTACCAGATATCGTAGGCTTCCATCTTCCGGCCAAGGCGTTTGGAGATGATTCGTCCTACATCTTTCAGTTCGGGCGAGGAGAGGAACGCATCGAACAGCCGGCTGATGTCGTCTACCGCCACCTCCATATCTTCGTTGAAATTACGGTCTATATATGTATTGCCGGCGTAGGCGTCAATCTCCTGCATGATGTTGAAGTTGTTCAGCATTTTCTGGTAGCGAACCGTTGATTCCGGTGTGCCCTCTATCGTAACGAGAAAGTCTTTGCCCGGTTGAAACAGGGTGTTTGTATAGGGATTCCACTCATAATCACTTGAATTAATGACTTCGACGGGTATCTCCTGTGAGATAATCCGTTTCATGACTTCGTATACCGTTCGTTGCTTCTCCAGCCCCTCCTCTCCTTTGTTGTAATTCGCCTTTATTTCGTCGCGCAGGTTCCAGTGCGAAAGAAGCACCATATCTTCGGGGAATATCCGTTTCCCTTTCCTGTTGCGTATATGTCCCATATAGATATTGTAGGCGGCAATATACACATCGGCGTCGCTGCTTGTTTCCGACCACTTTTGGATGAGTGCGGGCGGGATACGGCGGGTGTACATGTCGCCCATACGGGCATACGCCCAAGCCTTGCGGTCTGTTCCCAATGCCTCTTTTTCTTCAAGCGTAAGGGAAGGGAAATTCAAGGCGATAATGAAAGCGATCTTGTTTGTATAGAAATCGTCCTGCTGGTGTGACGACGGGTTATACGCGGCGAAAAGATGATCCACAGGATGCAACTCCCCGTTGTCTATCGTGATATTCTCCTGTAAGCGGATAAGCATCTGGTTATAATGCCCGTTGATCCCCTCCATATAATCGCTGATCTTCAGGAAGGCCATCTCCTTTTCCGCAGGATCGGCCATATACTGTTCCATACAAAAGCGTTTGAAGACCTCTTCGTCCCCATCCGTATCCTGCCAAAGCCGGGCGACCTGGCGGACTCCCTTGTCGATGTTTGTCCTGTTCCCGCCGTCTTTCAGGGTCAGGCTATCAATAACGGCCTGCACGACGGACGGCCTGACGGACACATGTTCTTCCTCCGAACGGGCAAATGCGGAAACACACAAAATACCGATACATGTCATGATTGTTTTCATATCAGGAAATTTAAGCCATAGTTATAATGTCTAATCTCTCCGGACAAAGATATGAATTTTCTCGTACCTTTGTATCTGTAACAAAAAGTACCGAAATCATAAGTTAAAAAATATGTGTCAGGAAGCAGGTAATAAAGGCGAAATTGTCATCTATCAAACGCCGGATGGTACAATCAATCTGGATGTAAGATTGAAAGACGAAAACATTTGGCTGTCTCAGTCGGATATGGTTGAATTGTTTCAAACAACTAAACAAAATGTCAGTTTACATATCAGGAATATTCTCAAAGAAAGCGAATTGGAAAGTTCAACTGTCAAGGAATACTTGACAGTTCAACGAGAAGGGCAACGCTCTGTCCGGCGGCAAGTCACTTATTATAATCTTGATATGATTATATCCGTTGGTTACAGGGTAAAGTCGCAACGTGGTGTTGAATTTCGTATCTGGGCAAATAAAATTCTGAAAGATTATATTATAAAAGGTTACGCCATTAATAATAAACTGAAGATCAAACAGTATGAAGACTTGAAACAGACCGTGGCTTTTTTATCCAATGTCCTCCAAAGTAACGTGTTGACAAGCGATGAAGCCACCGGATTGTTGCGTGTGATTGCCGATTATACTTACGCTTTAGACACATTGGATAAATATGATTACCAACAACTTGTCGTTGAGAAAACAACGGATGAAGAACTATTTCATGCGACTTACGAAAATGCAATGGAAGCGATCGGGCAACTAAGAAATAAATTCAACAGTAGCAACTTGTTTGCCAACGAAAAAGACCAATCGTTCAAAAGTTCGATCAATACAATTTACCAGACTTTCGATGGCAAGGATTTGTATCCGAGTATTGAAGAAAAAGCGGCGATGTTGCTTTATCTTATCACGAAAAATCATTCGTTCAGCGATGGAAACAAGCGGATTGCGGCATTTCTTTTCCTGTGGTTTTTAGAAAAGAATGGTATTTTATACAAGCAAAGTGGATTACGTCTGATAGAAAACAACACCTTGGTTGCACTTACGTTAATGATTGCGGAAAGCCGGACGGAAGAGAAAGACATGGTGGTTAAGGTTATTGTGAATTTAATTAACAGAAACAACTAAAAATAAACCTTGCGAACGTGAACCGCTATTTTATCTTTCTGGGGTATAACGGGAAGCAGTACTGCGGCTGGCAGAGTCAGCCTAAGGGAACGACCGTACAGCAATCCATCGAGGAGGCGCTGGCTACGCTGCTGCGCCAGCCTGTCCCTATTGTCGGTGCGGGACGGACAGACAGCGGGGTGCATGCCCGCCTGATGGTCGCCCATTTCGACCGGTGCGAACCCATTGCCGATCTCCCCTTTCTGGCAGAGAAACTAAACCGCCTCCTTCCCAAAGATATAGCGGTTTACCGGATAGCGCCGGTGAGGGCTGACGCCCACGCCCGCTTTGATGCCACGTCGCGTACCTATCAGTATTTTGTGACGACAAGGAAAGACCCGTTTCTTTACGAATCGGCCTGCCGGATCCATCATACGCCCGATTATGAGGCCATGAACGAAGCCTGCCAGCTCCTGTACGACTATACGGATTTTACCAGTTTCAGCAAACTCCATACCGATGTAAAGACGAACAATTGCCTGATTACCCATGCCGGATGGACAAACGAGGGCGATATGGGGATCTTTACGATCACTGCCGACCGCTTTCTCCGCAATATGGTGCGCGCTATTGTCGGCACCTTACTCGAAGTCGGCCGCCACAAATTAAGCCCCGCTGATGTCAAAACCATTATAGAAGCCCGTGACAGGGGAAAAGCAGGAACGTCCGCGCCCGCCCATGCCCTGTTCCTGACCGACGTCACCTATCCCGAAGAATTATTCGTCGGTAGATAGTAGCTCTTTCTTCGGCACAAACTATCCTTTTCATAAGGAGAAACTACCTGCGTGGTCGGTATGTCGTGATCGTTCGCCAATTGGCGGTCAACTGTACGCCATATGGCGGTCAATCGTTCGCCAATTGGCGAACGATCGTCCGCCATATGGCGAACGATGAATGTGTCCTGAAGAACCAGCTAAGGATTGCAGAGGAAAATGCTACTTGTTGCCGACAAAAAGGGTAGTGGTTAACGACAAAAAATTTGGGTAGACGGTAGAAAAACCCTACTTTAGAACCATGAAAGTTGGAAGATGATGCGATTTAAATATATTCGGTACTCTATAATATTAGGTATCTTACATTTAGGGATTGGAACGCCTTCGCTTAACGGGCAGGCCTTCAGGAATCCGTTTGATTTCCCAATCCTGTTAAGCGGTAACTTTGGGGAGTTACGCAACAACCATTTCCATTCGGGGATTGATTTTAAGACACAAGGGGTGGAAGGAAAAGCTGTTCATGCCGTACAGGACGGGTATATTGCACGGATATCGGTCAGCCCGTGGGGATACGGACATGCGCTGTATATCAATCACCCGGATGGGACAAGTACGGTATACGGGCATTTGCAACGGTTTGCCGACAGTATGGCTGTGTATGTGAAAGAGCAGCAATACCGGCAGGAGAGCTTTACCGTAGACCTCTCTCTTACCCCCGGACAATTCCCTGTCCGCAAAGGGGAGGTCATTGCATGGAGCGGGAACTCAGGCAGTTCTGCCGGAGCACATCTCCATTTTGAAATACGGAATACGGAAACAGAAGAGATCGTAGACCCGGTCGATTACTATAAGGATAGGCTCACGGACAAGCGACCGCCAAAGATTCAAGGCGTGATGCTGTACCCTGTAGAAGGTCGCGGCGTGGTGAACGGAAGCGGTAAAAAGCAGGAGCTTAAACTTGTCACGGCAAAAAACGGGAAGCAAACGATCACCGGAAAAATTGAAGCGTGGGGAGAAATCGCACTGGCGGTGAAAGCGTATGACTATATGGACGGAACGGGAAACATACTGGGCGTACGGAAAGTCACCTTAAAGGTAGACAGCCTGACTGTATTCCACAGTGATATCGACCGGTTTGCCTTTGCAGAAACACGCTATCTGAACAGTTTTATTGATTATGAAGAATGGAAAGACAACCGTTCCTTCTATATGAAGAGCTTCGTGGAGCCGGGTAACCGGTTGCGTTTTATCAAGAGCCTCGACAGGGGGATTGTCAAGATTGATCAAGAGCGTACCTATCACCTGACGTATCACCTGGAAGATGCCTATGGCAACGCAACAAAACTGTCTATATGGATAGACGGGAAGAAACAACCGTTTCACGCGCCCGAAACGACCGGCGCCGAATACGTTCATTGGAAGAGCGACAACCGCTTCGGGGCAAAGGGTATCCGCCTGCACATACCGGCGGGCTGCTTATATGACGACCTGTATTTTTGTTACTCGGTCAAAGAAGATAGCACAGCATTAGCCGCCACCCACACGCTGCACAACCGTACCATCGCCCTGCACCGTCCGGCGCAACTATCTCTCCACCTGCAAACGGACACGCTTGCCGACAAACAAAAATATGGTATCGTCCGCAAACAAAACAACCGCCTTTCGTGGATTGGCGGTGTCTATCGTACCGGTTGGATAGATGCGGATATCCTCGACTTTGGCTCATATACCGTCGCCCACGATGCGGTTTGTCCCGTTATTACCCCTGTTCATGCGACGGCATGGATTCAGCATCAACAGTTCACCTTCCGTATTACCGATAACCTGAGCGGCATACAAACATATCGCGGCGAGATAGACGGCCGCTTTGCCTTGTTCGAGATGGACGGGAAAAATGCACTGGTCTCTTACCGTTTTGATAAAGCCCGCCTCACACGCGGACACCATACGCTGACACTGACCGTCTCCGATGCGTGCGGGAATGAATCCGTATATACCCATCCATTTGTATGGTAGACAGAAGATGAAAATAACAATCAGCGGCCTTTTCAAAAAGTTCCTTGCACGGGGAACTTCTTGAAAAGGCCGCTGGTTTCAAGTCATTCCTTTATCCGGATATGGCGGAACTTGACCGGCGAACCGTGCCCCAGGAAACCGATATGCCCCTTTTTATTGAACAGGCCGGGGTGTTCCCGCTTGTCGGGAGTACCGTTCTTTGTCGCTTCGCGAATGTTGCCGTCCAGGATCACTTCGCCATTCAACGTGACTTTGATATGATCGCCTTTGGCCGACACCTCCTGCACATTCCATTCGCCTACCGGTTTCAGATAACCGCGCTTAGCCGGGATAATCCCATACACCGATCCGTGATACTGGTACTTCTCCAGATCTTTGTAAACAGGATGCTCGTTATCCAGAATCTGTAACTCCATACCCACATAAGCGGCGTCGCCCTCCATCGGCGTGCGGATACCCAAGCCGTTATTGGCCGCAGGCGTCAACTGAAATTCGAAACGGAGCACAAAGTCCCCATATTCGTCTTTCGTATACAAATTACCGCCCGATCCCTTTCCGGGTACAAGCGAGATGGCGCCGTCTTCAATCGTATAATCGACCGTGTTGCCTGTCCAGTGGTACATATTTGTCCCGTCGAACAAGACCTTGTACCCCTCTTTCTTCTCTTCGGCGGAAAGGGTGAAAGGCTCTTTGCGTTCCAGTTCTTTGATGTATATGTTGCGGTAGTAGACCTTGCTGCCATGCGCCTGCAATTCGATCTGTTCAACAGGGAAGATGGGTTGTTTACGGTCCCAGTAATTTTCGAGGATCACATCGTTCGTCACCAGCTCCCCATTGAGTGTGACGCTCACGCGGTCGCCCGTCATTTTGATATGGAACGTATTCCATTCTCCCAGTTTATTGTCTGCCACTTTCAGCGGTTTGCTCTTATGTATCTCATTGTTGTACAATCCTCCCGATCCTACCTGGGCGCCTACGTTCACACGTGCCGTGTCCCAGATCTGTACCTGCGGAGTACCCCGGAGGTAAATACCGGCATCGGCTTCGGGGCCGGCGGGGTCAAGTTTCCAGTCGACATACATTTCAAAGTCGCCATACGCCTTTTCGGTGCACAGGTTGTCATGCCCTGTTTTTTCAAATACCAGCAAGCCGTTTTCCACTTTCCAGTCCTTGCGCATCAGTTCGTCGGCCTGTTTTTGCGCTTTTGCCAATTGAGCAGGTGTCATTTTGGCGCGTACAAGCGGATTCCCGACTAAGCCTTTCCAGCCCGTCAGGTCTTTGCCGTTGAAATTGGAGACAAAACCGGCCTCGTCCGGCATCCCGTCCAAGTGTTTCTTAATGGCTTCCCGCTGATAACCGGCATCCGGGTTATCCAACAGGGCGGAGGCTTTCGTTAGAAGCGCTTTCACGTTCGCTCCGGTATACTCCTTATGGCCTAAGGCAATCGTCATGACGGCATTGGCAGCCGCCTGTTGCAGCGGTTTCAGGTCAAGGAACTCGCCGGCATACAGCAGGGCAAGGAACGTTCCCGCCTTTTCTATCTGTTTCAAAATAGCCACTTTCTGGTCGTCCGTCCGGGCTATTTCCATCGCTTCGCGCAGTTTGAGCAGGCGGTTCTCGCCGGTAAAAGCAGGATTTGAAACCAGCTTCACATAAGCGTTTAATGCACGGTCGAAATAGGCCGCCGCTGAAGCGTCCCTGCAAACAGCCAGCAATTCGCCGGCTACCTCGACGCCTTTCCAGCTCAGCAACGCATCAAAAGCCGCATCCTTAGCCACGCCCTTATCCGCTCTAAAGC
This sequence comes from Tannerellaceae bacterium, assembly GCA_031274415.1. Taxonomy (GTDB): domain Bacteria; phylum Bacteroidota; class Bacteroidia; order Bacteroidales; family Tannerellaceae; genus DFXE01. Next base: position 17,174 of record JAISQD010000132.1, on the reverse strand, counting down.
CGTTCATAATCGTGCTCAATGCCTCTTTATCGCCGGTAGCGGAAAGAACGGTATAATACAGGTATTTCTTGCTCTCGCCGGCTTGCAGCATACGCCTGAAAACAACCCCCACCTGCCCTTCCTTGGGCATGGCGGAAACGGAAGCGATGACCGCTTGCTGGAGCGGAGACACAGCGTCGGCCTCCGCCGTCTCCAACATGCCACACAGTAGCGTGAAGTCCTTTTCCGTCACGACATCCTTCAAGGCCGTATAGGCCGCCGCCTTCACTTCGGGAGAACCGGATTTTACCATCTCAAGCACCCTGTTGATGGTTGAAGAGGCCCTGCGCATGGCCAACAGCTCTATGCCGGCTATCTTCCCGGCATCACTTGCCGACGGGATCACACGCGCCACACCACGTATGTCGCCGTTAAATACCGCCAACGCCTCCTTTGCCAGCAGAACGGTCTGCCGGTCGTCGGACGTCAGCAAATCCGCCAGCGAAGAGATCACCGACGGGTCGCCTATTTTAACCAACGCAAAGACAGCGGCCTGCCTGACGTCAAAGCTGTCGTCCTTCAACTGATTCAGTAACGCCTGTTTTGCAGGCAGGTCAAAACGGATCTCCAGATTCTTGATGATGGGATTCTTTTCCGCAGACAGGCTCTCGCGGCCAAGCCAGTTCAGGATATCCACCTTTACTTCCGGCTGCTTTGCCTTGATCATGGTCTTCAGCAATTCGACATATACCTCGCCGTCGGCAAAACAGGAGGTGAAATCCAATGCGGCGTTACGGTACTCTTTGGAGGGGTCTTTCAAGGCTGACTGTACCCACTTCATCCCCTCTTTTCCCTGAATGGAAAGAATCGTCCGGAGGGCGGCAATACGCTGGTGTACCTCTCCGGACTTTGTCGCTTTTTTCAGCAAAGCGGTTGCCGCCTTGATATCACGGGACGGCTCAACGGCGCCGGCAGGCTTTATCGAAGCCAACGCGCGGGCGGCTGGATCGCCCAACCGTTCATCCCCAAGGTAACGGCTCAAGACGTCTACGCTTTCATCCCCGCCTACGATCTGCAATTGGCCGATAATAAACGCTTTTATCTCTTTTTCCGACACCTTGTCCAATGCCTTGCCATACGCTTTGGCCACAACCGTGCGGAGTTCCTCTTTCCCCTTTTCCGACACATAAGCGGAAAGCCCCGACAAGGCATATTCTACCTGCGCATTGCTGCCTTTACCGGGAGGGTTTATCATATCAACCAGGAGTAGGACGCCCTCTTCGCCGGTTGTGCTGAGGTCTTTAATCTGTTTCTGATATACTGCCGGATTGTTTGCCGGCATCTGCGCCAACACATCCGCAACAATTGTCCGGGCGGTACGGTTCCCCGGCGACTGCGCCATCAACCCACCCACGCACAATAACAATACAAAAAGGCTGAATAATCTATCTATCTTCTTCATAATGTAACGTTCCTAATTAACAGATTATATATTCCACGGCGAACGCATCGGCTGATCCAGCAGGCGGTTAGCGGCTTCGTCGTTTATAAATTCAAGTTTCACCGGATCAAAGTGAAGCGTACGGTTCAACCGCAACGCCACTGCGCCCATATTCACGATCGTCGCCGAGCGGAATCCGTTCTGCTCATTCAAGGCAAACGGCTGGCGCGTCTTCACACATTCGATAAAGTCCGTCACCTGCGGCAGCGGGTCGGGGTAATCGGCCAGTTTCTTTTCCCAGTCGGGGATATCGCATACGAAGTTCTTATACACACGGCCATTCGGTCCGGAGATATAAGGCGTATCCGGATCGCCGTAGTCGCCGCCCCAAAGGACAATCTGGCAACCATCATCATAGGTGTAGGTGATCGAGCGCCACGTCCCGACGGCGTCGGGGTGCTGCTGCGGAGCGTCGACCTCCACCTTTACGGGGCTGGTATGATCTTTGCCCAATATATACTGCACGGGATCAATATAATGCTGTCCCATATCGCCCAGCCCGCCACCGTCATAATCCCAATAGCCGCGGAATGTGCCGTGTACACGGTGTGCATGGTACGGTTTGTAGGGCGCCGGCCCCAGCCAGAAGTTGTAATCCAGTTCGGCGGGAACCGCTTGCGGTTCGAGATACTCCTTGCCTACCCAGTAGAATTTCCAGTCAAAACCGGTATGCTTACTGATCGTCACTTTCAGCGGCCATCCCAGCATCCCGCTCTGTACCATCTTTTTCAATGGCTTAACCGGCACGCCCAATCCGTAGAAGGTGTCTGTAAAACGGAACCATGTATTCAGCCGGTACATCCGCCCGTACTGCTTTACCGCTTCCATCACACGCTTCCCTTCCCCTATCGTACGTGTCATAGGTTTCTCACACCAGATATCTTTTCCCGCCTTTGCCGCCTCTACCGACATGATTCCATGCCAATGGGGAGGGGTGGCGATATGTACGATATCTACATTCGGATCCTGTATCAGGTCACGGAAATCATGGTAGGCCGCGATGGTATCCGATACAAGTTTTTTCCCCAGCTCCAGGTGGTTCTTATCCACATCACACACGGCAACCAAACGTGTTCCCGCATAACCGGCATGACCGCGTCCCATACCGCCTGTCCCGATAATACCCTTCGTCAGTTGATCGCTCGGAGCGATAAAACCCTTTCCCAGTACATGGCGCGGCACAACTGTAAATACCGCAATTCCTCCAAGAGTCTTAATAAACTCCCTTCTATTCGTTCTCATAGCATACATATATAATTAGACAATATTAGACTTCACATTCGGATTGAGGAACAAAGATAGTTTAATGTTTTCATACGCAGACTCGGAATTGAGGAGAAAATGATATCTTTACATGATAAAAAAAGGAACAGGAGCGACAGTGACGGTTGTTTGTGTGTTATTCATTTTATTTATCGCCGTAGTGTCCCCACAGCGCAATAATATATACTGTTACAGCTTCATTTTCGATTGTATAAATTAATCGGTGCTTATCATCAATCCGGCGCGACCATAATCCGGCCTTTTCGTATTTGAGGGGTTTAGGTTTTCCGGTTCCTGTCTGCGGGTGTTGTTTCAGTTCTTCGAACAGAGCAAAAATTTTCTTTAATTGCTTTTTATTTCCCGCCTTTACATGGACTTCTATATCTTGTTCAGCATCCGGTAGGAGTATTAGGCGGTATATCATAGCCCCATTTTTACCTTCAATTCATCTAAACTGTACTCCCGGCCTTTCTCCTCTTTAATATCCTGCAATCCTTTGTCTATTCTTTCCTTTAATTCGGGAGATAAAAATAAATCTTCATCTTCTACCGGAGTAAGAATATACGCCGGTTTCCGTCCACGTTTGAGAATGATTTGCGTCCCGTTATCCGCGAGGTCGAAATAATCCTTTTGATTTGCCTGAAATTCTCGGCTTGAAATCTGAATAACTCGTCCCATAATTTATAAATTGAAGTACCGGTTTTGGCACAAATATAATACCTTTTTTTTATATAACCAAATCCTCCGGCGCAGGGTTTTCTTCCTGGCTTCGAGCGCACCGAGCTAATTGGTGTCTTTTTTATCGGCGCCCGTTTGTGAATCGGAAGAAAATGTCTAAATTTGTTGTTTCTAACTATGGTTGGTAGAAGAATTTATTTAGATAGTATGATTACAAAAAATAAGACATGGATCATTATTTCCTTCTGGGGGGTGTTTGTAGCGGCGCTTGTTCTGATTGTTGTGGTATTTATAGCTATCGCAAAAGGCGCTATCGGATATATGCCTCCGGTGGAACAGTTGGAGAACCCGATTGATAAATATGCTTCTCAAATCATCTCTTCCGATGGGAAAATATTGAGCAGTTATGCACTCAGTAAGGATAACCGTATTTTTGTCAATTATAATGATTTATCAGCCGATCTGGTGAGGGCGCTTATTGCTACGGAGGATATCCGTTTTGCACAACATAGCGGTATCGACATACAGGGGTTGCTTCGGGCGGTCATTAAGCGGGGCGTCTTGATGCAGAAGAGCGGTGGCGGCGGAAGCACGATTACGCAGCAACTGGCTAAACAGCTCTATTCTCCCAATGCGGAAAATATCATGGAACGTATTTTCCAGAAACCGATCGAGTGGGTCATTGCCGTTCAGTTGGAACGCTCGTATACAAAGGAGGAGATTATTAATTTGTATCTGAATAAATTCGACTTTTTATATAATGCGGTGGGCATTCAATCGGCTGCCCGTGTTTATTTCAGTACGGCTCCCAAAGCATTGAAAACAGAAGAGGCCGCCACATTGATCGGTATGTGTAAAAATCCTTCCTATTATAATCCGGTACGCCATAACGAACGGGCGCGCGGGCGCCGGAATACGGTGCTGTCCCAGATGTGTAAGGCCGGATACCTGACTGTCGCACAGCGCGATTCCCTATCGGCTTTGCCTCTGACGGTTCGCTTCAGTAAGATAGATCATAAAAAGGGGTTGGCGCCCTATTTCAGGGAATACCTCCGTTTGACGCTTGGCGCTTCGAAGCCGGAGCGTAAAAATTACATGGCATGGCAGGCGCAGAAGTTTAAGGAAGACTCCATCTCCTGGGAGACAAATCCCCTTTACGGCTGGTGTAATAAGAATAAAAAAGCGGATGGAGAATTTTATAATATGTATACGGACGGGCTGAAAATCTATACGACCATTGATTCACGCATGCAGCAATATGCCGAAGATGCGATACGTGAACACATCGGTAAAGATCTGCAACCGAAGTTTACAAGGGAAAAAGCGGGACGTAGTTATGCCCCTTTTTCACGCGACCTGTCGAGCGACGAGGTGGAGGCGATATTGGTAAAAGCCATGCAGCAGACCGACCGTTACCGCGGGTTGAAGAAGAGCGGAATGAGCGAAGCCGATATACGGAAAACATTTAAAACGCCCGTAGAAATGACCGTGTTCAGCTGGAGCGGGCCGGTCGATACGCTGATGTCACCATGGGATTCTATCCGTTACCATAAGGGGTTTCTCCATTCGGCGTTTATGTCTATGGATCCCCGGACAGGTCATGTAAAGGCCTATGTCGGCGATATTGATTTCAACACGTTCCAATACGATATGGTCAATGGCGGGCGCAGGCAGATCGGGTCGACCATGAAACCTTTCCTTTATTCGTTAGCCATGATCGAAGGAATCAGTCCTTGCGATCAGATGTTGCATGTCCAGCAGCACCTGGTGGATGAAAACGGGAAACCCTATTCTCCACGTAATCCCGGGGCAAAGCGTGAGGGGGAGATGGTGTCGATCGAATGGGGGCTGCAAAACTCGTCCAATTGGGTGACGGCTTACCTGATGAAACAACTCTCGCCTTATACGTTGGTTCGTTTGCTGTATTCGTATGGTTTAAAAGGGCCTATTGATCCGGTGGTATCTCTTTGTCTGGGTACGCCGGATATTTCTGTAGGAGAGATGGTTGGCGGATACTCTGTATTCCCCAACAAAGGCATTCGCGTAGAGCCGCTTTATGTGACGCACATTGAAGACCAATACGGCAATACGGTCGCGAACTTTAGTCCCAAGATGGATGAGGTCTTGACGGAAGATGCCGCCTATAAGATGTTGCATATGCTCAAAAGCGTCATGGATGGCGGAACCGGTAGCCGTGTACGCTCCCGCTACGGGATACGGGCGCCGATGGGAGGCAAGACGGGGACGACGCAAAACCATTCGGATGGCTGGTTTATGTCCTTTACCCCCAGCTTGGTCAGCGGTTGCTGGGTGGGCGGGGAAGAGCGCGCCATTCATTTCGACTATATGGACATGGGACAGGGTGCGGCGATGGCTCTTCCTGTTTATGCCCTTTTCATGCAAAAAGTCTACGCAGATAAAACGCTTGGTTATTCGAGTACGGAAGATTTTGATATTCCACTCCAATATACGAATCCATGTAGCGATCCGAAAGGACAAGAGCAAAATGATAGACCTGCCGACGTGAGAGGCATTGATAAGATGTTTGATTAACCCGATTTTTTTACTTTTCCTGCAAGTTTTTTTTCAAATTAGGACTTTGTTCTTGATATTATTCATACATTTGTGAACCCTTAGGATAGGATTTGAGCTGCTTTTAGCTAATTGAACCGTTTAGGTATTTGGACCGTTAGAGGTTTTAGAGTATAACCGTTTTAGAGTATTATTAGAGTAATAAAGTAGTATGAAGTATTTAAATTTAAACGTTAAAACAACATGTGTTTTATTGGTAGTCACGTCTTCTTTTTGCTTCAACCTGAATGCACAGGTGACTATCGGATCGGATTTCTTACCGGAAAAGGCTGCGTTATTGCAGATTAAGGACAAACAACCAGCCCCGGATTCGAAAGGAGCGACCGCTACAACCGGCGGCCTTCTTCTTCCCCGTGTAGAACTTGATGGGATCAATGAATTTACGTTGATTCCCAATGTGACGGATGATCAGAAGAAAGATCATACCGGACTCTTGGTGTATAACCAGAGGACAAATGTAGTCCTTCAACTTGAGAAGGGGGTGTATCAATGGAATGGAGAGAAATGGATGATGCTGCAGAAGACAACGAAGACGGACGGCGTTGCTGTGAGGAAGAATATATACCGGGCGAAAAAGCCTGATCCGTCACACGTTGTTGCGGTTGGCGTATTTGAGTTCAGGATGAATGAACGCTACTCCCAGTTCCGGCTGATTCTGCCCAACAAAAAATCCTGGACACTCTATGGGCTTCTCAACTGGGACAGGGACAGCGATATTAAAGACGAGTCGGCCGGTTGGCCTACATATGGAGCGAATCATGACTTCTATTTCGGCGTGCTCTCACCCTCGATGGATTCCAATGTGTGGCGTGACATCAAGGAGTGGACGTCAAATGCGGAAAGACAGGATGTCTGGTTGTCCGATCCGGAGAACGATAATATGTATCATATCCAATTTCTGGTATTAGGCCCCGACGCAAACGACGATCCGAATGCCGACAAAACGTATGCTATAATTGCCCTGAAGTATTAACTGATAGAATACAGATAGAACATGAAAAGAGAGATAAAGAGAAAAACGCTGTGGATGCTTTCTGCGCTGCTTCTTGTTTCGGGTGTACGGGCGCAGGTTGTTATCGGATCTACCTTAACGCCGTCCGAACCGGCCGCATCATTACAAATCAAAGAATACGACGCCCCTGCCGGATCGGGAGGCGCGACGGCTACCAAGGGCGGGCTGCTCCTTCCCCGTGTAGAACTGAAGAGTTTGTCGGACGTAACAGTTATTCCGGCAAATGCAGGCAAAGATAAGATCGTGAACCTTACCGGGCTTCTGGTATATAATGTGAACACGACGGATATGGACGAAGGGATCTACGAATGGGACGGCACGAGGTGGTATTTGCTGGAGCCTGTATCGGAAGTATCGGGTTCTTCGTCCCGGAAAACAATGGTAAGAGGTCCCTTTACAGAGCTTAATGCACCTGCCTTGCGGATGGGGATCTTTGAGTTTAGGATTACCCCCTCTACTGACGCACTGAAAAGGATTCCCCAATTCAGGCTTCTCCGCGATGTTCCGGCGGCTACCGTTTTCTGGTATAACATAGCCAGGTTCTGGGATTACAATGAGATCAACAAGTCGAATGCAGCGATTCCCCAGGTAGGATACAGCTTCGATGTCAAAGGGGATACGATTTTACCGGTCGATTCGAGGAAATGGCATAATTTACACAACGCTGAGTTGAAGAAAGAGAATCAGCGGTTCGAGGTCTGGCTGACCGACCCTGTTCACGGCCACTTATACTGGGTACAGTTCCTTATTTTCCAGTCGGAGATAAAACCGGCTTATGCCATATTAGCAACAGAATATTAATGGATTAATATACGATACAATGAAAAGAATAATAGAAAAAATAAACATAACACTCTTATGCCTGGGGTTGCTATTCCCCACGCTATGCGCACAAGTGACCGTTGGAGTAGCCGAATATCCTGCGGAGGGCGCTTTGCTGCAATTGAAAGATATCGTTGCCGCCGCCGCAGGAGATAAAAATGCGAAGAAAGGGCTCCTCATGCCCCGTGTATCGCTGGTGAACGAATCTACGCTTGCCCCCATGTTCCCCCATGCTACTGACGGAGAAAAGATGGAACATGCGGGACTGATCGTCTATAACCTGACCGATATCGACCCCTTGAAAAAAGGCATCATGGTCTGGAACGGGTATTCGTGGAATAGTTTGAAAGCGAAAGACAAGGATGCAGATCCGGATATAAAGAAAATACTGTATAGCGACAATAACCCCAAGCCGGATAAATCCGTAGCCATTAAGTCCATAGAAGTCTCTCTGGGCCTGTATAATGCATACTCGCACGAGTCTGTCCCCCAATTCAGGATGACTGATTCTTTTAAACCTGCCGGTGCAAACCAGGCAAAATACCTCTATAACCTGACCCGCTATTGGACGGGCGAGCGTGACAACAAATATCCAAACGGGGAATTTAGTACGGATTTAATTCTAACCTCGTTTACCGAAGACAACTATTCAACGCCTCAAGACCTCAGGTCAGGATATATGACAACGAGAGAGAAGGATGAAATATGGCTCTTAGACGACACAAACGACGATATATTTCATATCAACTTCTTTGAAATGGGACCTCCTTATTATATGATAGATAAGTTATACGCCATATTAGTGGAGCGGTTTTAAGCTATAGCGGATTGCTTATTACCTGCATAAGATTTACTATCTTTGTGCGGACAACAATCCCGGCCTCCGGGTAAGAAGCATGATATGATGAAGAAAATCGCATTTCTTTCGGCCTTGTTTTTTTGTATTTCCCCGCTGTATAGCCAATCCGTATTAAGTGATGAAGCCTGTATCAGTATACTGACGAGTACGCCTTCGGAAGAGGCGGTCTTTACGGTATACGGCCATACGGCCATACGGGTGAAAGATACCGGACAGGATATCGACGTGATATTTAATTACGGGATATTTGACTACAGCCGGTCGGATTTTATTTACCGTTTTGCCAAAGGCGAAACAGACTATAAGCTGGCAGCGTATGATTTTAAGCATTATCTGGTAGAGTATCAGATGCGGGGAAGCGGGGTGACCGAACAGACGCTCAACCTGCGCCAGGAGGAGAAACAACGGATCTGGGATGCCCTGCTGACAAATCTCGAACCGGAAAACAGCGTCTACCGGTACAACTTCTTTTTCGATAACTGCGCGACACGGCCGGTCGCCCTCGTGGAAAAGCTGGTCGATGGCCGCGTGACCTATCATCATACGACACAGCCACAGACGTTCCGCCGGCTGATTAACCACTGCATGAGGAACAAGCCCTGGCTCATCTTCGGCTGCCAACTGGCGTTGGGAAGCCCTACCGACCGGATCGCCACCCCGCACGAAGAGCTCTTCCTGCCCCTCTACCTCGAAGCGGCATTCGCACAGGCGACCATCGTAAGACCCGGCGAACCGGAACGCCCGCTCGTGTCGCATACCCGCCAGCTGGCCGAAGCGATACCCGAAGAGGTCGCACCGGTATATGCGACGCCTTTTGCCTGTAGCCTGGCTCTTCTGGCCGCTCTTTTGTTGACGACCTTTGGGGGATGGCGGAAGAGGAGGTATAGCCGTACGGTCGACGGCATCCTGTTTTTCCTGGCCGGGACAGGCGGGGTCGTCCTCTTTTTCCTGGCCTTTGTTTCGGTGCATCCGGCGACATGGCCGAACTGGTCGCTTGTCTGGTTGCACCCCTTTCATTTGGCCGGCGTTGTTTTCTTTGCAGTAAAAAAGTGCGGAAAAGCTGCGTATTACTATCATTTTATTAACTTTGCGACGCTTACGCTGATGCTCCTGGGCTGGTATGCCATCCCCCAAGAGTTTCACATTGCTTTTATTCCGCTTGTCGCCTGCTTGTGGCTCAGGTCGGGGTATGGTATTTACAGATATAAATCGGGAATTGAATGAGAAGATTATTGACATCGCTTATTGCCATGCTGGTTGTGACGAATATGGATGCCCAGCAACCTGTCCCTAAACTTGTCGTGTGCATTACGGTAGACCAGTTGCGGGGCGATTATATGCACTATTTTTATCATACGTTCGGAGAAAACGGATTCAAACGGCTGATGAACCAGGGCATCGTGTATAACAATATTCGTTTTGAGTTTTCCGATGTCGATAAAGCAAGCGCATTTGCTACGTTGTTCACGGGCAGTAACCCCTGCTTCCATGGCATTACGGGCGAAAAGCGGTATGACTTCGCCCGGGACCAGGAGATCTCCATACTGCATGATCCCGATTTTCTCGGGAATTATACGCGCGACAATTACTCGCCGAAAAAACTGTATGCCTCTACCGTAGGCGATGAACTGAAAATCGCCTCCAAAGGGAGAAGCGATGTGTATGCGATTGCGCCCGACGCCGAAGTCGCCATCCTCGCGGCAGGAAACGCTGCGAATGGCGCTTTCTGGATGGATGACTACAACGGGAAATGGGCGACAACGACCTATTATAAAGGGCTTCCCTGGTATGTCGACCGGTACAATAACGGACAGGAATCCCTGTCGGTCAGGTTAAGCAAGATGGTATGGGCGCCCTCCCTTCCGATGGAGACGTATCAGGCCTTTCCGTATGTACTGGACGAGATCCCGTTCCGCTATCTCTTCAATGAAAAAGCAGCGGATTGCTACCTCAACCTGAAAACATCCCCGATTGTAAACAAAGAGATCAACCGCCTGGCGTTGCAGTTCCTCGAATATGGGGCGTTCGGTACCCGCGCATGTCCCGATATGCTGTCGGTCACCTATTATGCCGGTAATTACCGGGGGCTGATGGACAAGGAATATACGAGGGAGATACAGGACGCGTACTACCAGTTGGACAGGGATATTGCCGAACTGCTGGATGCGATCGACAAGAAAGTAGGGCTGGAGAATACGCTGGTTGTATTGACCGGTTCGGGCTATTACAGGAGTGAAGAAAGCTATCCCGAAGGGCTTCAATTGAATGGCGGGAATTTCCATCCCAAACGTTGTGTCGCCCTGTTGAACATGTACCTGATGGCCATATACGGCCAGAAAAACTGGGTGACCGGCTATTATAACGGGCAGATTTACCTCAACAGGAAAGCCATCGAAGATGAGAAGCTGGACTTGGAAACCATCCAGGAGAAAGCGGCCGGCTTTGTGGCGCAGTTTTCCGGCGTACAGTCGGTCACCACCGATTGCGCCCTACGTACCGGCGACTGGAATGAAGGGACAGTCCGCTTCCGTAACGGGACGCATCACTTAGACCGCGGAGACCTGATCATCGCCCTCCAGCCGGGGTGGAAAATCAACAACGACACGCCGGGCGAAAAGGTAAAAGTCGTCCGCAATAATGCCGTCATTACGCCATTGATATTTATGGGTAACGGATTGAAGCCGGCACATATTTACCGCGAAGTAAAGGCGACTGAAGTGGCTCCCACCATCACTCACATACTCCGGATTCGTCCGCCGAACGCCACCCTGGAGTTGCCTCTTCCTGAATTATCAAACATCAAGTAAATAATAAAAAACAAGACTATATCATGGGATTTAATGAGTTTATGACGAAGCTGTTCGGCAATAAGTCGCAGCGAGACCTAAAAGAAATCGACCCGTACGTGAAGAAGATACAGGCCGTATATCCGTCGATTGAAGCCCTCTCGAACGATGAACTGAGAGCGAAAACGGACGAAATAAAACAGCGTATCCGGGAGTATGTGGCGGATGAACGCGCCAAAGTGACGGAACTTCGCGTCGGTATCGAAGAGAAAGATCTGGAAGAGCGTGAAGCAATCTGGGCGGAAGTGGATAAAATAGAAAAGGAGATCACCGAAAAAATGGAGGTGATTCTGGACGAATGCCTTCCCGAAGTGTTTTCGATAGTCAAAGATACCGCCCGCCGTTTCACACAAAATGAAGAGATCATAGTGACCGCCAATCCGTTCGACGGCAACCTGGCCACAAAACATGATTTCGTGCGGATCGAGGGAGATAAAGCCATTTATCAAAACCATTGGTTGGCCGGAGGAAATGATATTACGTGGGATATGATCCATTACGATGTACAGCTCTTCGGAGGGGTTGTCCTCCACAAAGGGAAAATAGCCGAAATGGCGACCGGTGAAGGGAAAACATTGGTGGCTACCCTCCCCGTATTCCTGAATGCCCTGACGGGTAGCGGCGTACATGTAGTGACAGTGAACGACTACCTGTCGAAGCGCGACTCGGAATGGATGGGGCCGCTTTATATGTTTCACGGGCTTTCGGTCGACTGTATAGACAAGCACCAGCCCAATTCGGACGCCCGGCGCGCCGCCTATGGCGCGGATATTACATTCGGGACGAACAACGAATTTGGGTTCGACTATTTGCGCGACAATATGGCCATCAGCCCCAACGACCTGGTACAGCGGAAGCACAACTACGCCATTGTCGACGAGGTCGACTCCGTCCTGATCGACGATGCCCGGACGCCGTTGATCATCTCCGGCCCTATCCCCCGCGGCGAGGAGCAGCTGTTTGAACAGTTCCGCCCGAACGTGGAAGTGGTAGTCAATGCACAGAAGAACCTGACAACAAAACTATTGACCGAAGCCAAACAGAAAATGGCCGAAAGCGATCCGAAAGTCGTGGAGGAAGGCAGTTTGCTGCTCTACCGTTCGTTTAAAGGGAATCCCCGCAACAAGGCGCTGATTAAGTTCCTGAGCGAACAGGGAGTGAAAGCCTCCATGCTGAAAACGGAAGCCACATACATGGCCGAGAATATGCGCAACATGCACCTGGTGACGGACGACCTGTTCTTCGTCATTGATGAAAAGAACAACAGCATCGAATTGACGGATAAGGGGATTGACCTGTTGACCGGTAATTCGGACGATCCCCATTTCTTCGTTCTCCCCGATATCACATCCGAACTCTCGCAAGTGGATAACTTTGCCGGGACAGAGGAGGAAAAGCAGGCAAAAAAAGATGAAATGCTCGCCAATTATTCGATCAAAAGCGAGCGCGTACATACGATCAACCAGCTGCTGAAAGCCTACACGCTGTTTGAGAAAGACGACGAATATGTGGTGATCGACAACAAAGTAATGATCGTCGACGAGCAGACCGGACGTATCATGGAAGGACGCCGCTATTCGGACGGACTGCACCAGGCGATCGAGGCAAAGGAGCGCGTAAAGGTAGAGGCCGCCACACAGACGTTCGCCACGATCACGCTGCAGAACTATTTCCGTATGTACCATAAGCTGTCCGGTATGACCGGTACGGCAGAGACGGAAGCCGGCGAATTGTGGGATATCTACAAGCTGGATGTCGTCGTCATCCCGACCAACCGCCCGATCATCCGTAACGATATGAACGACCGCATCTACAAAACGAAGCGGGAGAAGTATAATGCCGTCATCAGCGAGATCAGCCAATTGGTGGAAGAGGGACGTTCCGTCCTGGTGGGTACGACGTCGGTCGAAATATCCGAATTGCTGAGCCGTATGCTCACCCTGCGTAAGATACCGCACAACGTATTGAACGCCAAACTACACCAGCGGGAAGCCGAAATTGTGGCGCAGGCCGGTAAAAAAGGAATGGTAACGATTGCAACGAATATGGCCGGACGTGGTACCGACATCAAACTTTCGCCCGACGTGAAAGCGGCTGGAGGGTTGGCGATTATCGGGACGGAAAGGCACGAAAGCCGCCGTGTAGACCGACAGTTGCGCGGACGTTCGGGACGGCAGGGAGACCCCGGTTCTTCTGTCTTCTTTGTCTCGCTCGAGGATGACCTGATGCGTCTGTTCGCTACCGAAAAGATTGCCGGACTGATGGACCGTCTGGGCTTTAAGGAGGGGGAAGTATTGGAGCACAATATGCTGAGCAAGTCGGTGGAACGGGCGCAGAAAAAGGTGGAAGAAAACAACTTCGGTATCCGTAAACGACTGCTGGAATACGACGACGTCATGAACTCGCAACGTAACGTGATCTATACCCGCCGCCGTCATGCCCTGATGGGCGAACGGATCGGGCTGGATGTGCTGAATACGATCTACGACAACTCGACGGCGATTGTCGAACAGCATGTGGAAAGCGCGGACTACGAAGGATTCCGGCTGGAGCTGTTCCGCACATTTGCGATGGAAAACCCGTTCTCTGAAGCCGAATTTAGGGAAACCAAACCGGAAAAGCTGACCGACAACCTCTTCGACGAAGCCTTGAAGCTGTTTAAACGCCGCATGGAACGGATGACGCAGGTCGCCAACCCTGTGATCCGGCAGGTCTACGAACAACAAGGGGCGATGTACGAAAATATCCTGATCCCCGTCACCGACGGTAAACGGATGTACAACATCTCCTGTAACCTGAAAGAGGCGTATGAAACGGAAAGCAAAGCCATCACCAAAGCGTTCCAGAAATCCATCATCCTGCATACGATAGACGAGGCATGGAAAGAGCATTTACGCGAAATGGACGAACTGCGCCACTCCGTACAGAATGCCAGCTACGAAAATAAAGATCCTTTATTAATCTACAAGCTGGAATCCTACAACCTGTTCAAGTCAATGGTGGATGCGATGAACCGTAAGACGGCAGGAATCCTGATGCGCGGACAAATCCCCGTGAAGGAAGATGCCGGCGAACAGCAGGGTGGCCGCCGCGTAGCCGTACAACAAGCCATGCAGGAAAGGCGCCAGGATATGAGCCGTTACCGCACGGAAAAGAGCGATATCACGAACAGCCGTGCTTCGGCTGATGCGCAGCGTCCCCCCATGGGACCGCAACCTTCCCAGCCCCAAATGCCGGTTCGCGCCGAAAAACGGGTAGGGCGGAACGATCCCTGCCCCTGCGGTAGCGGAAAGAAATACAAGAATTGCCACGGAAAAGGATTATAAGGAAAATGCGGCAAAAAGAGTTAAGAGACCTCCCATGTGGAGGTCTCTTATTCTATTCACCTTCTCCAACCTGACGATTGCCCAGGTCAAACCCGTTGCCGACCGCCTTTCGCTATTGAGCGATACGGCCGGTTTATTACAATCACTGTCCAACAAGAAACCTTCCTTTCACCCGAAGCCGAAAATTACGGTCAGTTATTGGTCAATAACCTGAAAGAAAAATACCGCGCATTTTATCAGGAATCTTTTGCCGGAGATCCCGCTTTTGAATTTAAGCTATTATCCCCACCCAAGTCTAAACTTATCACCATAAAAGCCGACAGCCCAAGCGAAAGAACAAAAGTCAGGGGATACCATTTCCATTTCACCCTGAAAGCCGACCCCCAACTCCTGGAAATAATGTACGAAGCCGGAGCCGGCGAAAAAGGCAGCTTAGGCTTCGGAATGGTAGAATGTGTCGCACCATAACAACTAACCGGAAATGGATCAACCTAAGATAGAACGCCTCCTCCGGCTAATGAAACTGCTGACGGCTAATAATCGATATACCGTAACAGATATTGGTGAGAAACGGGAAAACCTGTTGTTCAAACTTTCCCGTATAGAAAAAGTGATTCCACTTTCTGATGATTGGTTGTACGAAACCCAACATCATGCCGGAAAAATGGACATTTTCCGTATCAGTATCTTCAATACCTATCCCGTCAAATTACGTATGGGTTTGTTTTCCGCCTCACTATTAATGGAAGAATACCCGCTCTCAGAAAAATTCCTGACAGAAGTTTCCGATAATGAATACATCCTGGAAACGGACGTATGCAGCTACGACGGAGTAGGACGCTTTGTCATAGGGTTGCTACACGATATCGAAATCATGGGAGATGAGAAATTCAAAGAGTATATCCAAAAAAGAATTACGTCATTGAAAAATAATTCGTCTGTGTCATAAGTTGTCAAAACAAAATAGGTTCTTTGCATCATAAAATGAAAAACAATATGATGACAAGAAAACATGTAACACACTTCGAGATTGCCGGGTTCACCTATTATGAGGGCCCGATCGTTTTCACCCAGCTAAAAGTCGGCGCTTCTTTGCAGTTGGTTGCCGAACCGGAAAATAAGTTCGACCCCAACGCAGTAGCCATCTATTTCGGGGAAGAGAAAATAGGATTTATCTCCCGCGAAAAGAACGAACTATTCAGTCTATTCTTCGAACAAGGCTACAAAAATATCTTCGAAGCATACATCAACCGCCTCTCCCCCGATGCATATCCCGAACGACAAGTCGGAGTGGCGGTGTATTTGAAAGCGAGGTGAAAATATTTGTTATTTCATTAAAAAAACACATATCTTTACCCGGTAAAAAAGAAAACACACATGAGAATACATCTTCACACGACCCCAAACGAGCGATTAGTCTCGTTTAATTACCAGCCCAAATTGGTAGGTACGCTTCACAAATGGCTTGGCATAAATGAATTGCATGGGAATCCCGCCCTCTATTCTTTTTCTTGGCTAATGAATGCCGAAGCCAACGAACACGGCTTAAACTACCCCAATGGCGCAACGCTTTTTCTGAGTTTCTACGATGATGAGCATTTGAGGCAGGTCGTAAGAACCATTATGAAAGATCCCGGAATGTGTTTTGGCATGCAAGTCACAGATGTGAGCATTGAAGAAACCCCTGACTTAAGCGATAGGACAGTCTTTCAATGGGCAAGCCCTATCTTTGTTCGTCGTTATGAGGGTGAGATAGATACTCATTATACATTTGAAGACAAAGATGCCGGAACGTTTCTGGAAGAAACTTTGTTGCACAAAATGAGAATAGCCGGTTTGCCTGAAGATGAAAGCTTTAAAATAAGATTTGACACCTCGTCTTCCGACAAACGAACGAAAGTGATTGATTACAGGGGAATTAAAAACAGAGTAAACCTGTGTCCGGTAATCATGGAGGGAAAACCTGAAACAAAAGCCTTTGCATGGAACGTAGGCCTGGGAAATTCAACCGGAATCGGATTTGGTGCGATATATTAAGGAAAAGGGAGAGAACGAATATGTATTACATAATAAAATATTCAGGTCCGTTTGGTTTCATAAAACCTTGGACGGCAGTAAGGGATAGTAAAACGTTTAGTCAGCAATTTCTTACGCCCTCTATTATTGAGGGTGTCAGACAGAAGTTGGAAGTAAGTGCTATTTGCCGTCATAAATTGACTTATTCATCCATCAATGTTCAACAAGAACAGACACAAAGCAGGGGGTGGGAAGATAAAAAACAAACCCGGACTAAAAT
>JAISQD010000078.1 GCA_031274415.1 Tannerellaceae bacterium | reverse complement strand
TCTCCACTCGCTGCGCTCGGTCGACATGACGTTCTCCCGCTCGGTCCCCCTAACGGGATTGCTATCGCCGTCATTTCCCTTTTTGATAAACCTGGTTTATTGGGTACTCGCAATGACGGAATCAACGCAATCCGCAATCGTTGATACTTCTTCCGAACATGACTGGGTGCACCCTTTCCCGAAAGAGTATGCATACTTTCCCGAAAGAGTATGCATACTTTTTGGAAAGAGTATGCATACTCTGGATTACAAATCGACTTCCGGACAGCCTCTACCATCAGATAATAAGGGAACAAAAAAACGAGAGAGGGTTGTACCTATGGGTAACCCTCTCTCGTTTTTGCTCTTCCTCTTGGACTTGAACCAAGGACCCTCTGATTAACAGTCAGATGCTCTAACCAACTGAGCTAAGGAAGAATCTTGCGGCTTTGGCGGGAGTTTTCACCCCCCCCCTTTTTCAAATGCTCTGCAAAAGTACAGGTTTTTTCCAAATATGCAATATCTTTGCCGAAAAAAAGTGAAGAAGATGAGTATACTGGGGTTAGGGAACGCATTGGTGGATATCCTGCTGAAGTTGGACGGCGACGAAACGCTCTCCCAAACAGGCATGGCAAAAGGGGCGATGGAGATGATCGACGAACGGCAGATGAGGCTGATTCAACACGCACAGGCACACCTGGAAAGAAGCCAGGCGCCCGGTGGATCGGCGTGCAATACCATGCGCACGCTGGCACGGCTGGGAGTGGACGCCGGTTTTGCCGGAAAGATCGGCTCCGATGCGATGGGGGCCTATTACGAAGAGGCGTTGCGCAGCGCACAGGTGACGCCCTATATTGTGAAAGCGGAGGGGATTTCCGGATGCTGTACGGTGCTGATCTCCCCCGATGGGGAGCGGACGATGGGGACTTTCCTCGGCCCCGCCCCGACGCTTACCCCCGATGATATCACGGAGGAGATGCTGCGCCCGTACGATTACATCTATATAGAGGGGTATTTGCTGGTCAATGAGGCGTTGGTACGTTCGGCGATGGAAAAGGCGAAACAGCTGGGGTTGAAGATCGCGTTGGACTTGTCCAACTTCAACATCGTCAATGCCTTTAGACACCTGCTCGACGAGCTGATCCCCGGATATGTCGATCTCCTTTTCTCCAACGAAAGCGAAGCGGAGGCGTTTACGGGGCTGAAACCGGCCGAAGCGGTCAGGGCGCTGTCGGCAATGGCGGAGACGGCGGTCGTTACGATGGGAAAAGAGGGGGCGCTGGCGGCTAAGGGTGGCGACATCATACAGGTGGCGGCGGAGGGCGGAGAGCCTGTCGACACGACGGGCGCCGGGGATAGTTTTGCCGCCGGATTCCTGTTCGGACAATCCCGCGGCGCCACGCTGGAACAGTCGGCACGCATCGGCGCATTGCTGGCGGGAGAGGTGATCGGCGTCACCGGAGCGCAGATCCCCGACGACCGGTGGAGACAAATAAAGTTAAAAGTAAGCGGTATCTTACCATAGGCCGCCTGTTTATTCCCTATATTTACACGAAAAATGAACAAAAATAGAAAGATAAAAGATATGTATCAACGCATTTACCGCAGCGGTATCGTCACCATTCTCAGCCTGCTGGCCATAAGCGGAAGCTTCTCCCCCATGCAGGCGCAACAGGATAACCGCTTTGAAGTCAGCAAGCACCTGGACATTTTCAATGCCCTGGTAAAGGAGGTGGAATTGTTTTATGTCGATTCCGTTGATGTGGAAAAAACCGTCCGCCGCGGGATCAATTCCATGCTGGCGGGGCTAGACCCCTATACGGAATACATTCCCGAACAGGAGATGGACAAACTGAAAATGATGACTACCGGCGAGTATGGCGGTATGGGCGCCTATATCCGTCAGCGGGACGAGGGCGTCATCGTCATAGAGCCTTTCGAGGGGATGCCGGCCGCGCTGAGCGGACTGAAAGCCGGAGACCGTATCCTGGCGATCGACAGCATCAATGTGGAAAAGGCGACAAGCGAAAGGGTCAGCGAACTGCTGAAAGGCGTCCCCAACACCAAGATGACGCTCCGCGTGCAGACGCCCGGAAAGAAAAAGCCCCACACGGTAGAGATCACCCGTAAGCAGATCATGACCGGCCAGGTCACCTATTACGGCGTACGGGGCGACAACGTGGGCTATATCTACCTGAAAGGGTTTACCGACAAAAGCGCACAGGAGGTAAAGGCCGCCTTTGAGGATCTCAAGACGAACCACCATATCCAATCCCTGATCCTCGACCTGCGCAACAATAGCGGAGGATTGCTCGAAAGCGCCGTCCAGATCGTAAATATGTTTGTGCCGAAAGGGAAAGAGGTGGTATCGACCAAAGGAAAAATCAGCCAGTGGGACCGGATATATAGGACGTCGAACGAGCCTGCCGACACGGTTATCCCCCTTGCGGTACTGATCAACGAGAACAGCGCCTCGGCAGCCGAGATCGTTTCCGGCGCATTGCAGGATATGGATCGCGCCGTATTGATCGGCCAACGCTCTTTCGGGAAAGGGCTGGTACAAAGCCCGCGTGAACTGCCTTACAACGGGAGCCTGAAAATTACCATGAGCAAATACTTCATACCGAGCGGGCGTTGCATCCAGCAGATTGACTATACGCACCGCGAGGCCGACGGCAGCGTTGCCGCCATTCCCGACAGCCTCACTACGGTGTTTTATACCTCCAAAGGCCGTCCGGTACGCGACGGGGGCGGTATCCGTCCGGAGTTTGAGGTGGAAGAGCCTAAAATCCCCACCCTGATGTATTACCTGCTGAACGACTATGTGTTGTTCGATTTCGTTACCGACTGGGTACAAGCGCATAAGAGTATCCCGCCGGTAGAAAGCTTCGATGTGACGGACGCCGACTTCGAGGCGTTTAAGGCCTACGCCAAAGAGAAAGATTTCAGCTACGACCGGCAAAGCGTGAAATACCTGAAGAGCCTGAAAGAGGTAGCCGAATTTGAGGGGTATATGGAAACGAATGCCGAGATATTCAAGGCGCTGGAAGCCGGGCTGACGCCCAACCTGGATCACGACTTCGACCGGTTCAGGGAGCAGATAAAGCGCGTCATGGCGGCGGAGATCGTCAAGCGGTATTATTACCAGAAAGGCGAACTGATCTACAACCTGAAAGAGGATGACGTGTTGAGAAAGGCGCTCGACATCCTGGCGGATCCCGAGCTGATCGGGAAAACCCTACAAGCTCCGGCGGCGGGAGAAGAGGAGACGCTGAGGAAGAAGACGCACGCGCCGGGCGGCACGGGAAAAGGCGGCGGGTTAGCCGGCAAAGCGGATATGCAGGACGACCAGTTCGGAGACTGTCCCTACGCGGTAGGGCGGGCCGGCAATGCCAATGCCTGACGAGACATAAAACTGGGTAGGCCCTTTCCGGTAATACCCGTAAGGACACTCATAGATCAGCTTCATCAATAAGGGGTAAGGCCACAACTGCCCGTTGTGGGTATGGCCGCACAAGCCAAGATCCACGTTATTCATATTCATTTCAGCGAACGACCAGGGCTGGTGATCGAGGACGATCACCGGTTTGCCGGCGTCTATCCCCTGCATCAGGGTGTGCAGGGGGGCGCGCCGTTTATTGGTGCGGTCGTCACGGCCTACCAGGTAGAACGCGTCGGCGATCGAGAGCGTCGAATCCACCAGCAACGTCGCGCCGGTCTTTTGCAGCCAACGCTTTTTGGCGTGCCGGTTGGCGCGGTATTCATGGTTCCCATACACGGCATATACGCCCAAAGGGGCCTGTAACCGTTGCAGATCCTCTTCGATACGCGCCTTTTCCGCATGGCGGGATTCGTAATCCATAATATCCCCCACCAGCACGACCATATCGGGGGATTGCCCGTTGCTGAGCGCCACATATTTTTGTACCATCTTTTTCCCGATGATTTCGCCGATATGCAGGTCGCTCATCATGACGACCGTCAGGCTATCCAGGCTGCCCGTCCCCTTGGGGAGCGTGACGTGGACATGGGTCACGACGGGATGGGCGACGGTATGGTAGGCACAGGCCAGCAATCCGCCCACCCCTGCCGAAATAACAAAAAACAGCGTGAGCTTCACCGCTTTCCAGTGCGGGACGACCCACCGGGGGTACCATTTATACAGCCGGTTGGAGAGCCTCGCCAGCTCGACGGCCAGCAAAGCCATCGTCGTATAGAGCAGGAAAACATACCACGCGCCGCAATACTGAAGGATCAAGATCATGACGTCGTCCGGCAGTACCTTCCTGAAAAAGTAGCCGGTAAAATAGGTCAGCAACTCAACGGCGAAAAGGAGGACGTAGGGGATACGCCAGCTTTTCTTCGCCGGAATAGCCTGGTAGCCCCGCAGGAAAATATAGGGGTTGAGCAGCAATTGCGCAACAATGGATTCGAGAAATACTTTCATACGTAAAATTCAATCAAAAGTGAGGTTAAATACAACCAGTTCGCTGTCCGAACCGATACGGAAAGGCGGTCCCCAGAGGGACAGGCCGGAGGAGACGTAAAAGTGCGTATCCCCTTTCCGCAGGTAGCCATGGCTCAGTTCAAACAACCGGTCGGCGAGCAGCGTAGCCGGCCATACCTGCCCGTGATGCGTATGCCCGCTGATCTGCAGGTCGATGCCTGCGGCTGCGCTCTCGTCCAGTTCGTAGGGCTGGTGATCCAGCAAAATAACCGGCCGGGACGCGTCGATAGCCGCTGCGAATGAGGAGAGAGGCCGGCGGGCGCGGTTGCTCCTGTCGTCGCGCCCGACGAGCTGAATCCCGTTGGGGAGCGTCGCCACCGAGTCTTGCAAGAGGCGGACAGGCGTCCGGCGAAGAAATTCCACGCACGGCTCTATCCCGCTGATATACTCATGGTTGCCCGGTACCATATAGATGCCCAGAGGGGCCTGCAAAAGGGAAAGCTCTTCCTCCATGCGCTGTTTTTGGAGCGGGACGACGCTGTTGTCGACCAAGTCGCCGGCGATCAGGATCAGGTCTGCTTTCTGGGCGTTAATCAGCCTGACATACGCTGCCAACGCCGCTTTATCCGTCCCGTAACCTAAATGGAGGTCGCTGAGGGCGACGACTTTCAGCTGCTTGACCGGCGAATCAATCCTCTTCCCGATGGCGATATCCACCCGGTTGACCACCGGATGGCGGTAATGCCAATAGCCGTAGCACAACGCACAGCACGTCAGCGCCAGTGCGACATAAAAACTATAGGCATAATGGATATGGAAAAGCTTCAACAGGTCGACGACCAGCAGGCAGGCGGCCATATATAAGACGAAAGCCAGCCACCCCGTCCCCACCTGGTACAGATAGTGCGACAGCGTATCGGGAAGACTCCCGTCTCTCAGTTTTATAAAAGAAAAGAAAGAGAGGGCGAGCAGCCAGAAAACGACGCAAAACGCAATCCTCCATCCGGCCGGCAACCCTGAAACAGCCTGCCAGCCACGGATAAAGACATAGACATTTCCACTAAGGTATACGCTGAGGGCGACGAGAATAAAAACCGGCATCATCGTTATTTTTTCGGATAACCTACCGGGTTATTCATCAGCAGAAGATGCGTATCTTTCAGCCCCAGGATCTTTTTCAGCGCCGCCTTGTCCATAGATGCGCGGGGAACGGTCGTCAATCCCAGTCCGGCGCAGGCTATGTTGATATTCTGGCAGACGATACCGACGTCGACCGAAGCCATCAGCTTGACCTCTTCGTTGATCTCGCCGCCGAAACGGGACAAGTCCGCCACCAGCACGATGCCCACCGGCGCCGTTTTCGCGAAATCCTGCCCGGCAGCGATGGCGGCGCGGTGGTCGCCCGTAGCCACCAGGTTGAGCGCATGCCCTTTTGCGTCATACACATAAGCGCCCTCTTCCAGGAGGACATAGACCTCCACTTCCTGGAAATTCCGGCAAGACGGAGCCGTCCGTTTGCCATCCGCACGGTTGATCCCGTTCGCCGCCCAAAGGAGGTTGGAGAGGTCTTGCGGATTCAGTTTGCCGGGGGCAAATTCACGCCCCGACCGGCGGTCGTTGAATACCTGCATCATCGGTTTGCCGCCGCTCTTTGCCGGCGCAACCAGCTTCATTACGTTTGATTCCTGCGCGTTCATACTGCATATCATACCTAACAACATACTTAAAATACCAATAACCTGTTTCATAAACTATCACTGTTAATTGTCTGTTTCCTTTCGCGGTTAGTCACCACACAAAAATAACGGTTTATTCCGTTCCCGTCCAAACTTATGAATTATTTATGTATCTTTAGTATTTATGACCACTCATCCCCAGTGTATTTTGATATTTTTGTAGCGTCTTTCGGCGAGAAAGATATAGTGTCTCATTTAATATCTAACACAGCATGGAAAAAAAAGTTTGTTCTCTCTTCTTGTTGCTCTTTTTTACACTCTCCCTTCACGCACAATCCAACCGCTTTACCGTTAAGGGCGAAGTGATTGATTCGCTGACGAATGAAACAGTTCCCTACGTGACGTTGAGCATCGCGCTTGCCGCTACCCCACAGACACCTGTTAAACTACTGGCCGCCGACGAAAACGGGCGGTTTGAAACCACGCTGGCTGCCGAAGGGGACTATCTCCTTTCCATGCAGTCGATCGGAAAGGCGCCGGTGAAGCGGCTCTTCTCCGTCTCCGACAGCAAAAAGGTAGCGAACCTGGGGAAAATCCTGATGCAGGAAGATGACCAGCGGCTGGGCGAAGTCACCGTCACCGCACAAAAGCCCCTGGTGAAAATCGACATAGATAAAATAACGTATAGCCTGGAAGACGACCCTGAGGCGAAAACGAATACAACGCTGGAAATGCTGCGCAAAGTGCCGATGGTCACGGTAGACGGCGAAGATCAAGTCCAACTGAAAGGGTCGAGCAATTTCAAGTTTTACCTCAACGGCAAACCCTCGAATATGCTATCCTCCAACAATGCGTCGGATGTACTGAAAAGCATGCCGGCAAGCTCGGTCAAGAATATTGAAATCATCACCGACCCGGGCGCGAAATACGATGCGGAGGGCGTCGGGGGGATCATCAATATCATCACGACAAAAAACGCATTGCAAGGCTATACCGGTACGGTAAACAGCGAAGTCTCGACACAGGGAAGCTTCAGCGCAGGGGGGAATGTCACCACCAAAGCGGGAAAACTGGGGCTTACCGCCAACTATAATTACCGGCGCAACAACCGTCCATGGGGTGACTACGAACTGGAACGCACCAATTACGGCAATTTCGCCAGCACAATCAGGCAAAGCGGAAGAAACATCAACACCGGCCCCATGCAGTTCGGTACGCTCGAAGCCAGCTACGAGCTGGATACACTGAACCTGATCAGCGTAGGGGCGAACCTCTTTAACGGCAATTTCAAAAACCGGAAGAAAATTCATTCGGCCTTTGAAGCGCAGTCTGCGGGCGCATTGCCGTCCTATAGCTACGATCAGGAGAGTACCGCCATCCAGACGTTCGGCTCGACCGACATCAATGTAGACCTCCAACATTCGACAAAGAAAAAAGACGAACTGCTGACCCTCTCCTACCGGTTCAGCTATGCGCCGAGCGACAACGAGAGCCATACCTACCTGCTGAATGTCCTCGACGTCCCCTATGCCGACGAATATCCCAAGTGGAATACCAACGACGCTTCCACCAAAGAGCATACCGCACAGATCGACTACACCACCCCGACCGTCAAAGACCAGACACTGGAGGGCGGGCTAAAATATATCATGCGGCAAAGCAGTAGCGAAACGCTCGAACGCATCCTCAACGAGCAGACGAACGAATGGAAGGATATGCCTCGCCCGATGAGTGACTTCAAACATACGCAACACATCTATTCGGCCTATTTTACCTACGCCGTCAAGTTCAATAAATTCTCCGCAAAAGCAGGGGTACGCGCCGAAGGTACGGCGTTGAACGTCGCGTATGCTAAAGAGACGGATCAGAATTTCAACACCAACTTCTTCGATCTTGTCCCCAATGCGACGGTCTCCTATCAGATCAACATGACCCAGCAGATCCGCTTTGGCTACAACATGCGCATTTCCCGTCCGGGCATCTGGTACCTGAACCCGTATGTAAACAGAAACAACCCGCAAAGCATCTCCTATGGCAATCCGAATCTCGAATCGGAAAAGAGCCACGGGTTTAATCTGAATTACAGCATGTTTACACAAAAGTTCAACCTCAACCTGAACGCCAGTTACCGCTTTGTAAACAATGCCATCGAGCAGTATATCTTTATCAACGACGAGACAGGCATTACCGAAAGCACCTACGAAAATTTAGGTAAAAACCAGGGAGCAGGCCTCTTCGTCTACGCCAGGTGGAATCCCGTATCGCTGTTCACTATCTCGTTCAACGGGGGATTGGATTATGTCGATATGAACAGCTCCCGCGGCATATCAAACAGTGGATTCATGGGGCGCAGTTTCCTGGACGCACAGTTTAAGCTGCCGGCCAATTTCAGCGCAACCATATACGGAGGGTACGCCTCGCCATGGGTACAACTGCAAAGCAAGGGAAGTCCCTATACGTTTCATGGTATTTCGGTGAACAAAAAATTACTTAAAGATAAGCTGACCATCGGATTGTCGTGCCACAGTCCGTTTCAGCAATACATGAAATTCGACCAGACAACCGACGATCCGGCATTCTATCAAAAGACTACGAACTATTACCCCATGCGCGAATTCCGCCTCCGCGTATCGTATACCTTCGGTACGTTAAAGGATAGCATCAAGAAGGTACGCCGCGGCATCATCAACGACGACGCGAAAAGCGGGGGAAGCAACGAAGGAGGCGGCAGCACACCCGTCCAGTAAAGAGCGGATCCCGCCGGCAGATTCTGACAATCAGCGAATAAACCGGACGGCTATATCGATCCAAAAGACAGCCAAAAGAAGCGTTGTCCCCTTTCTGTATTCGTTGAATATAATATGTATCAGCATACCATTCCATCTATATAACAGACGCAAATTCAGCCCGCAGGTTACAATCCGCCAAAACAAAAATACTAAAAGAACATGAGTTCGACATAAGAAAGTGACACCGGTTTACGATATTTATTCAGTCCGGTTTAGATAAATTTGAGATGTCATCTTCCGTTAAGTTTTTGATTTCTTCGTTTATCTTAACCAATTCAAAGCTTCATTTGTAATCCCCTGATACCAAGCCCTCTCATCTGCACTTGCAGCTGCTATTTCATTCGACCGTTCAAAAAATTGCTTTATTTGCTGTGGTTGCGGTGTATATGCAGCTTTATAGGAATCTTCTATCATTTTTTGAAAGATATTCAAAGGTAACGGTACAATTGTCGAAACACCGCCATAGTAGCTAATATTCATTTTATGCAGCGCATAAAAATGAGCGATGCAAGCTTCATTTATTTGGGGAGCAATAAAAAGACAATAAGACGGTTTGCCTGTTTCTTTCTT
This sequence comes from Tannerellaceae bacterium, assembly GCA_031274415.1. GTDB lineage: Bacteria > Bacteroidota > Bacteroidia > Bacteroidales > Tannerellaceae > DFXE01. The sequence continues at coordinate 3,078 of JAISQD010000078.1, read as the reverse complement.
CAATTTAGCAAGATGTCGAGTTACAGGCTCGCCTTCCATCTCGTATTGGCGTTGTCCCATTTGCATGGTTACTTCTACTGTTAAACCGAAATCCCCATAATCGCAGACAATATCTGCCACGTTACCTTGCGCTGTGGACATCGGATTCCCGAAATCATCGTATTTCAGATTGGCTGTTACCTGTCCGCCATCCAACATAGTCATAGCTCGCCAAGTGTTCCATTCCAATATCAAAGGTGCATCGTACAGCGATTTATCCATTATTTGGTTGAAGGTAGCATGTATGTTGTCATACAAATGATAATCTTTTATTTCGATAATTTGTTCATTTATAATTGCTTCTTTGCGCCTGCTTATCTCATCGTAAAGAATATCCTTTAATTCTGTGATTGAGGACGTACGATCTACCTTTATATAAGAAAATTCACTCTGAATTTTTGCAAGCAATAAATCTTTATTATCGGTAAATAATTGTGGAATTGCCGGATTAGCCAGATAGTGCGAATACGCTTTTTCATCATCAACAAAACATGGTTCTCTATCTGTATGCGCTAAAAAGTAATCGACTTCCTGAAGCTTTTCGGGCGCTATGGATATGGATTTTCCTACATGCGAAATATTTACAAGTCCGGTTGCCCTTAAATAACGAAACAGAGCATCGGTGTAATCACGCATATTGCTTGCCTTTGTTTGCAGGAATTTTGCAAGTGAAACGTCATTACTTTCCCGCGTTTTCGTAATACCTGATGTGATTTCTTCACTGTAAATTGTTTTCAGTTCTGTGGTCAGATATTCGTTCCTGAATGATTTATAGTTTTGTTCGGTTTGCGCTTTGGCAGTCCGGAACTGTTCTATTTTTGAAACGATATGATCAAACAAGCGATAATCAACTAATTGCATGCCAAATATCATTAACTCATCAAATTTTAATGAGCCGAAATGACGAATTAGGCGAAAAATTTCAAGAGAGGGTTTGAGCCAAAATGCAGCGGCTTTATCCGTAGGCTTGTGATAGGGAGATGGCAGTTGAAACTTCAAAAGCTGCCGTAAAAAGATTTCTTCCTTTCGCTTGCTTTGTATCAGTGCTTTTCCTGCGGGTGTTAAACCAATAACGGGCGACAGTGCAACAAACCCCAATGCTTTCGGCGCTCTGTTAATTCTGTCCCTCGCACTGAATGCAGGGTCGTTTACGCCTTCGCCATTGAAAAAGTTTTCTTCCCGCAAGAGTTGCATAAATGCCGTTTGAGTTTCGGTATTCCATTTCCTACCTGCAAAATGGGTATTCAGCAAGTCAATTTCGGGAATCATCCGAAACGGAGTTCTTGGGGAAGTTGTGATAAACAATACTTTGCTGTCAATTCGTGCCATATCAATATGCTATTGCGTATTCTTGATCGGGAAAAAGTGTTTTATAATTTGTTTTGTAATTGGCGACCAATATATGAGTAGCTATCGATTTAAACCGGTTACGAATATTAACGGAATAGTTTTTTGCATATTCGTCAATGATCATATCGCCATATAATTTTTCGGTTAGCGGTGTTCTTCCAATTACCAGTAACGCATTACATGGCAGATTTTTAAAATTATTGGCAAGACTAATATGACATTCGTCGTTAAAACCATCCTTGTATTCTTCATTACCATAATCGGAAAATACACAATCATACGGAGGGTCTAAAAACATGAAATCGTCAGCTTCCGCCATGTCGAAAATGTCTTTGTAATCTTTGTTATATATTTGGGCATTTGCCAACAAATCACTGTGCTTTTTTGTTACCAATGAAGTGTTTAAATGCGTATATCGCCCGAAAGGTACATTAAATTCCCCTTTTGAATTGTAGCGTATCATGCCTGAATAGGCTGTTTTGTTAATAAAAAAATAAAGCAGGGCATCGGAATATTTTTTATCGGACAGGTCGTTGAACATATCACGAATTTGATAGTATAATGCTTCATTCTTATCCTCAACCCGTTCGTTGGGCGTTTGCTGTTTTAATGCATCAAATTGCCTGCGGTTGGCTTCGTATGTTTTTTCTAATTCAGCAAGTTCACTATGCAATTCCGAATAATTGTTTTTGACGCCAATATAAAAGGCCATCAATTTGGAATTTATATCATTGATGATAGCTTGTTTCGGTTCTAAATGGAAATACAAAGCCCCGCCACCGAAGAATGGTTCAATATATCGACCTTTATACCTTGGTATATGCTTTTCGATATGGGGAATTTCATTGGATTTTCCGCCTCTATATTTAATTAATGGTTTCATAAATTATATTGTTTCATCTTCTGAATCGGATTTAATACTGTTGCTTCCATCATTTTTCCAGTTTAAATTACCGCATAAAGATACGAATTTAATTGAAAAAAGAAGGATTTTGGGCATATAGAATATAGCGTCTTCTTTGTGAACAAATCAAAATTATTCTTCGTTAGAGAAGGGAAAACGAAATAAATATTAAAAACGTTTTTTCTTCTCTTTTTTCTTTTTGTTTTGATACTAAATGGTTTACGGCTCAAAAAAGAGGGAATTAGGCCGTCCCGGAGGAATTACCGCTCTCAGAATGGGATTGCTAAGTCGGGCAGTTATTGCGACCTGCCAAAGTTGTGTAAACTGATATCGGCGCGTAGTGCAAGGTTCAGGTGAAAACCGGACAGGGCATATCGCTCTGATGGATAGCGGTTGTTTTCCTGTGTGGGATAGGCGTATATATTAAATGTACCACGAAATGACTTATTGACAAGAAACATAGTATATATGATGGATTTTTTTGTATATTTGTCTACATTTTATACATAAAGGAATGAAAAACAACCAAATATGAGAAAAAAGATTATTTTAGGAATGGCGTTATTACTACTTGTATCGTTGAGATGCTTCGGCATAATCGACAGGCCTAATGAAAGCCATTATATGCCTGATGATACGACAGTTTATGATGTACCGGATAAGCCAGCACAATTACTTGATGCTGTTGCATATTTTAAAAAGAACAACCGATACAACGACTGGGACAAAAATGACAGAAAAAGAGTAACCCTTCAGGGCGTTGTCGAAAAAGACAGTACCATCAC
>JAISQD010000067.1 GCA_031274415.1 Tannerellaceae bacterium | reverse complement strand
GAAGTCTATTACCAGCCGGGCTGGAAAGTGAAGATCGACGGACAGGAGGCCTCTCATTTCCGTGCCGACTGGATACTGCGCGCCATGCGTGTTCCTGCCGGCGAGCATACGATTGTCTTTGAGTTTCTGCCCGACCGGTATATTGCCGCCGCCTATGTGGCGTCTTTCAGCTCGTTCCTGATTTTGTTGTTGTTAGTCGCCATACTCGGATGGTCGGGATGGCAAGCCTGGCGAAAGAGATGAGCACCTATTCGATTATCATACCGGTATACAATCGTCCGGCGGAAGTCCGGGAGCTGCTGGAAAGCCTGACGCACCAGACCTGTACGGACTTTGAAGTCGTCATCATAGAAGACGGCTCTACCGTCTGCTGCGACGACGTCGTCAAGGCGTATGAAACGCTCCTTGACATACGCTATTTCTCCAAGCCGAATAGCGGGCGCAGCCTGACACGCAACTACGGTATGGAACGGGCTTCGGGAAAGTACCTGGTCTTCTTCGACTCGGACTGCATCATCCCTCCGGACTATTTCCAGAAAGTAACGGACTGCCTGGACAAGACGAAAGCCGACTGTTACGGCGGGCCGGACAAAGCGCATCAGTCGTTTACCCTCATGCAGAAAGCGATCAACTATTCGATGACCTCTTTCCTGACGACCGGCGGCATCAGGGGAAGCCGGAAAGGATTGGAGACATTCACTCCCCGCACCTTCAACATGGGCTTCTCGCAGGATGTCTACCGGAAAGTGGGAGGATTTAAAGACATGTATGGCGAAGACATTGATTTGAGTATCCGTATCCGTGAAGCGGGATTTATGGTAACGCTCTTCCCCGACGCTTTTGTGTATCACAAACGCCGTGTCAACCTGCGCTCTTTCTACAAACAGGTCTATGTCTTCGGGATGGCCAGGGTTCTCCTGTACCGGTTGCATCCCGGTTCGTTAAAACTTGTCCATCTTCTTCCGGCTCTTTTTGTGGCCGGCACAGCCGTTTTGCTTCTCTCCTCTCTCCTGTGCCTTTGGGCTTTATTGCCTTTGGGGGTGTATATGCTGGCGCTTTTTACAGAATCGTTATGCGTAAATAAACGTCTTCCGATCGCTCTCCTGTCCATTGTGACCGGATTTATCCAGCTGATTGGTTATGGCAACGGGTTTATCAGCGCGTTTATACGCCAAGCAGATATGGAAGAGAGCTTAAAGAAACATTATAAGAAAAAGGCCTGACCCCACGCTCCGTATGAAATACTATCTGATAGCAGGCGAAGCATCCGGCGATTTGCACGCATCGAACCTGATGACGGCATTGAAAGCGCAGGACAAAGAGGCGGACTTCCGTTTCCTGGGAGGAGACCTGATGTTGTCCGCCGGCGGAACATTGGTCAAACACTACCGCGAGATGGCTTTTATGGGCTTTATCCCCGTCCTGCTTCACCTGCGCACCATCCTGAAAAACATGAAAGCCTGCCGCGAAGATATTGGCCGTTACCGGCCTGACGTGGTGATATTGATCGACTATCCGGGCTTTAACCTGCGCATAGCCGAATATGTCAAAACCCGCTTAAAGCTGCCGGTCTTCTATTATATCTCCCCCAAGATATGGGCGTGGAAACGATACCGCATCAAAGATATCCGCAAATATGTCGACAGGATGTTTTGTATCCTGCCTTTTGAAAAGGCGTTTTACAGCGAACTGCATTATCCGGTGGATTATGTAGGCAACCCAACGGTCGACTCGGTGGCGTATTACCGCCGGCAGCAGGCCGCCGCGCCGGACACGTTCCGCCGGGACGAAGGATTAACGGATCAGCCCATTCTGGCTATCCTGGCCGGCAGCAGGAAGCAGGAGATCAAAGACAACCTGCCGGACATGCTGGCGGTCGTCTCCTCCTATCCCGCCTACCAGCCGGTCATTGCCGGCGCACCCGGCATCGACCCCGCCTATTACCGGCGCTATATGGGGAGGTCTCCGGCCAAGATCGTTTTCGGGAAAACCTATCCCTTGCTTCATCATAGCGCCGCAGCATTGGTCACCTCAGGGACGGCGACGTTGGAAACCTCTCTTTTCCGCATACCGCAAGTGGTCTGCTATTATACGCCCTTAGGCTCTATCGTCCGTTTTGTTTTCCGGACCTTTTTTCATACGCGGTATATCTCCTTGGTCAATCTGATTGCCGGCAGAGAGATTGTCCAGGAACTTTTTGCTTCCCGCTTCTCTAAAAAGAACATCCAGTCCGAACTGGAGCGTATCCTGCATGACGCCGGTTACAGAAACCGGATGCTGGACGGTTACGACGACGTGATCCGTATACTGGGAGAGCCGGGCGCTTCCCTCCGCACTGCCGACCTCATCTACCGCCTGCTCTCCAACCACTGATTTCCACTCCCCCCCCTCTCTTTCATCCTTAACATATTTTATTGATGTGATTTGCAGCGTTTTTATGCATTCATTCATCTATCCGTATATATACACTATAATGTTTAAAATTTTATGAAGACGTTGAGATTCTATTTTGTAACCGTAGGGCTTGTATTGGCCTCCCTTACATTTACTTCTTGCTTAAATGATGATGGCTATTCATTAGGAGATATATATAAGCCGGTCATCGCAACAGCCAGGCCAATTAACAGTGATTCTTTTTACCTGACATTGGACGACAGCACCACCTTTTTCCCTGCTGCGCCCCTGCATATCCATTATCAACCCGAAAAACTTCAGCGCGTACTCCTTTTCTACACCATATTAGGAGAGAACTATCATGGTTACGACTACGCGATAAAGGTGAACCGGCTTGATACGATCCTGACCAAACCGATTGCTGAGGATTTGGGCGCCGAGAAGAACGACGAAGTCTATGGAAAAGATCCGGTACATATTGTTTCCATGTGGGTGGGAGATGGTTTCCTGAATGTGGAGTTTGAAACCTATTTCAGTAGCCATATCAAACATTTTGTCAATCTCATACCGGGCGAGAATGCCGGCGAACATCCCTACCAGCTGGAGTTCCGCCACAATGCGTATCATGATTCTTCAACGAGAAAAGGCGTAGGAGTTGTGGCATTTGATCTCTCAAGTTTACCTGACACAGAAGGCAAAGAGGTTGCCTTAACGATAAAAGTAAACACGTTCGACGGTGTGAAAGAGATTGTAAAGAAATACAATTCGGGAACGAATACGGAAAAACAACCAGAACTTAGTGTAACTAATTTTGAAGGTACGATATAACACCTTCCCACATAACTTTTATTTTTATCATTTAGTTCAGAGAGAGAGGGGCGTCGGGATGATGCCTTTCTTTTTTTTTGTGCCAATCCTCCGGCAGAATTACTGTTCTTCTGCATGTTTAGAAAACAGAAATTCCTCTGATTCCTCTGCAACCTCTACCTTTTTCTTCGGTACAAACTACCCTTTTTATGGCTAAATCTTTTTTTGAGGTGCTATGGTGAGATGTCTCCGCGCGTTCGCTTCGCTCTCTTGGTCGACATGACGGCTGAACGGGCTGGAAATAAATGGGATAGGTTGCCGGTGGCGAATCCGGCGACCTATCCCCTCTAATAAAAATGCC
>JAISQD010000048.1 GCA_031274415.1 Tannerellaceae bacterium | reverse complement strand
ATTTCCAGCGTGTCGCCAGGAATACCGACACACCGCTTGATGTAGTATTTCATAATATGCATCTCCACCTTATCCCATCTATTTGGATAGGGAAAGTTAAAGACAATGACATCGTTTCTTCGCGTTTTGTGGAATCCCGGCAGACGGTAAATCTTTACCTGTTCGTTCCGCATCGTAGCAAACAGGTTAAACATTCGTGCGCCGATAGTGGGTTTGAAAACCAATACCTGATCGCCTCCTATCAAACCCGGCGCCATCGAATCACTTGGTATTTTGAAAGAGGCGGAAAAGAAGACTTGCAGACATACATATATAATAAGCAATATCCCCAACCAGTACAACCCATTGATGATGTAACGAACTAGTGTCAACATCTTATTCACCACCAGATTTGTTTGCCGTTTTCGTATGTGAAAATCCGTTCTTCTTTTCCGCGGGTATGATTCCTGAGCAGGAACAGGGCGCCGGCCGGGCACTCTTCATACATCAACTCCATTTGTTCGTCTCCGGTTTTTTCCCCGAGTGAGCGCCACGTGCCGGCGTCCCAATAGAACAGTTCGTACAAGTCGCCGGGACGGATGCCATTGTCGTCATTGCGGGGACTGTACCGGATACGATCAATACGCTCTGCCGTTCCCAAATCCAAACCCACCCATGCGCCACTGTCGGGAATAGAAAAAAAGGTAAGGGGATCACCGTCGAAAACAACTTCTTTTTTCCAGTAGTCCATATTATCGGTGGAACCTTCCGTTCCGATAATTTGACCCGACAGTTTTGAATATGCGCCATCCTTATTGGTGAATAGCGCCATTTCTGCGATATTCGTATATGTTTCAACCGTGGCAGTATACCTGACGTAACGAAACTTCTTTTCATTTTCAATCTCGACCGTATTAAAAATGCCTGTGGGACGCTGTTTGATCACATGGAGATCTTCCCAATCACTGAAATCCGGTTTATTGGCTCCCTGGAAACGGCCGTTTATCATCCTGTCATAGTAGGGCAACATTCTGTGTCCGGGGTATTTCCTGTCTATGCGGAGGGTTTCCTTTTTCTCGGGATGTGGGATCAACGACATCCTGTTTCCCAATGAATCAAGAAAAAACGGTTCTCCGGCAGCAATAAAGGTTTGCCTGTTGTAGAAAAAGGGCAAATAAACGACTTCCCTGCCCATATCCGTAAAAGTAACGTGATTATTTTTCATACATCCCCAATGAATAGGTATCCAGGTTTGATTGTTGAATACACATAAATAAACAGTCTTTGCCGGTATGCCATGCGGTTTTTTGACCCTTAGCGTTACATCACTAACAGGAATATATTCGGATGTAACATCAATCAGATTTGCCTGATTCAAGAAACAGGAAGGCGATTCTTCCGGATTCTGTGCGGCCAGGCTATTGGCTTGTCTACTGAACGTATACCTGTATATCTTCGGACATTTAAATGTAGAGTTTGCTATCCAATTTTTATTTATTTTTGCATCAAATCCCATAAAGGGATAATGTTTGCCATCTTCAGACAACAAGGCGTTCCATGAATGCGATAAAGAATAACTGCTCCACTGCGGAGCAAAATCATATCCGACGGGAATTCCTAATGACCGGGCAAGATACATGGTGCGTACGACATAGTCTTCACAATATCCCGAACGGATACGGTCAACGTTGATGGGGGGATAACTACTTAGTTCTCCATAATAGATGATGAGTTGATGGTGCAGGATTAAGCTGTCGTTTAACTGTTCGCACGCATCTACGGTGTTTGTTTCCGAATGTGGTTTTTGCAGATAATCCGCAATATAGGGAAGATACTTGTTTCGATAATAATCCGTCCACATTTCCCGTTTCTCATGCAATACGGTATAAGGCAGGATGTATTCGCAAAAATCGTCAAAACGAAAGCGATCTTTCCAGGGTGTTTTTTCCCAATGCTCAAAAGTACGTTGGATGTGTTGGATCAGAAATTCGGATGAAAGTGTTTTTATGTCGTGAAGTATGGCCGGCGCCGTTACCCGGATGGTACTTTTTATCGAATAGAATTGTTCGTATACCTCTTTGGTCGTTAAATGGCTGCAATTCAAAGAATCCAAAAGGTCATAATATTCCGGGGTTTTCCTATAATAATAATGAATCGGCATGTTTTCAATCAAGAAACAAGCCGCTTGATATTTCAGGCTGTCGGCCGGATCGACGCCGTAATGAGCGAGTACCTTTTCCAATTCTTTCCGGTTCTCGCCAGCCAAGACCAACGCTTTTTCCAAATGGGAAGGCTCCGTGCAACAAGTCATCGACAAAAAGATCGTCAACAAGTATAGAAGATGCTGTTTTCCCATATATATAATTCGTTTAAGAAGCAAACGTGTTAAACACCCACGCGCCGATAGTAGGTTTGTCATAATTCGCCGGATTCATTATTTTCTGCCAGTTTCTAAAATATATCATTTGAATATAAATTCAACCAAGCAAGGGTTTTCATCTTGAAGTTCTTCTTTGTTTGATAAGAATACTTTCTCGATATCCCGATAATTTGGATTATCCATGAACTCTTTATGTTCTTCTATACCCATTTGTATATCCTTAGGAAAAGCGTATGTTATAAAACAATCTTTGCTTTCTGCCAAACAAGCATATTCCATAAAAAACGATGAAGTAAAAGTGATATCATTTATATCATTGGAAGATATTACATGATGAATACTTTTCTCTTTTAAATCCAATACTTGTATGGTAAACCCACTCTGAAGAGACCCACATCCAAACAAAAGATGCGTATTGCATCCTGAAATTCCGTCAATGAATTTTACATGGGAAAGGTTTTCTAAGTAATTTCCTCCATAGATCTTCATATAAAATTTTTCTTTCGTAGCAGTTAGAATATCATCACACACTAATTCTGCAGAATCAAATTCTTGTGTATGAATGTCATAAAATGTGCAATCTTTAGAACGACCCGATTGAGTTATTATTTTAGAGTCACCGTAAGTGATAAATGCAATATTTCTGCCTAATTGTGTAGATCGCGTATTTTTATTCTTCCCTTTAATAATCTTTCCCAATGCATCAATTTCATATATCATATATTTCTCATCGGAAGTATATAATAATATTCTGTCATCATTTATAATCTTCATGTTAAATGGCATAAAAGGTAACGGTATATTTTTCATATATACCCCCTCCTTATCATAGATAATCAACTCGTTCGCATTTAATATGGCAATATTATCATTTTCAAAAATATCATAATCACAAAGCTGTATATATTCTCCAGGGCCATTCCCTATTTTTGAAATTTTATTGATCAGAAATCCATTCTTGTCAAATATCAACAACTCTTTCCTGTCTGTTGAAATATAGTACTTGTCATTATGTTTTTTTATTTTTCCGATATGATTTCCAATGAGAGACTGTTCGGTTGTTTCCAACCAAATCAAACGGAAACTCTTCAGCATATCTGAGATACATTGAGGTTTATCCACTTCCGGTTTTAAGCAAGTAATTGCTTCACCTGAATATTTTTCACCGCTACAACCGAGTGTAAAAATCAGTATTGTTAAAAATAGATATTTCATTTTCTGTAAATTTAATAATAACGAAAGCGCGTCATAGGTTAAATTCTCTTTCAGGTTATGCCAATTCATAGTAAACTGGAAGCGCTTAAAATTTTTGACACACTCTCGTTATAGATGATTACTTGCAATCCCGCGTTACAATCCCGCATGAACAACTATTCCCATCACCATTGACCAAACAAGCTTCATAAGAACCAGTCCACAAGCCAGGACAATCTATCAGCTTCCATTTACAACCACTACCTCCTCCTGCCGTTTCATTTGCTAATGCCTCAATATTTGCCAGCGCCAAATCGGATAAAGGAATTTCTTTATTGGTTTGATAAATATTCCATGCCGAAGTAACAGCTATTGTTGTAACGAAAGTGATACTTAAAATACGCTTTTTCATGATTTATATTTTTTTATTATGTTGATCATTCAATCATCTCTCTTGGTTGTACCTATATCCTTTCAACAACCGAAACTGCGTAAGTTTCATTTTTTATCTATACTTTTGCACTTACCTCCTTTCTTTTTGGAGGGGATTTGGGGGGGAGCTTGCTTTGATGTTTCTTCGGCACTGTGGCAAGTCTCCCCTTTTTTGGCTCTTTACAAAGCCTGTCCCCTGATTGTTAGTTTTATATGTTGATCTGTATTGCATTTTATCGTTATTGTTTCGCTGAAAAATCCGGTATCTTTCGGGCTTATTTCCACTTCTACCTGGGCCGTCTCTCCCGAAGGAATGGGGCGTTTGTCAAACTTTGCCGACGTGCATCCACAAGTAGTCGCCGCATCTATGATTACGAGCGGATTCCGGCCCGTATTCGTTATAGAAAAAGTAGCTTTCTTTTTTTCGGTTTGAGAAAAAGATCCCAAGTCTATCTCTGTTTGCTGAACTTTCACAGTGGTTTTCAAGCGGTTTGATGAAAGGCTTTTCCCGTCGGTAATTCGCTTTAGATACAACTCTTTCACTGCTAAATTATGGATAGGATTACCTATCACGACAACCTTATTTTCTTTATTCAACAAAAATGTCTGGAAAGTTATATCTGGCGGGAATTGATTCCGTTTGTTCAACTCATCTTGCAAGTCAATACATATAGGAAAATCAAAACCTTCCCGTTTCAACAGATAGCTAATTTCTTTCATATCTTTCGGATGAAAGAAAAAGAGGAATGGAACCGTCCCTCCGGTAACGGAATCGGTATAGGCAATTAATTCTTTCCATCTGGGTAATTGCAACTTGCAAGAGGTACACCCCATGGAATCTATATATATTAATACCTTGTACTCCGATTCCGGTATCCGATAATCTGTTGTATCTGTCTGGTAACGGGTAAAGATAGGGTTGTCAGGGAAAACAATTTCCTTTCCTTGCCATTCGGCAACTAAGCGGGTGATATGATCTATCTTCTTCTTATCTCCCCGACAGGAGAAGATAAGAAGGGATAAAATAAACAGTAGGCTTAGATGCTTCATTTCACTCAACATCAAAATATCCGGACAGTGTTCCGTAGGAATGTGTCAGAGTGAGTTGATATTCACCAGGGCTTACATCAAGCGGTATAATATATGTATAGCCACTCGCGCCGGATATACATGTCTGATATACGACATTTCCATCCGCATCGCTTACCGTTACTGTCAGGTTTGATAATGCACTGGGGAAATAGAGGGATAACACATTGTTAGTGATAGAAACCAAAGGAGGAAGCGTTGCCGGCGAAGCAGATGAACGCAAGCCTATCGGATTCCATTCACCATTAACAGGAACACTATCGGCATGAAGTGTAAATAAGCCGACGATGAAAAAACATAGAACTAAAATAGCTGCTCTCATAATTTTGTGATTAAAGTTTAACTTAATTTGATTCATTGTTGCAAATCTACATAAAGTTATTCAGCAATGAATCTCCTCGTATGTTCACATATAATTCACTTTTTCATAAAGCAAGCTATCTTATATTCACAATTTATTCACACAATTATATAAATCGCTTATAGAGAGGATATAAAATCATCCAATTTATGGAGGGATTTTTCGTCGCCAAACAAGCGCTGAGCCAAACGAGTGCGTTTCATAGAAACAGCCTGTTGGGAAATATAAAATATGTTGGATATACGTACTCCCGTCAATCCCATCTTTATCAGGTAACATAAAAACAGGTCGTCGTTCGTAATGGATGGATAAAGCTTACGGATATCAGTATTGAATCTTGGGTGGGCTTCGTTGATCAACGCCCTGAGTTCCTCTTTCTTCTCATCTGTTATATCCTTGATATCGCCCCTTTGAAATAAGTCATAAAGTTGGCTGGATTTTAAGTGATCTGTTTTTTCCTCTTCTTCTTTTATCCTTTTTTCAATGAACTGTCTTATTTGTCCGAGCAAACTTATTTCCAATAGAATAAATTCGCCGTCTTTTTCTTCCTTTTTAATTTCGCTTTTTAATTTCGCTATTTGCAAGATATTATTTTTCAATTGTTCAATGTTTTTTGTATTGAGTTTATCTCTAAATTCCTGAAAAGAGTTACTCAACGCCTTTCGTTTCCTTTTTCTCCTGGCACGCAGGTATGAAAAATAACCGGTCAAATAGCCAATGATACATATAGCCAATATAACAATGAATACACTGTTCCTCTCTGCCCTTACCTGATTTATTTTTGCTATGTTAGCCTCTTTTTCGACTTGCTGGTAATCATACAAATGCTGCATCTTTAACATCGTTTCCGTATAGGTTTGGGCAGAAATCGAATCACGTAATACATCGTAAATTTCATGCAAACGGACATATTCTTTCCATTTAGCCCCTCTGGCTGCTATTTTGTAGAGGTAGTAATAAGCGGCGGCTCTGGCACTTAATTGTCGGCTCTGCATACTTTTCTGTAAATAATAACGGGCTGAATCATTCTGTCCTGTGTCTGCGAGCAAACGCCCCAATATGATGCAAACATACTCATCCGGCGTCTGCCCCGATTGTAAATACTCCTGCATTACTAACTCAGCTTTATCATAGGCTTTCATTTCCACATGTAAACCACCCAATTCACTGAGTATAGAAAGACGGCTGTTTCTTCCGGCATAACTTAATGCCCGCTGATAATTTTGCAAAGCGAGATTCAAACTGTCTAATTTCCGGTACGTTCTTCCCATATCACGTAAAACAAAGGCTTGAGAAGCTGTGTCGCCTAATTGCTCCAAATAATAGAGCGCTTGTTTCATTTGAGGCAAAGCCAAATCAAATACATCTTGATACGTATACAGCATCCCCAAATTGCTATGGATACGGCCTAACAAGGCATAATCGTCAGAGGCTTTACCCACTTCCAATGCTTTCAGGTAATAATCCGTCGCTGCCGGTGCGCGTTGCAAATCCTGCGACACACGTCCCATATAATAATAGGAAAGCATTTGGCGGCTGTCCGGGCCGTGTTCTTCAAAATAGTCGACAGCTATGCGGATCAGCGAATCGGAGGTATGCGTTACATAATTCTTATCCTGTGCCTGAGTGAACAACAGGCACCATTCGGCATACTGGCGGCGGGATAGAACAGATGTTTGTACCGAATCTCCCAACAGCCATAAAGCGCTGTCGGGAGATGTCGTCATCACCTGTTCCGCGCGGGAAAGCCATATCTGGGATGTCCTATCATCCCGACAGGAAAACAGGGCTAAAAGGTTCAGGCATGTTATCCATAACAAGGATAAGCGTAGGATGCGTGGTGTGTTTTTCATATTGATCGTCATTGTTTCTGCAAATATATGAAAATAACTTGTCCACAATCAATGCAAGTCTATTTTTCAATAATTATATCATCATTGGAAACTTATCATGACGACAAATACAATCACCTGAAAATCAATACGTACCCGTCATTGGTAGCGAAGTGAAGCAATCCAGAGGGATGTACGTGTGGCACTTCTGGATTGCTTCAGGCTTCGCCTTCGCAATGACGCGCGTTGTTATTTCCCTTTTTGATAAACGCAGTTTATTGGAAACTCGACATGACGGGGCATTTTTTATTAGAGGGGATAGGTTGCCGGCGGCGAAGCTGCCGGCAACCTATCCCATTTATTTCCAGCCCGTTCAGCCGTCATGTCGACCAAGAGAGCGAAGCGAACGCGCGGAGACATCTCACCATAGCACCGTCAAAAAAAAGATTTAGCCGTACAAGACAGGTTTTGGATATGTCGCACTTTCTTCATAAATTGCCGCCCAAAAAACAGACAGCATGATACTGATACTACTACAGGCAGACACGCTCCTCAAGCAGGAAAAGGTGCTTCAGACCTTATTGGAGCAAGGCGTTTATTTCGGGTTATCTATTCTGAAAGCGCTCGTTATCTTTCTTGTCGGACGGCTTATTATACGTTTACTGAACAAATTGGTAAAGCGTATATTGGAGAAACAGAAGATAGAGCCTTCGGTGCGCACATTTTTAGAAAGTCTGACGAATGTGGTATTGATTGTCATGCTCATCATGATGATTATAGGGACGATCGGCCTTCCAACCACCTCGTTCGCGGCTTTGATCGCCTCGGTCGGCGTCGCACTGGGGATGGCGTTAAGCGGGAATTTATCCAATTTTGCGGGTGGAATCATTATCTTGATTTTCAGGCCGTTTAAAGTGGGAGACATCATTACAACCCAAAACATAACCGGTACAGTCCATGAAATTGCGATTTTCTATACCATCCTGAAAACGCCTGACAATCTACGGGTATATATCCCGAACGGATCATTGAGCAGCGGTGTCATCACCAATTTTAATGTAGGCAAACGCCGTATCGAGTGGATTTTCAGTGTGGATTACGGCGTAGATTACGAGAAGGTAAAAATAGTGATCGAAAGCGTACTGGCAAAGGAGGCCTTTATCCTGTCGACCCCCGCTCCTTTCATCGAACTGCATGCGTTGGAGAACAGTAGCGTGAATGTGGTGGTGCGCGTTTGGGTAAAAACGCCGAATTACTGGACAGTCTATTTCAACATCAACAAAACAATATACGAAACCTTTAATGCAGAAGGGATCAACTTCCCGTTCCCACAACTGACTGTCCACCAAAAATAACCGAAGGATAGATACCGTCTATTATCCGATAGAAACTATGGATTGGAAATATTTGGCGCCTTAGATTTGAGGCGCTACCTTTGCAGTGCATTTGAGAAACAATCCATCAGATCGTCAATTAATTATTAATAAATCTCCCTTAACATTATTAGCGTTCTGGATCTGATTACGATTGGGATAGTATAAGGAGAACGAATCTCTCCGGAAGTAACCGGTCATTTGACCGCAACCTTCTTTCCGGCAGACAAGATGAACTAATTCATCCGTATTATTACTACCAACGATTGCCCAAAGGGCGAAATTGCAAATGAAATGATTCGAATGGCGATACATAGCTGCCGAATGCTATGCAAACGCCGGAGAAAACGATGCCCAATCAGAGATCAGTCCAATACGCTAATAAACGACTCACTAAACGCAGAAAAAGGCTATCCGGAAAATCGGATAGCCTTTTTTGTCGACCTGTAAAATATAAATATTGTTAATATCTGTTTTTGTATCAATCAAAAATCCTATTTTATTATCTTTCATATTATATTTGTGGAAAATTCGTCAGTGGGCTATGAAAGAGTTTGATTATTGTATACAAGCAAAATAGTAACGTTTTAAAATATAAATGTATGAAGAAAGAGAAAATTAGTCTGTCGGTCTTATTGGTAGTTGCACTTTTTATAGGGTGTATATCGTTCATCTCGTGCGGAGAAGAAGAGAAAGAGGTGACGCCTCCTGAAGTTGCTGTCAATGAGGAGGTCTATTATATTGTGGGAAAAGTTCAACAAGACAATGGTACGGCATTGGCCGACGTCGATGTGAGTACCTCCGGGCAGAGCGTAAAAACAGATGCACAAGGCATTTATGAATTGCCCGTTACGGGAAAGGGAACGTATGCTGTGGCTTTCACCAAAGCAAACTATATCAGCGTCAGCTCGAAAGCAACGATTGCTTCCAATGCCGGTATTTTCAGCAGTGTTATACTGACACAGACGCTGACAGCGAAGAGCGCTCCTGTTTCGGTAACGCCCAACAGCGAAGCTAAGATCGAAGAACTGACTGTTCCGGCCGGCGGTGTTGATGCGCCTGTCGAGATCAGTGTGACGAAATATGCGGATGCAACCGTTTGTGAAACATCCAACCCCAACGAAATCAATGCCCCGGTGGCTACATTTGATTTTGAACCCGACGGCTTAGTGTTTGCTGAGCCGGCAATTGTGACGATCCCCAACCCCCTGACCGGAGGAGCCGCTTTCAGTTCGTTGACACATCTTGTGCTGAAAAATAATACATGGACAGAGGAAGGTCTTGCGACATATAATCAGGAAGGTGGTCATTATACGTTCGAACTGAAGGGCTTTTCCAAGCACTCTTTCATTGTTCCGTCTGTGAAGCTGACCACTACCACCTCCGAAGAACCGATCGGTCAGCCGGTTGTTATTGACAACACAGGCAATCAGGCTGTTCAGACCCAAGATATTACGACAAGCCAGAAATACGGTTGGGAAGTGGCGGCCCCTCAAGTCGATGAGGCATTAAAGCCTATGGTATCTGCGGTATTAGGTGGGGGTAATTCGGGTACCGGAGAGATACCGCTTACATTCCCGTACACGGTAAGCGGAGATACGAAAGCAACGATTGAGGTGGTGGCTACGGTGACTAATACAAAAATTACTTTACCGATCATCGGGAGTACTCGCGATATATCC
Organism: Tannerellaceae bacterium; assembly: GCA_031274415.1. Classification (GTDB taxonomy): domain Bacteria; phylum Bacteroidota; class Bacteroidia; order Bacteroidales; family Tannerellaceae; genus DFXE01. The sequence goes on along the minus strand of JAISQD010000048.1, from coordinate 17,927 downwards.
GTAAAAAAATACACCGGGACGAAAATAGTGATCAAACTGGAATATGGTTCGTCATGGACAGACCACTCCGGTGGCGGTGCACAATAAGAATGTAGGGAGGCCAGCCGTTCGATTGATCTTGAGGCTGGCCTTGCTACTTGTTACGTATGTATGTTGTCCTGCCATGCTTGACGCCCAATATGCCATGGGCGTGTCCGGTTTGTTGACTGTCCCTTCGGCCGAAATGCAGCCTCAGGGGCGGTTTATGGCAGGCGCCAATTACTTGCCTGACGTTATGACGCCACGCCAGTGGGCGTATAATACAGGGAATTATTTTTTCAATATCACCTTTTTGCCTTTCCTTGAAGTGGCCTATCGCTGTACGCTTTTCAAGCAAAACGCGTCAGGAAGAAACGGGCGCTCCCGGTGGCAGCAGGACCGTTCGGTCTCGCTCCGCCTGCGTCTCCTGAAAGAGAGCCGGTACCTGCCGGCCATCGTGGCAGGCTCGAATGACGTGTTCACGACCAACCAACTGAACCCGGTCGAGGATGTCAGCAGCAACCGCTATTTTTCTTCCGTTTTCGCCGTGGCTACCAAGCGCTGGCATATAGGTGGACATGTCGTTGAGTTTACCTTGGGCGGCCTTGTGCCCATGCGCAAACAGGCGATTCAGGAAGGGCTGTTTGCCGGTGTCGGTTATACATTCCCTTTTCGTATGCCCCTCTCTTTGCTGGTTGAATACGATACCAATCAGGTCAATGCCGGCATGAAAGCGCGTTTGTTCAACCACTGCTCCGTCCATGTGTTGGCCTGTGGCTTCAAAAGCCTCTCCGGTGGGATCAGGTACGAATTTGACCTGTTCAATGCATACCGCCCATGACAGGATATAAGACATACCGGTGGGCGCTGCTGCTGATGCTTTTCGGCATATATCCGGCGTTTATGGCCGGACAGTCCGATACGCCGATCCTCACTCGGCTGTTGCAAATGGGGATGGAAGATGTCTCGCTGGAAGAGCGCGATGGCATATGGCGTATCGCCTACAGCGACCGGGCATACAGGGAGACGTCCCATGGCCTGTTTGATGTGTTGAACATGCTGTTGGACAGACAGGATACGCCTCCCGACGAGATACGCCTGCTTGTCCTGAAAGAGCGTATCCCAACCCTTTCCGTCACGCTTGCTGGAGAAACAGTCCGCTTGTACCGTAGCGGGTCGCTTTCGCTCAGGGAGGTGATCACCAACCTGCAGATCAGCTATGATACGAGCCTTGACGCACCTCATTTGCGAAGGCTAACGGCTGAGAATAGCTCTGCCGGAAAGATCGACATGGTGCTTTATCCCCGTATTTCGCTAAGGAATGCCTGGTTGGATAAGCTCTACGGCGCAGCGTTCGACATTGCCCCGGCGCTTGAAATCGGCCTTTGGAAAGGGGCTTCGTTTACCGGCCAGGTCATCATTCCCGTGTGGAACAATATGGTGGGGGAGATGGATTATATACGTGCCGGCATGGTGGTATTCAGGCAGGAATACCGTTTTCCGCACAACCTGTTTGCGTCGTTTCATATCGGACATTTCAACAGTAACCGTATGGGCGCCGACGCCACGCTGCGGTACCGCCCCAATTCCGATCGCTGGATGGTTAGCCTGAATGCCGGACTGACGGGATCATCCACTTTTTATCGGGGGAAATGGGAAGTCACAACGTGGAAACGCCTGACCGGTTCGGCCGCTTTCCGTTACAACCTGCCCCTGTATCATTTGCAATTCGACCTCACCGCCCAACGTTATATATATGGCGATTACGGCGTACGGATGGATTGCAGCCGCCATTTTGGTGAAGTAACTATCGGTTTCTATGCCATGTATTCAGGGGGGTTACCCAATGGGGGGTTCCATTTTGCCGTGCCTTTACCCCAAAAGAAGCGGTCTACCCGTGCTGTCAGGGTGCGCCTGCCCGACTATTTCGATTTGGAATATGAGGCGCAAAGCGGAAACGAATATGCCAGCCGCCGGCTTGGGCGGTATTACGAAACGCGCCCCGATGAAAACCGTAGCCGCGCCTACCTTCATCCCCGCTTCCTGAAAGAACGATTATTGTATGAAGTAAGATAATGAATATTCAGATTGTTAGAATCTTATAAAATAAAAAATCATGTTTATTTTGATTGAACAGTAAATTTAGTATATTTGCAGCGACTTTAATTTATTACCATGCAAACGAATAAAGAGGAAAAAAGATTGATGTTATATCCGTATGTATCTGTCGATTGCGTACTTCTCGGCATCGATAATGAACGGCTTTGCGTTTTATTGACCGAACGGAAGAACGCCGGAATAGGGATTACGGAATATAAACTGCCGGGGAGCTTGATTTATGAAACGGAAGATTTGGAAGAAGCGGCCTACCGTGTCTTAAACGAAACAACAGGTTTTAAACGTATCCCTCTTAAACAATTCCGCAGTTTTGGTTCGCCTTCACGTACTGCGAACAAAGAAGATGTACAATGGCTTGAAAACGATTCACAAATGAAAGTAGGACGAATCGTAACGGTTGGCTATCTGGCTCTATGTAAAGTAAGGAAAACAAAACCGGACAGGGTATACGGTCTCTCCAAATGGACGCCGGTGACACAATTGCCCCGTTTGCCATTTGATCATAAGGACATTATAACGGAAGCTACAAAAGAGATCCGTGCATGGATAGAGATAGAACCGTCCATCGTTTTTGATTACCTGCCGGATAAATTCACCGCCCTCCAATTGAGGCGCACATATGAAATTATTTATAACAAGGAATTGGATGTCAGGAATTTTCATAAGAAGATGAATTCGCTTGGATACATTATTCCGACACATGAGACGGAGATAAACGTGCCACACCGGTCGGCACGCTTTTATCGTTTTGATAAAGTGAAATACAACAAATTACATTCCAAATTAAATAAAGCCTAAATCAATAAGAAAATGTATCTATTAGGATGTGATATAGGAAGTTCTTCGGTAAAAGCTTCGGTCATTGACAGGGAAAGCGGGGTTGTCGCCGGTTCGGATTTCTATCCCAAGGAAGAGGCGTCGATGATAGCGTTAAAACCCGGTTGGGCGGAACAGAACCCCGAAGATTGGTGGAATCATTTACAATCAGCCATAAAAGGAGCTATACGCCAAGCGGGCATACAGGGAGAAGAGATTCAGGCGATCGGCATCTCCTATCAGATGCACGGCCTTGTTTTGGTGGATAAAAAGATGGAGGTGTTGCGCCCGTCTATTATCTGGTGCGACAGCCGGGCTGTTCCGTATGGCGAACGTGCATTGAACAGTATTGGAGAGACGCAATGCCTTTCCCGTTTACTCAATTCACCGGGTAATTTTACCGCATCAAAACTGGCATGGGTAAAAGAATATGAACCCCATATATTTGAATCCGTTTATAAATTCATGCTCCCCGGCGATTATATCGCCATGCGGATGACAGGCGAAATCGCCACGACGGTATCCGGGTTGTCGGAAGGTATTTTCTGGGATTTCAAAGAGAACCGGGTTTCCGGAGACGTCCTGGATTTCTTTGGTTTCGCCCCGGATATGATTCCGGATATCTGCCCTGTTTTCGGGAAACAGGGGGAACTGCTGGAGACGGTCGCTGCCGAATTGGGGATGAAGAAGGGAACGCCCGTTACCTATCGCGCGGGCGACCAGCCGAACAATGCGCTTTCCTTAAATGTACTGAACCCCGGTGAGATTGCCGCTACGGCAGGAACATCCGGCGTGGTGTATGGCGTGAACGGCCATGTGAATTACGATACGCGTTCGCGCGTGAATACATTTGCCCATGTCAACCATTCCGCCGGGCAACCACGGTTGGGGGTCTTGCTTTGTATCAACGGGACAGGCATCCTTAATTCATGGATAAAACGCAATATAGCACCCGAAAATATCTCGTATGAGGCATTAAACGACTTGGCCGCTACGATCCCGATCGGCTCAGACGGGCTTTCCATCCTGCCGTTCGGCAATGGTGCGGAACGCATGTTGGAGAATAAAGAGATAGCCTGTTCCATGTACGGACTGAATTTCAATATCCACGACCGGAGGCATTTTGCCCGCGCGGCGCAGGAAGGCATTGTGTTTTCCTTTAAATACGGCATGGATATTATGAATGAGACAGGTATGGATATACGGGTGATCCGTGCCGGAAATGCGAACATGTTCCTCAGCCCGGTATTCAGGGAAGCGCTGTCTTGCGTCACCGGTTCGGTCATTGAACTTTACGACACCAATGGTACGATCGGGGCAGCGAAAGGCGCCGGTATCGGCGCCGGTATTTATGCATCGGAGGAAGAGGCTTTCCTTTCTTTAAAGAAAATCGACAGGATAGAACCCGACGGATTGAAAGCGGACAGTTATTGCGGTGCATACGAGATATGGAAAGAGAGATTGGAACAAGCATTAGAAAATGATATACATTAATACTTTAATATTATAGACATGACGAGTTTTTATAAAGGAGAAAAAGAATTCTTTCCTGCAATAGGTAAAATTCAATTTGAAGGACGGGAATCAAAGAATCCCTTCGCTTTTCACTATTATGATGAGAACAAAGTAGTTATGGGGAAAAAGCTGAAGGACCATCTTCGTTTTGCGATGGCCTACTGGCATACATTATGCGCAGAAGGCGGCGACCCTTTCGGACCCGGTACGAAGACCTTCCCCTGGAATCATTCCACCGACCCCATTACACGCGCCAAGTACAAGATGGACGCAGCCTTCGAGTTCCTCACCAAATGCAGCATTCCCTATTACTGCTTCCACGATGTGGATGTGGTGGACGAAGGGGCCTCGCTGGCCGAGTTTGAGAAACGCCTTGCCACTATGGTTGACTATGCCAAAGGCTTGCAAAAGGAAACGGGGAAGAAACTGCTCTGGGGCACGGCAAACGTATTCAGCGCACCCCGCTATATGAACGGGGCGGGCACGAATCCTTACTTCCACTCCGTAGCCTGCGCCGGCGCACAGATAAAAAATGCCATCGACGCCACCATCGCACTCGGGGGCGAAAACTATGTGTTCTGGGGTGGGCGCGAAGGCTATATGAGCCTGCTCAATACCGATATGAAGCGTGAAAAAGACCATCTGGCGCAGTTGCTGACCGTCTCAAGGGACTATGCCCGCAAAAACGGTTTCAAGGGTACCTTCCTGATTGAGCCTAAGCCGATGGAACCCACCAAGCACCAGTACGACCAGGATGCGGAAACCGTCATCGGATTCCTCCGCCACTACGGATTGGACAAGGACTTCGCCCTCAACATCGAGGTGAACCATGCCACGCTGGCCGGCCATACCTTCGAGCATGAGTTGCAGGCGGCGGCAGATGCCGGTATGCTCTGCAGCATCGACGCCAACCGCGGCGATTACCAGAACGGATGGGATACCGACCAGTTCCCGATGGATCTGTTTGAGTTGACCCAGGCATGGTTGATTATTCTTGAAAGCGGCGGTTTGACGACCGGCGGGACGAACTTCGATGCAAAAACCCGTCGCAATTCCACCGACCTGGAAGACATCTTCCTTGCGCACATCGGTGGTATGGACGCTTTTGCCCGCGCCCTGATCACCGCAGCCGCTATTCTCGAACAGTCCGATTACCGGAAGATGCGCGCCGAACGTTATGCAAGCTTTGACGCCGGAGACGGGAAAGCATTTGAAGACGGGAAGCTCACGTTGGAAGACCTGCGCACGATCGCCCTTCGCGATGGAGATCCCAAGCAGATCAGCGGAAAACAGGAGCTGTATGAAATGATTATCAATCACTATATTTAATCAGGCAGGTAACTTATAATGAAAAGCAAGAATAGTTACATCTTCGGCCTCACATTAATTGCCACTTTGGGAGGGCTGCTCTTCGGATACGATACGGCTGTTATTTCGGGCACGGTCGAGTCATTACGCAAGTTTTTTATCGAACCGTTCGGATTACCCTTAGACCAGGCGAATGCACTGGAAGGGTTCGTCGTCAGCAGCGCCTTGATCGGGTGTATACTTGGGGCGTCGTTTGCCGGATGGATCAGTCAGCGATACGGACGCAAGCCCAGCCTGATGTTGGCGGCGGTACTGTTTTTGCTTTCCGCCATCGGGTCGGCTTGGCCTGAGCTGTTTGTCGGGATGCCGGGAAGCGGTAGCCATACCTTTATGTATGCCTTTGTGGCTTACCGCATCCTTGGCGGGGTTGGCGTCGGGCTGGCCTCCATGATTTCGCCGATGTATATTGCCGAAGTCGCTCCTGCCGACCGGCGGGGTAACCTGGTGGCATGGAATCAGTTTGCCCTCATCTTCGGTATGCTGGTCGTCTATTTTGTCAATTATTCCATTGCGCTGCAAGGCGATTCCGCCTGGTTGCATCAAATCGGATGGCGGTGGATGTTTGCTTCGGAGGTCATACCGGCCTCTTTGTTCCTGATACTGCTTTTTTTCGTACCCGAAACGCCGCGGTATCTGGTGATGCGGGGTCATACCGGTGCGGCGAGCAATATATTGAACAAGCTGATGAACAGTGACAAAGCCGCCATAGAGCTTCATGCGATCCAGGAAAGTTTCAAAGAGAAAGCGCCCTCCATACGTCCCTTCTTTATCTTTATGGGTGTTTGGTTTGCTTTATTCGTCCTTTCCTATGGTTTATTGACGCTGGTGGGGAACACGAATGCGTTTGAGATCTCCATGATCGGCAGCTTTTTTGTCTCTTTGCTGTTTCCGGTTCGTTCGTTTGGCGTGAAGATTATCATCGTCGGCGTTTTGCTCTCGGCATTCCAGCAGTTTGTGGGGATCAACGTGGTGCTGTATTATGCTCCCGAGATATTCAAGACGATGGGATCGGACACCGATGCGGCATTGCTTCAGCAGGTCATTGTAGGAGCGGTAAACCTCTCGTTCACGGTATTGGCTATTTTTACCGTCGACCGGTTTGGCCGCCGTCCGTTGATGATGATCGGTGCGCTCATTATGTCGGCATCCATGATTCTTTTGGGCGCTACGTTCTATACGCATTCCGTGGGTCTCGGCTCGTTGATTTGCATGTTGTTGTATACGGCGGGTTTTGCCATGTCGTGGGGGCCTGTTTGCTGGGTTTTGCTGGCTGAGATTTTCCCCAACTCCATCCGTTCGATGGTGATGAGCATCGCAGTAGCCGCCCAGTGGATTGCCAACTTCCTCGTTTCATGGACATTCCCGATGCTGGACAAGAATCAATACCTGACGGAGGCCTTTAACCACAGTATCGCATACTGGATATACGGACTGATGGGTATACTGGCCGCGCTGTTTATCTGGAAATTCGTCCCCGAAAGCAAAGGAAAGACGCTGGAACAGATGGAGCAGTACTGGAAGAAATAGGAGATGAAACGCACGTTGGCGCCTTTTATCCGCCTGATCAGGCCGCACCAGTGGTTGAAGAATGTTTTTATCTTTTTACCCCTGTTTTTCTCCGGACAATCAGGAAATTTAACCGGCTGGCTGATGAGTAGTGCCGCATTCGTCTCTTTCTCGTTGGCCTCCGGTTCGATCTATTGCTTTAACGATATCATCGACGTTGAAGAGGACAGACTGCATCGTTTGAAGAAGAAACGTCCCATCGCCGGCGGACAGGTAACGGTCAGGGAAGGGTATTTCCTGATGTTCCTGCTGCTTGCCCTGTCTGTCGGGACAGTCATCCTGTTTCAGCGGGAATCGACGGTTCACGCCCTGTCTGTTTTGGCGGCGTATTGGCTGATGAATATAGCCTATTGCCTGAAACTGAAACAGCTTGCCATCATTGATGTATTCGTTATTGCTACAGGCTTTGTCTTGCGGGTTGTTATCGGAGGGGTTGTTACAGGCATTGTCCTGTCGCACTGGATTATTATCATGAGTTTTCTCCTCTCCCTGTTCCTTGCTTTTGCCAAACGGAGGGATGATGTGATGACCTATCGGGAGACAGGCGTTCAGCCAAGACGGCATATCCACCGGTATAACGCGGACTTTATGAATCAGGTATTGACCGTCACCGCGACGGTCACGATGGTCGGTTACATCATGTACACGGTTTCGGAAGAGGTAACGACAAGATTTGGCAGTCAATATGTCTACCTCACTTCCCTGTTTGTCCTGGCCGGGATCATACGTTACCTGCAGCTTACGCTGGTCGAAACAAAGAGCGGCAGCCCTACGGATATCCTGCTGCACGACCGGTTTATCCAGGCCTGCGTCCTTTGCTGGATCTTGGCATTCTGCCTGATTATCTATGCGTAGCCGCCTGCGAGGGGGTTATTTATGAGGCGCTCCGAACTCTTTACAGGAGACGGTTTCCAGAACGACTTTCCATACTTTGACATTCTTGACGGCAGGGTCGCTGTAGCCGAACGTCCTGTCCGAGTATTGCTTCATCAGGATGTTCAGCGCCTCCACTTTTTTGTCCGTATCCTCTACGAAGACGACTTCTCCCCATCCGATCACGCTTTTGGAACGCATCCTGTAGCTACAAGCCACTTCGGGATGCTGGTACACCAACCGGTAATCGCCGCCAAAGACGATACATACCTTGGGATTCCGTTCCAATACGGAAATACTGCGTCCCTCCTGTGCCGAATGGAGGTATACAACGCCTTCGTGATAACCGAAATTCATGGGCAAAACATAGGGCGTCCCATCCGTACCGGCCATCCCGACATAGCATACCCCACATGCCCGGATAACGGCTTCTATCTGTTCCTTATCTGTATGTAACACTGTTTTCATACGCGAAGTTAGGCAAAAATCAGTTGCTAATTGTTTGTTTATAAAAAAAAATAGTTATCTTTGCAGCCCAATAGTACAAAATAATAAAATCAATATAAGATGAAAAGAACATTTCAACCTTCCAACAGGAAAAGAAAGAACAAGCACGGTTTCCGTACCAGAATGGCAACGGCTAACGGTCGCAGAGTATTGGCCTCCCGTCGTTCGAAAGGAAGAGCCAAGCTGACGGTATCCGACGAATACAACGGTTGACCCGTTTCGTCTGTAATTGTATAAAGGGAGTAAAGGTTTTCTAAAAAGCCTTTACTTTTTTTGTTTTTATAGCTTTGGCGGGAAAGAGATAGTCGGTATATAATCTTTTTTTTATACTTTTGAACCACGTTTAATACAAACAGGGATATGAAAGACTTTTGGGTGAAATTAATAAAGAATCCGTTTGTTCTGAATCTGTTGCTGGCAGGGATTGTTTCGTGCGTTATTGTGTATGGCACACTGAAATGGCTTGAAAGTTATACCCGTCATAGTGCGGCCATTATTGTTCCTGACATAAAAGGGTTGAAGCTGGAAGAGGCTGTGGCGTTTCTTCAAAACAGCGGTCTGCGGTATAATGTGATTGATTCTGTATTCTCAAAGACTGCCATACCGGGTTCTGTTGTGGAATTGGTTCCTGCCGCCGGTTCTAAAGTAAAGGAAGGACGTATTTTGTTTCTTACCGTAAACGCCCTTACCTCGCAGATGGCTGAGATCCCGGAAATAGAAGACACCTCCCTCAGGCAGGCATATACCTTATTACGGGCAAGGGGGTTTGAATCAATCGAGATAGAATATGTACCCGGAGATTATAAAGATCTGGTTCTCGCAGTAGAATCGCGCGGCCGTCAGTTGGAGAAAGGGGAAGCCGTTAAGTTGACAGCGCCGCTTATCCTGAAAGTCAGCAGCGGGGAGCTTGACCTGTTTTCCGGAGACGTGCCGGATATGGAACAGACCCCTTTAGAATCGGCAACGCCCGGGCATGAGCCGGTAAAATCACTGGATAGCGAAAAAGAAAAGTGGTTTTGACAATGAATAACTTCCCGGACGACATAGAGGACGAAATCCCGTTATACGAACATTTCCGTTTCGTTGCAGACAGGGGACAATCCCTGTTGCGCGTGGATAAGTTTCTGGTCGACCGTATGATAGGCGCTACGCGCAACCGGATTCAATTAGCAGCCGAAGCCGATTGTATCCTGGTCAACAATGTGCCGGTAAAGAGCAATTACCGGGTAAAACCGATGGATGTCGTTTCCGTCGTCATGGCGCGCCCCCGCCGTGAAATAGAGATCCTTCCGGAAAATATTCCTCTCGACATTATCTACGAAGATGCTGATTTGCTTGTCGTCAATAAACCGGCCGGCCTGGTGGTACATCCCGGGCACGGTAATTATACCGGCACATTGGTGAATGCCCTGGCATGGTATCTGAAAGATGATCCCTCCTACGATCCCTCCGATGCGCGGCTCGGGTTGGTACACAGGATAGATAAGGATACCTCCGGCTTGCTGGTGATCGCCAAAAAACCGGAGGCAAAGGCAAACCTCAGCCTCCAATTCTTCAACAAAACAAGTAAACGTGAATACCAGGCGTTGGTCTGGGGCGTTGTCAAAGAAAACGAAGGACGCATTGAGGGACATATCGGGCGTGACCCGCATGACCGGATGGTGATGCGGGTCTTCCCTGAAGGCGATCAAGGGAAGCCGGCTGTTACACACTATTCCGTATTGGAACGGTTGGGCTACACGACGCTTCTGAAATGCCGTCTGGAGACAGGGCGCACGCATCAGATACGGGCGCATATGAAGTTCATCGGCCATACGCTCTTTAACGATGCGCGGTACGGGGGGCACGAGATACTGAAAGGTACGACATTCGCCAAGTACCGGCAGTTTGTGCAGAATTGCTTTGCCCTTTGCCCCCGTCAGGCATTACATGCCAAAACGCTGGGATTTAGACATCCGGACACAGGTAAAGAGATGTATTTCGATTCGGAACCGCCTGTCGATATGCAACAGGTGATAGAGAAATGGCGTACCTATTCAACCACAAAAGAGTGATCATGATGAAAAAAAATGTAGCTATAGTTGCCGGCGGCGACTCTTCGGAAATAGTCGTTTCCTTGAAAAGTGCTCAAGGTATTTACTCTTTTATTGATAAAGAGAAATATTCTCTGTATATTGCCATCGTTAAACGCGACGGATGGCATGTCCGTCTTCCCGGCGGGGAAGAAGCGCCTATTGACAGGAATGATTTTAGTTTTTGTGAAGAAGGAGTCGTGAAACGGTTTGATTTTGCTTATATCATCATTCATGGCACTCCGGGAGAGAACGGCGTGTTGCAAGGTTATTTCGATTTGATAGGCATGCCCTATTCTACGTGCGACGTATTGACCAGCGCGTTGACGTTTAACAAGTTTGTATGCAACAATTACCTGAGAAGCTTCAACGTTCGTGTTGCCGATTCTATCTGCCTGCCGAAAGGAGGCGGCATAACGGATGAAGAGATCGTCTCCCGCCTGGGGCTTCCGGTTTTTGTTAAACCGAACGATAACGGCAGCAGTTTCGGGGTGGCTAAGGTGACAGCGCCCGAAGAGTTGCAACCGGCCATAAGAAAGGCTTTCGCCGAAGGGACGGAGGTGATGATCGAACGGTATATCGCAGGGACGGAGGTCACCTGCGGATGTTATAAGACAAAAGGGAAAGTGGTTGTTTTCCCTCTTACGGAAGTGGTCACGCAAAGGGATTTTTTCGATTTTGATGCGAAATACAATGGGCAATCGGAGGAGATCACCCCTGCGCGTATTTCAATTGAGTTGACCCGGAAAATACAGCAAAAGACATCGGACATATATGGTATCCTGAGAGCAAAAGGCATTATACGGGTAGATTATATTGTTCCGGAAGACGGCGATCCGGTGCTGCTTGAAGTAAACACCACGCCGGGTATGACGGCAGCCAGTTTTATCCCTCAGCAGATACGGGCTGCGGGATTGAACATACAGGATGTCATGTCTGATATTATTGAAGAAGAACTGCAAAAAGTTGGAAAATGAAAGATTTAAATATGGATAAAGAAACAATTGTCCCTAATTTTGACGATATACGCCCGTTGACAAACGACGAGGTGAAGGATGCGATAGAAGAGTTGATTGCCAACGAAGATTTCGAACGGGCTTTCCGCTATATAAAGCCCGATCTGAATTGGGAGGAGTTCTCCAAACTGATGCGTACGTTTAAGACTAAGGAGGATTTTAAAGCGGTACTGGCCTACGATATTGTCATGATGGTCGCCCGGAACACGACATTCTCGCTCACCGTTTCTGGCCGCAGTCGTCTGCCGGAAGGTCACATCCCCTGTACGTTCATCTCGAATCACCGGGATATTGTCCTGGATGCGGCTTTTCTGAATGTGATGCTGTATGATGTGGGATACGGGATGACACAAGTGGCCATTGGCGATAACCTGTTGATCCGTCCATGGATTAAAACGCTTGTCCGGCTGAACAACAGTTTCATTGTCAAACGCGGCGTATCGGGCAGGCAGCAACTGAAAGCCAGTGCGGTGCTATCGGCCTATATCCATCACACCATTCAAGAGACAAAAGAATCCGTATGGATCGCACAACGTGAAGGGCGTGCAAAAGATTCGGACGACAAGACGCAACACAGCATTCTCAAAATGCTCAATATGGCCGGCGATAAGAATATCCTCACGAATCTGATGAACTTGAACATCGTGCCGGTGGCCATCTCCTATGAGTTCGACCCGTGCGATTTCCTGAAAGCCCAAGAGTTCCAGCAGAAGCGTGACGATCCGGACTTCACGAAAAGCAAACGCGACGACCTGTTAAACATGGAAACCGGCATCCTGAACAACAAGGGACGCGTACACATCACCATTACTTCACCCATTAACAACAAGCTGGAGCAATTGGACAAAAATATGGATAAGAGTGAATTGTACTCTTCCATAGCAACCATTATAGATAAAGAGATATACAAAAACTATCGTTTCTATCCCTGCAATTATATTGCCTACGATCTCCTGACAAACAGCAACCGTTTCAGCAGTCATTACGGATTGAAAGATAAGAAACAGGTCGAAGCCTATCTGCAGGAACAGCTTGACAAGATTGTCCTTCCCGGCAAGGATGAGGTATTTCTCAGGACGAAACTGCTGGAGATGTATGCCAATCCATTAAAAAACCAGTTATCCGTAACCGAATAATATACACATTAATTATACCCATACAATATGAAAAACATTTTTATCCTCATTACCTCCGTCATGTTATGGTCAGGCTGTTCTTCCGCCGACTTCACCGCCATTGAACAGGGATTTGTCGCGCCGCCCGACAGTATCAATATAAGCGTTTACTGGTATTGGGTCAACGACCACCTTTCGAAAGAAGCCGTAGTCAAAGACCTCCAAGCCATGAAGCAGGTGGGCATCAACAGGGCTTTTATCGGTAGTAATATCGTCAGCGACGAGAAGAACTTCGGCCCGGTGAAAGTCCTTTCGGACGAATGGTACGAAGCCGTACATACGGCGTTGAAAACAGCCACGGAGCTGGGTATAGATATCGGCATATTCAACAGTCCGGGCTGGAGCCAGTCGGGAGGGCCGTGGGTACAACCCGGACAGGCCATGCGTTACCTGGCCTCTTCGGAAACAAAGGTGCAGGGGCCTGCAAAAATACGGCAACTACTGCCGCAACCCACCGAACGGTTTCAGGACGTAAAAGTGATCGCATGGCCGGTAGCAACCGCTTACCGGCACAATCTACTGAAAAGTGCCGGACAACATGTGCTTCCCGAGGGTGAGTCGTCTATCGTCGCCACCCTGCCCGCCGCCGCTTCCGCCCGTAGCCTGTCCATCTATCCCTCCGGCAGCCTCTCCGCCACGGTAGAGCTTCAGGCGAAAGAGGGAACGGCATACCGTACCGTCAAGCAGTTTCAGGTAGATCGTACCAACCTCAACCTCAACGTAGGGTTTGAGCCGTATGCACCCGTTACCGTCTCTTTCCCCGAAGTGGAGGCACAGGAATACCGCATCCTCTTTCACGGGGCGAAAGCCGGCGGCAGCATCAAAAGCATCGTCCTTTCGGCGACGCCCGTCGTCGAGCGGTATGCCGAAAAGTCGCTGGCAAAGATGTTCCCCTCGCCGCTCCCCTACTGGCATGATTACCTTTGGGACAGACCGGCGGAGCTGCAAGGCGTTGCGGTAGCCGAGCCACATCAGGTGTTGGATATCTCCTCCTGTATGGACAAAGACGGCCTCCTTTCATGGGATGTTCCCGAAGGGGAATGGATCGTCATGCGTACCGGCATGTCTCCGACGGGCGTCACCAATGCTCCGGCTTCCCCCGAAGGAACGGGGCTTGAAGTGGACAAGATGAGCAAAGCCCACGTAGCGGCGCATTTCGACGCTTTTCTTGGGAAATTGATCGAACGGATACCGGCCGAAGACCGCAAGTCGTGGAAAGTAGTCGTGGAAGACAGCTACGAAACAGGCGGGCAGAACTTCACCGACGGCTTTCTCGAAGAGTTCAGTGAGCGATACGGATATGACGCCGTGCCGTTCCTGCCGGTGTTCAAAGGACATGTCATCGGCAGTCCCGACTTGTCCGACCGCTTCCTGTGGGATGTCCGCCGGATGGTGGCCGACAAGGTATCCTACGACTATGTCGGCGGGTTGCGTGAGGTCAGCCAACGGCACGGGCTTACCACATGGCTGGAAAATTACGGGCACTGGGGATTCCCCGGTGAGTTCCTGCAATATGGCGGACAATCGGACGAGATAGGGGGCGAGTTCTGGAGTGAGGGCAACCTGGGCGATATCGAAAACCGTGCTGCCTCGTCTTGCGCACATATCTACGGCAAAATAAGGGTATCGGCCGAGTCGTTTACCTGTGGGGGGAATGCATACAGCCGCTATCCGGCGTTGATGAAACGGCGCGGCGACTGGTCGTTTACCGAAGGGGTCAACAATACGCTGCTGCATGTCTATATCCACCAGCCCTACGAAGATCTTCATCCGGGACTGGATGCCTGGTTCGGCAATGAGTTCAACCGCAAAAATACATGGTTCAGCCAATTGGATCTGTTTGTCCTCTACCTCAAACGGTGTAATTTCATGCTGCAACAGGGGTTGAATGTCGCCGATGTAGCCTATTTTATCGGGGAAGACGCACCCAAGATGACCGGCATACGTCAGCCCGAACTGCCGAAAGGCTATTCCTATGATTACATCAACGCCGAAGTGATCCTGCGCGACCTGTCGGTGAAAGACGGCAGGCTGGTCTTACCGCACGGGACATCCTACCGTATGCTGGTATTGCCGCCATTGGAAACCATGCGGCCGGAAGTGTTGCAGAAAATCGAACAGCTGGTGGCAGCAGGAGCGGTGGTACTGGGCGCACCTCCCGTACGCTCGCCCAGCATGAAAGGCTATCCGGAAGCGGACGAAGAGGTCAGAACCCTGGGCGAAAAGATGTGGGGAGACCTGTCCGTCAAACAGCGCGCCTACGGAAAAGGGTTGATAGTAAACGACATGACGATGGAAGAGGTGTTGGCGTTATTGAATATACCTCCTGACTTCCAGATCGTTGCGTCCAACGATCCCATATTGTACAACCACCGCACGCTTGACGGGAAAGAGATCTATTTTGTATCGAACCAGAGTGAAAAGCCGGTCTCCATCCGCGTCCAATTCAGGGTGAAAGGGTTGCAACCCGAACTGTGGGATGCTGTCACAGGCGCGATCCGTCCCCTGCCGGCTTTTGAGCAAAACGGCGAGACAACGACCGTTCCGCTGGAACTCGACGCCATAGGAAGCGCATTCATTGTCTTCAAGGAAAAAGGCCGTCCCGCCTCTGCGGATATAGCCGCCAATTTCCCCGAACCCGCTTCTATTGCCGTCGACACGCCGTGGGAAGTCCGCTTCGAAGCGGATGCCATCAAGCGCGGCCCGTCGGAAACCGTCACGCTTACGAATTTGAAAGACTGGACGTTGTCTGACGACGCACGCATCCGGTACTATTCCGGTACGGCGGTCTATACGACAAACATAACGTTGGACGACGACCTCCCGAAAGGCAAGAAATGGGTTCTCGATCTTGGAAAAGTGACCGCTATGGCCAAAGTAAAGATAAACGGCCAATATGCCGGCGGCGCATGGACGGCGCCCTACCGCGTAGAGGTAACGCCCTATCTGCAAGCAGGCGCAAACAGGATTGAGGTTGAGGTGGTCAACACGTGGAAAAACCGGCTGATCGGCGATCAGGCGCTTCCTGCGGAACAGCAGCTCCGGCCTGACCATAGCGAATGGCATGCCGATAGCCCGTTACAGCCGTCCGGCCTGACGGGGCCTGTACAACTACTGGGGTTCTAAAATGATTGTTTAACTCCTATTTCGGTCATATGAAACGGCTCATATTTTATTTGTCCGCTTTTGTTGTATTGACTTCCTGCTTTGATGAATTTGACCCCAAACGTCCGGGCGTTAAAGAGTTTGTCGAGAAGATCAAAAGAGGGAAATATGATTATTATGAGAAAGATAATTGGGGAGGACAGGGAGAGGTCATCTTACCCCGTTTCTATGAAGCACAGATTCCCGAGCTTTTGCACTATACGAACGACATGACGCCTGTCGACATGTTTCCCATGCATATATTGGTAAGTTCCACGCCCGTAGCAGAGGAAAGGAGATACATTCTGGGCGAATGCCTGCTATGGGTCGTGGAAGGCATCAGGAACGGAGGCAGTTATGGAGATGGTATCCCCTTTTTAGTGAAGGGGAAAAAGGAGGCGCAGAAAGATGAAGAGGGGTTTCTCAAACCACTAAGCGAAAAAGATATAGGAGCTGCCCGCGAGCTATATATCCTATGGTGGCAAGGAAACCGGAACAGGGACTGGAGGGTCATCAATCCGCTGGAAGGCTCTGAATACAGTTGGTTCTCCTGGTAGCGCATGATCGTCACCCATTTAGGTAAACCGTAACCACTGTTATTTTAACCTTTTGAAAGTTGAATCAAGTCAAAATACATCAGTCTGGTTTTTAGCTCCATGCCTTCCCGCATCCCGATATATTCCTTTTCCTGTTTTTCAGAAGAAAACAAATACAGGAAACCGTTGATTTCATAATATTTACGGGTAATCTCATTGTTGTAAGCATCAACAGTAAGGTAACGGCAAGCAGACCAGTCGCCGGCAAGGGCTATTGTTCGGATAAACCGTATTAATTCCGACCCGATACCCCTGTTGCCATAGTCTTTGTTGACTCCCAACCGTCCAATCAACATAGCGGGATAGCTGCTCAAATGTTTTTCATAAGGAATATGTTCCGTTAATTTTTTCTTCCGGTTATTAGGTAGGTTCCGTCCGTCAATACTGGAGTTGGCAAGGGTAAAGGCGCATACAATAACGGATGGATTTTCATCCAAACGATAACAAAAAGATTTTCCCAACAGTTGAATATCAAAGTTTTCAACATCGTTGAGGAAAAAATCATCCAAATCCGAATCTCCGCAACTAAATGACTGACATTGGGAAAGAATTTCGTTGTTTAATGGGAATAAAGTACATTTTTCAAGAAGAAAACCCATAACAAACTATATTAATGAACCTTTGGCTTTGGCTTTTTGAACAATTGCCTTGTATTCATCCATATCTTTTGATATGTCTATCATATTGCGGCGCTTCTCGGATTTTAATCTTTCCTTTTCAAACTTGCGCCATACCGCACCTTCCAAGACAGGTATGCTTCTAATCGGTATTGCCATTAGAGAAATATTTATACGATTATTTTCACAAAGATACGCTTTTTCCGTCAATCAACCAAAATAAACCAACGTTTGTCTGTCAATCAATTTAAAGAGTTTAATAATACGCTCAAAGACTTTGCACAGGGAAAAGTGACGACGTAAAACAAAAAAAATGCATTTCCCGATAAAAAAATAACGAGTTTGTGTGTGCTGCTGTTATTTTTGTTTTATATTTGCGGCCGGAAACGATACTAACCATCTGGACAGCTACATGACAAACAATACATCTCATTTGACAAAAATAATGATCAGAAAATTTGGCAGAATAATTTATTTTGCTAAACACACACACACACACACACACACACACACACACACACACACA
>JAISQD010000042.1 GCA_031274415.1 Tannerellaceae bacterium | reverse complement strand
TCGAGGACTTATGCAACGAACTAAACAAGCAATTGGCAGGCAGCATGGAGTGGAAAGATATTTACCGTTTGAGTTTCGACGCTCATCTGCGCCTTGTTGAGATTCATCCCTGGTTGGACGGAAACGGACGGACGGCGCGATTGTTGATGAACTATATTCAGGTTTGCCACCAACTTATTCCAACCAAAATGTACAAAGAAGACAAGGCCGCATACATCGCCGCCCTGATTGAATCAAGGGAAAAAGAAGACAATCTGCCTTTTCATATATTTATGCTGCAACAACATCTGAAAAGCCTGAGGGAAGAAACCTTTTAGCAGCATTTTTCACTGAAATAAATTCAAATCAATTGCTTCACCCATTTTCTTGTAGCCGGATTCGTTGGGGTGGAGGTAATCGCCGGTATGAACGTCGGGCGGCATCACTCCCGGTTCGTCGGCAGATGCCATAATTGCGTTGAAATCAATCACTGCATCAAATTTACCGCTTGAGCGTATCCACTCATTGACCGTTTTGCAAGCCTCTTGGCGGAAGGGCGTGTCGTAGAATGATTTTGCAAAAGGCAAAAGGGTGCATCCGAAGACTTTTATACCCTTTTCGTGCGCCTTGTCGATCATCTCCATGTAGGCGTTTATCAGCGCTTGCGCCGTTTGAGCGGCTGTTTCTTCGCTTCGGACGCCTCCTATGTCGTTGATGCCTTCAAGGATAATCAGCCAGCGGACGCCGTTTTGCGAAAGTATGTCGCGGTCGAAGCGCTTTAAGGCTGTGGGGCCGAGACCTCCTTGCAACACGCAGTTGCCGCCTATTCCCAGATTGAGGACGCCATAGTCTGCTGTGGCGGGATTGTTGAGAAGCCTTTCCGACAGGACGTCTGTCCAGCGGTTTTGCTTGTCGGCGCCCGAGCCGCGTCCGTCGGTGATGGAATTGCCGAGCGCCGCAACGACAGCCGAGTGTTGAGAAGCGGCTACGTCAATGCCTTGTATGATATACCAATGTTCGGTAGTGATTGCTTCGGCAAAATCTTCGGAAGAAAGATGGTTGCCTGCAAGGATATACGATGTGGTTCGCGAGCCGGGATGACCGGTCACCGACGGCGAAGTTTCGCCAAAATAAATGCTTATCGCCAGCCGCGAATTACTCTCAAGGCTAAAAGCGACAGGGTCGGAAAAGGCCTCGCCGCCGGCAGGCATCGTCACGCCCTCCTCGCCGCCGAACGTTAGACGTTTTTCGGTAGCGGAGTTTATCGCAGCTCCTGTGGCAGAAACGGCAATGGCTACCGATTTCATGGTTACGGGCAGGTCGCTGAAGGCATTGGAGAAACGCAGCTTCACCAATGTTCCGCCCGTCGAGATGCGTACAATCTGCCGCAAGGTGTTGTTGCTTAACCCCGGTGCGGGAGGCATGTTGTGGGGTTCTACCAACTGTGGGGCGGCGCTCCATGTTCCCACCCATCGGGTATCCTCTGCATTTAATGTTGCAATTGTAGCAAGGCAGCAGATAGTTGTCATAAAAAAGGTCTTCTTCATCATATATATCAAATTTTTTTAACTCATTCGATGTTTATAGTCGTCGTAGGTGAAGCGGCGGTAGATAATCAGTTGGTCGTCGAGGCTCCGGAGGGCGATAGTAGGGTGGGGGACTCCGTTGAACATTGTCGTTTTTACCGTCGTGTAGTGAATCATATCTTCAAAAATAAGTTTGTCGCCCACCGCAAGGGGTTTGTCGAACGACCATTCGCCCATGCTGTCGCCGCTCAGGCAAGAGTTTCCTCCGATGCGGTAGGTGGGTTTGCCGGATATTGGCTCTGTTGCTCCGCGGACGACCGGTTTGTAGGGCATCTCCAGGCAATCGGGCATGTGGCAGGCAAAGGATGCGTCGATGACGGCCGTAAGTATCCCTTGGTTTTCCACTATGTCCACCACCGTGGTGAGAAGGAATCCCGTTTGCCAGGCGAAGGCGCTTCCCGGCTCAAGGATAATCTCCAGATGTGGATATTTGGCCTTGAAAGAGCGGAGAAGTGAGACAAGGTGTGCAGTGTCGTATCCCCGTCGGGTCATAAGGTGTCCACCTCCCATATTGAGCCATTTAACATCGGGCAGGTATCGACCGAAGCGCCTCTCGACTTCCGCCAGTGTCTTCTCCAAATCGTAGGACGACGACTCGCAAAGGGTGTGGAAATGCAGCCCTTCGACGCCTTCGGGCAGACGTTCGCCGAGTTTGCCGGCCACGACGCCCAGTCGCGAACCCGGCGCACAGGGATTGTAAAGCTCCGTCTCCACCTCCGAATACTCAGGATTGATGCGCAAACCACAGGACGCCTTCCGCCCCTTAAAAGCCTTCACCGCCGGATAGAAACGCTCAAACTGCGAAAGCGAATTAAACGTTATATGACTGCTGAAGGCCGGTATTGCGGGGAAATCTTCCTCCGTATAGGCCGGCGAACAAGTATGCGCCGGACTGCCCATCTCTTCAAACGCCAACTGAGCCTCATAGCGCGAACTGGCCGTTGCAAAAGGTATGTACTCGCGAACAACCGGAAAAGCCTTCCACAAAGCAAAAGCCTTAAAAGCAAGAATAATATTCACTCCCGCCTCATCACCCACACGCTTAATCAAAGCGAGGTTGTCTCTAAACAAACGCTCCTCCATCACATAACACGGCGAAGGTATTTTATCTATATCCATCTACTTATCTAAAAAGTTAATGCCCCAAAGGTAGTCTTTATTCCGGCGGAAAAGGTATTACCATTTGAATAGGCCGCAGGCATGTGGCGAGAGGGTGACTTCCAAAGTGTCATTTTTGATTTCGACCGTTTCTCCTGTCCATAGATTGAGGGCTTGTTGTTTCGCACCGGCGTTTAAAGTAGATAGGTCTACCTTTATCGTCGCGGGCGTCTGACTGTCGGAGATATTAAACACGGCCACATAGTGTTCGCCGGTCTGTGCATTGCGCGAACAGATGGCTATGCGTCCGTCTTGCCGGAACAATTGCCTGACGTCTGTCCCTTCGCGGTGCATCCGTAGCACTTCTTTGTTGGTGAGCAGCGAAAGCGTGAAGTCGTCGTTGCTGGGAAGGTCGCCGCCGAACATCAGGGGAGAGCGGAAGATGGTGAAGAAGCTCATCAGTGAGTATTGTTCGTCACGGCTTAGGCGAGTGAAACGGTCGGCGCCCCGTTCGCCCCGTATGGAAATCCGTCCTAAGGGAATCATATCGCAATCAGGCCAGGTCGGTGAGATGTAAGGATACCAGTCTTGGGCGACCTTCATCAGGTGTGTCAGGTCGGTCCATATATCCCATACATCGTTTACCATGCGCCACATATTACCGTGGCGGCTCACGTGAGCGGCTTGCGATACAGGCGTTTCACCCGGCGACATGCTTAATACGATGGAGCGTCCGCAGCGGTCGATGGCCTGGCGTATCATCTCTATCTCGTCGAGGTGGTAGGGCGACGAGAGGTCGTCTATCTTAATGAAATCCACCTCCCATGAGGCGTATAGCTCCATGATGGAGTTGTAGTATGCCTGTGCGCCTTCATGCCTTTTCAGGCTAAAGTTGTCGCGCAACCAAGGGCATAACAGTGCTGTCGAATAGACCTGGTCGGCGGTGTAGACGCTCCCTTTGACCGGCAGTTTCCCTGCGACAGCCTCTTTTGGGATGCCCCGCATAATGTGTATGCCGAACTTCAATCCCCTGGCGTGGATATAATCGGCCAGCGGCTTAAAGCCTTTCCCGCCGGCAGCCGAAGGGAAGCGGTTCAGGGCAGGGGTGTAGCGCCCATACTCATCCATCACATAACGGGGATCAGTCTGGTTATACCCTCCCGCTTTGTCGTTTTCGACAAACCAGCGAATATCGACGACCACATACTCCCACCCGTAATCCTTCAGCTCACGCGCCATATAATCGGCATTCGCCTTCACCTCGTGTTCTTCGACCGTCGGCCCGTAGCAGTCCCAACTGTTCCACCCCATAGGAGGCGTCGTCGCCCACTGCCTAAAATCCTGCTGAGCGATTACCCATTGCGAGCCACCCGCCAACAAGAGCAAAAGAATAAATACACCTTGTTTTTTCATGACTAAATCAGTTTATGTATGACCGGCGGAAAATAATCCTCCGCCGGTCAAAATTACTATTAATACCCCGGATTTTGCTCGATTTGTGAACTTTTATCTATTTCGGATTGAGGGATAGGCAGCCAATACATCCGTTCAACAAAGCGGCGTTCTTCCACTACTTTGCCTGGATGATATGTCTTATGCCCATCGGGCCATTTGTGTATTTCTATGCCCGTGGAGGTATAATTCATTACTGTTTCGGCCACTTTCCATCGCCGGAGGTCGAAATAGCGATGTTCTTCAAAGCATAGTTCGATGCGTCTTTCGTGGCGAATTTTATCGAGCAATTCTGCTCCCGAAACGCTTACATCAGGCATGCGTGCACGGCGGCGTATCGCATTGAGGGCTGTGCGTGCCTCACCTTCTTTTCCTTCCATATATCTTGCTTCAGCCAAGTTGAGATATTGTTCGCCCAAACGAAACCATATCCAGTTTTTGGCTGCAAAGTTCCAAGAAGCATCAATGTAGCTTTCATCCATGAATTTACGCATATTGTATCCTGTGATGGTCGTATTATGCGATTCGATGCCATAGCGTGTGTCCAGTCCGCCTGTTGTCAGCAGGTTGCCGTTGTTGTCGACGCTCAGCCAGGTCTCTACCTCACGGTATTTCCACCAGTCACCGTCGCAGAGGACTGCCGCATACAAGCGTTGGTCTCTGTTAGCCCAAGGATCGTCGCCGTATTTTTCCCAACTGAAGGGCGTTCCATCGGCCATTTCGTGAGCATCTACCAATTCTCCAGTTGGCGTATTACCACCCCAACCCGCGTATCCGTTAGGCCCGTTTACCTGGTCGATGTTTGTGCTGTATCCTCCGCTCGAGGCCGTATGTTCGCGTTCGAAGAACACTTCGCTGTTTCCTCTTTGCAAAAACAGTTGGGTGTATTTTGTTTTTACATCGTCGTCGTATTCGTCGAACAGAGCGTAACCGTTGTTCAGTGCTTCGCGGATGCAGGTTTCCGCGGCCTCGGCTGCTTTATTCCAGCGGTTGGGGTCGGGTGAAGTATAGCCTGTTAATTCGTTAGTCACGTTGACATTGACCAGATCGCTGGCCGCATAGAGCAGTGTTCTTGCTTTGAGGGCTAAGGCGGCGATGCGCGTGGCGCGTCCTTTGTCTTTGCCCGAATAGGAGGCAGGTAGCTCGGAGGCTGCCTGATCTGCTTCCGTCACGATAAAGTCGATGCATTCTTTATACGATGAACGTTTCAAGGCGATTACTTCCTCGCGGTCGTTGAGTGTGAAATACTTTGTGATAAGCGGCATGCCTCCCCATCTGGCTACCAGGTCGTGGTAGAGTAGGGCGCGTATAAAGCGGACTTCTCCCGTTAGCCTTGTCTTTTTGGCTTCGTCGGTAAACTCAACCGTCTGTATGTTTTCAAAAAACTGGTTACAAGTCGAAATATTGTTCCATACATTATCCCATTGACGAAGTCCCCAATTGACCGATCCCAGATCCGAAGCGCTGATGTATCCCTGTGTGATCTGTTCGCAGGCTCTCGACCATGTCATATAAGTTTCGTCTGTGAGCGAACTAATCCAGGGTTCTTCCATCCATCCGGAGCGGATTCGGTTATAACGGGCATTGACGAATGTTTCCACCAAAGCAGGGTCTGTCCATACGTCGGTATCGCTAATTTCTGTCAGCGGCTTTTTATCCAATAAATCTTCGCAGGAAAATAATCCCCAGATGACTATTGCGCCGCATACGATAGATATAATTTTGTTTTTCATATTCTATTTTTTTAAAAAGTTATATTTACACCAAAGTTAAGCACTTTTGTTTGAGGGGTGTCAGCTCCTTCGCTGTACTTGTTTGAGCTTTTTGATTCAGGGTCTAAATTCTTTAGAGCAGTAAAGGTCAACAGATTGTATCCACTCATAAAGAACCTGACGCTTTCCATAAAGCTCCCGTTCAGCAGCCGAGGTGATAGAGAATAGGATAGTTCAATGTTTTTCAGACGTAAATAGGAGGCATTGTTTATCCAGAAAGTATTATCTATGCCTGTGGTGGTCGTATCCAAGTTGTATGTTCTCGGATATTTCGCGTTGGGATTATCGGCCGTCCATCTGTTTTCGAAGAAATCTTTGGTGAAGTTGCCTATTGTTCCGGCTTCGTAGAACTGGTATGTCCAGACTTTTCCGGCGCCCTGCCATAAAGTGTTCAGGTTCCATTGTCTCCACTCTACCCCCAAGTTGATACCGTAGATCACTTCGGGCGTACCGGTTTCATCTAATCGCACCCTGTCGTCACCGTCTATCTTATTGTCTCCGTTGACATCCAGAAACCTGACATCGCCTACACCTGCATTTGGGAGGTGAGGATAACTATCTAATTCCTGTTGACTGCGAAATATGCCTGTGGAGCGATACATCATCCATCCGGCGTCGATGCGTTTACCAGTGCGGCGTTGCCATTCCAGTACGTTTGCCGGTTCGTCGATGAACTTGATCTGGTTGCTGTTATACGATAAGTTGGCGCCTATCCTCAGACGTGTGTTTTTCGCTATCGGTTTGGAATAGTCGATTATGGTCTCAAATCCTTGGCTGAAACATTCTCCGAAATTTTCATCCGGCAGGCTTAGTCCTGAGAAAGCCGGCAGCGAGGCGTCGCGTTGGGCCAAAATATTGCTCCGTTCGCTTCGGAACAGTTCGAATGAGAAGCTCAGACTGTTCAACAGGAACGCATCCAGCCCGATATTGTAAGTTGTGGCTACTTCCCATGTAATATCGGGATTCGGCGTGCGGCTTTGCCATATACCAGTTTGCGCCAGCGGATTATCTCCTCCTAAAATTGCAGGATTGCTAAATGAGTAGGAGGTGATATACTGGAATTGCGATACTTTGTCGTTCCCCATTTGGCCATACGAGGCACGTATTTTCAGGTTTTCGACAAAGGATATATTCTCTTTCCAGAATGTTTCTTCTGAAATCCGCCATCCAAGAGATAGGCCTGGGAAGAACCCGAAACGTTTCCTTTTCGGGAAGTTTTGCGAACCGTCGTACCGCCAGTTAAACTGGAACATATATTTCCCGCTATAGTCATAATCGAATCGTCCAAAATAATTCATACGTGCCGATTCGGAGGCTGTACCGTCGTTGTTGACCGTTGTCCGGTCGCCTGCAAAAAGCTGGTCGATCGCCGGCGAGACGAAGTTTTCGCGGTATCCGCTCAGGTAGTCGTAGCGGTAGGTGTATTGTTCGTAGGCGCCAAACAGTTTGATGGCGTGTACGTTGTTGAACCGCCTTTCATAATTGATCCGTCCATTCATCGTGATGCCGATAGAACGGTTCATCTCGTGGGTTAGGCTGGCATTGTTAGGCCCGTAGGCATTGGGTGTATAAGTCTCTCCGCTTCGGCTGTAAAAGAAGAACTGTTTATAAAAGTTCTTATACAGATACGAGGATATATCCAGATACAATCCGCCATCGATCGACAAACCCGGCGTGACGAAGGGCAAGTCTAAATGCGCCGAGATATCGCCGTTGTAATAGTTACGCACTCCCTTTTGATAGCCCATCGATCCGTCGGAAGCCGTCAGGGGATTCATGCCGTCTTGGGCAACACGGTAGTCGGTGCCTGGATATACGATATGCTGGGTGGGAAACTTGACACGTACGCTGCGCCAGATAGCTTCGGAAGTGCTGCGGGGTGAATTACGTTCTTCCTGACGGGCTGCCAGATTAACCGTCACCGTAAGGTTTTTATGCGGCGTGATATCAATATTTGAGCGTAGATTGTACTGGTTATAGTCGCTGACACCTTGCTTGTAGTAATTGTCTTGATACTGATAGCCCAGCGACGTAAAGAAGCGTACTTTGTCCGTCCCCCCCGATAAGGATAAATTATGCTGGGTTTGCAAGGCAGTACCTACTATTTCCTTGAATGCATCGGTATTAGGATAATTGATAGGGTCACTTCCATTTTTAAACTTTTGTATTTCCTCAGCTGTATAACGTTCGGAACGTCCGTAAATGCCGGTCTCAATTTCGTTTAGCATCTGGGCATATTGCCATGATTCTGCCATTTCCGGGATTACGGCTGGAGTAGAAAATCCTACATTGCCTGTATAACTGACACGAAAACGCCCTTCCTGTCCTCGCTTTGTCTGCACTAAGATAACCCCGTTGGCTGCACGCGAACCGTAAATGGATGCCGAAGCGTCTTTTAGAATGGTGATACTTTCGATGTCCTGCGGATCGATACGGGCAAATCCGCCGGCACGGTCGGCCACGCCGTCGACGACGACTAAAGGTGAAGCATCACCGGTGGTGCTCTTTCCGCGGATCAGGATATTGGCATCGTCATAGCCGGGTTCTCCTTTGGCATTGACGGCAATCAGACCGGGCAGGCGTCCGACTAAGGAGTTGCTGACATTCGTGATCGGTACACTAGCTATCTCTTTCCCTCCAACAGAGGCAATAGAGCCGGTTATCGTTACTTTCTTTTGTGTACCGTACCCGACTACGACTACCTCGTCTAAATTTTGTGCATCTTCCCTCAGTACAACCTGAATGTGCGTCTGGTTGTTCAGCGGTATTTCCTGCGCAAGGTATCCGATGTAGGAAACAAGCAGGGTGGCATTTTCAGGTACGTCGAAGGCGAAGTTTCCGTCAATATCGGAGATGATGCCGCTGCTTGTTCCTTTCACCATAATATTCGCCCCAATGACAGGTTCTCCGTGGACATCGCTCACGTTACCGCTTATTCGTTTAGTATTTTGCAGATTAGCAAGCGGATTATTCCGTTTCATCAGGAGGATATTGTTTCCTTCCATGGCATAGATTACATCCGAATGTTCGAAAATTTTTCTCAGAACTTCGGCGACGGGGGTATTAGACATCTGCAGTGAAATCTTTCGCAATAAATCAACATCGTCGTGATTATATACGAAAAGATAATCAGTTTGTCTCTCAATTTGATTCATAATCTCCTTGATTTGCTCATTGTTCACCTGCACAGTGACGTATGCCGTTTGTGAATCTGCGTTTGTCG
>JAISQD010000026.1 GCA_031274415.1 Tannerellaceae bacterium | reverse complement strand
CAGGGAAACATCACCTACTTCGACGAGCTATGGGAAGTCAATCCCAACGAAGGGGAAGATGTGCTGAAAAACCCCAACAAGCGGAATACGCATGTGACGAGTTACAACATGATCGGCTACAAGAGCCTGGGGTATTATACGAGCGAAGAAGATGTCGTGAACAGCCCTCGTTTGCTGGGTTCGACCAATCTGCGCCCCGGCGATATAAAATATGCCGATCTGGACGGAAACGGATATATCGACAGCAACGACCAGGTACGTCTGGGAAAGGGATATACGCCCCGTTTCACGTATGGTATCAATGTCAACCTGGGGTATAAGGGCTTTTTCCTCTACGCCCTGTTCCAGGGTAGCGGAAAGAGGGATTTCAATATGGGCGACGGCACGATCAATGGACGTAACGGCGTAGTCCATCCCTATCATAAGGATTACTGGACGCCGGAGAATACCGGCGCCCTGTTGCCCCGCCTGTTAAGCTCGCCGCTGTATAATAATGACAACAATTATCAAACGTCTGATTTCTGGTTGGTCGACGCCTCTTACTTCAGGTTGAAATCCTTGCAGGTAGGATATGATTTCAAAAAGAAATTACTGACACGGATTCCTTTTGTTTCCACCGCCAAGATCATCCTGAGTGGAAGCAATCTGCTCACCTTCTCCAAGACAATGGATTTTTATTATGACCCTGAGAGCGGTACCGGATCCAACCATGTGTATCCTCTCCAACGGACTTATTCTTTAACAATTAATTTGGGATTCTAAAATGAAAACGATAATAAATATAACTAAAGCAGGCATTTGTGGTTTCGTATGTCTATTGATGGTTTCATGCAACAGCGTGATGGATACGGAGCCGTTAGACAAGTTCAGCGAAAACCTCGTATGGGGTACCCGGGCAAATGCCGACGCATTCGTCTATTCCACCTACCGGGATATTTTCACGAGTTTTTATATCCAATATACCCAGGAAGAGGCATGGACAAGCAATAACATCAACTATTCGGGGGAGAACCTGACCCGTGACCTGATTACCAGGGAAAGCGATTACGGATTCAATAAGTTTGCCCAAATCAGGCGTTGCAACTTGATTATCGAAAAAGCGGCAGCCTCTACCGGATTGACGGAAAACGACAAGAAAGAGTTGGTCGCCGAAGGTAAATTTCTGCGGGCTTCCGTCTATTTCTGGTTGGCCAGGCGCTTCGGTATCGTCGTTTGGATCGACCGGCCGTTGACCTCAGAAGAGGAAGATTACAAATTGCCGACTACGCCCGATGCGAAAACTACGTATGACTACATCATCAAAGACCTGGAAGACGCCGTCGCCGGGATGCCGGAAGAATCGCTCACCGGACGGGGCAACAAATATGCGGCCTACGCCCTCTTGAGCGAAGTATGCCTGCAAGCGGCCGCTTATACCGGCGATGCTACGCTTTACCAGAAAGCGATCGACGCCGCTGATGCGGTCATCAACAGCGGAAAGTATCAGTTAGATAGCGATTACGGCAGCATCTTCAATGAAAACGGCCGCTATTCCAACGAAATTATCTTTGGGCGCTATTACGACAGTGAAGTGACTACATGCGGCAATATCCGTGATTTG
Organism: Tannerellaceae bacterium; assembly: GCA_031274415.1. GTDB lineage: Bacteria > Bacteroidota > Bacteroidia > Bacteroidales > Tannerellaceae > DFXE01. The sequence continues at coordinate 2,341 of JAISQD010000026.1, read as the reverse complement.
CAGCAAGGCGTACCCAATGTGAAAAATCAAACGCTAATTAATTATGGAGGCGAGCCTTTGTTTAAAGTAGACATGATTTTTGAAGCCTGGTTGGAATTTGCCCCTTCGCATAACATAACGGATCAATACGATGTCATCGACCAAGCTACGGGTAAAGGCGTCAGCCTGTACGAATCTTCGCAATATAAAGCCAACGTACAGGAAGCAGCTCCCCCGAGCGGCTATGTGAAGGAGGTGTATGTGACGAACGGCAAAATCAACGACATTATTTATGCCAACCGTGACAAACGCTTCTATGATTCCTTTGTCTATGATTCCTGTACGTGGTTTAACGAACTGGTAACGACCAACGAGAATGGTAATTTGCGTAGAAGCATAGAAAACCCTGAAAATGAGAGACACTGTACCAGTAGCGGCTACTACTGGCGCAAAGGGGTATACACGATCAGCCCCCGCGTATATATAGGGCTGCCCGCCGATTACCACTACGTCATTTTCCGCCTGGGGAAACTCTACCTCAACAAAGCGGAAGCCTTGCTGCAACAGGGAAAGGTAAGCGAAGCGCTCGCCGCACTGAACCAGACGCGCACCATCCACGGGCAGATGCCCGAAGCGACCGCCTCCAACCTGGATGAAGCATGGAAAGTCTACAAAAGAGAGCGACGGGTGGAAATGGCAAAAGAAGGGGATGTCTATTGGACGCTGATGCGTTGGGGCAAATACGGCGGGCCAGCGAATGGAGGAGCTGCTCCCGGCGGCAAAATAGCAGAGCTTGTCGAAGTACCGCTCAAAATTGATATCAGCGTAGATAGGAAACGGTACAAACTCTCTCCTATCACGCTGGCCAACAATCACGAAAGGGCGTTTGACGAAAGCCGGCGGTACCTCCTCCCCATACCTCAGGCACAGCGAGTAAGAAACGAGAACCTGGGACAAAACCCGGGATATTAACAACCACTTTAATAACTTATTCACATGAAAAAGTATCTATTTATTATAGCAGTCCTTGCCGGTATGACGTCGTGCCTGAAAAGCGGATTGGATGAATTGCCTGCTTTTGACGAAGCAGACATTACAGGCGTGTTTTTCGAGTACCGCTACATCTATACCCGTCCGGACGGAGGCACGGAAGTGAAAAATCAGACGTTGACCAATTCGGCCTCAACCATCAATAAGGAACAGGCAACGGTAACTGTCACCGTCAATGTGCCTGCGGCAAACAGCACGTTCACGGAGAGTGAAAGGAACAACGTGTCGATCAATAGCCTGATTGCCCGTATGGATCTTACCACAGCGGCAAAGGTCGAACCTGTAGAGGGTGCGCCGGCATTAGGCTCGCCAGGCAATTTCGCATCGCCGGCAAAGTACAAAGTAACCTCCGCCGATGGCAAAACCTCCAAAACATGGACACTTTCGGTCACACTTGTCAAATGAACGAATGGATCAAATCCGGCAGCTTGTCTGCCGGATTTTCAACCTCATCCATCTTAATAGAGTAACAGTATAGGTGAAATTGCTCACGCCTTATCAGATATGTGATGCTTTTTGAAGTGGCGGATCAATGTCCGCCACTTTATCAAATGAATAAATATGAAACACGTATGATTTGGTATAACAATCTTAATAAAGTGACAGTATTTCTGTTATTTACGGCATGCATTATGTTCCTGAAAGAAAAGATGTTTATTCTCACAAGAGATAAAGTCGTGGCGTTCAATTCTCATAATATATTTTCACTATCTTTGTTTCCTTATCTAATGAATAACAAATGAATAAATATGAAAAAAGTTTTAATCATTACAGGTATATGGTTTGCAGGAATGATTGTAGCCTTATCCGCAGAAAGATTGCAGGCGCAAACGGTCATCAAGGCTCCGGAGGTGTATCCGCAACCGGAAATCGCATGGAAGCATGCATACCACCAAACGCTGTGGATGAAATTGTTCCTCTCGTCGGTCGACCCGGTAAAGGGCGAAGGCAAGCAGGGGAAAGTCAGGGACGGGGGCGAATCGAAAGTCGAAGTCAACTTTGAACAGGCATTGGCGATCATCCGCAAAATAGACCACCTTACGGCAGGTATTCCCAAGATCATCTATCTGGTTGGGTGGCAGTATAACGGCCACGATTCCAAATATCCGGCCTGGGACGAAGTCAATCCCCGGCTGAAACGTCCTCAGGATGCCACCGCGCTTGAAAGCATGAAATGGCTGATGAGGGAGGCATCCAACTACAATACGACGGTAAGCGTCCACATCAATATGTTTGACGCTTACGAAGACAGCCCTTTGTGGGACACGTATGTAGCGAACGATATCATCGCCCGTAACACCGACGGCAGCTT
>JAISQD010000023.1 GCA_031274415.1 Tannerellaceae bacterium | reverse complement strand
TGAATATCTCCAGGTTTTTGGCTTTCAGTACGCCGGTATAGCGGCTTATCTCGTTGAAATCGGGGTAGACGCACCATTGTCCGATCTCATGGCTTACGGCGGGCATCCCTTTGGGAATCCTCTCCCGCCAGTCGTAATCCGTGCGGGGCAGCTGCGAATTGATGATACTCTGTTCGCCAATGCCGGCTCCCCATCCCTGTATGCGCGGCTCTGGCATATTCCAGTAATCGGCGTTTTCGGCATGTGCCCAACCTGCTGCGCTGGCGTAGACCCTGCGGTTGTCTTTCTTTTTCCAGTAATCAACCAGTTCCGATAAAAAGTGGGAGCGGTTCGCTCCATCGGGTTCGTTTCCGTAGGCCAACAGACAGAAAGAGGGGTGGTTGCCGTATGCTGCCAGTATCCTGTCGCCCTCTTCGTATATCCAGCGGTCGATATCCCCGCCGTCGCCTACGGTCGTCCAGGCGGCACATTCGACTTGCAGGTAGACGCCCATGCTGTCCGCCATGTCAAAGGCTACTTCCGGCGGGCACCAGGAATGGAAACGGACATGATTCAGCCCGAACTCCTTGCATGTGCGGTAGATTTTCGCCCAATAGCTGCGCTCCATGGAGGGGTAGCCGGTCAGTGGAAAGATGCAACATTCCAGCGTCCCGCGCAGGAACACCGGCTGCCCATTGACGGCAAAGCGCGTATGATCCCGCTTAAACTCCCTAAACCCAAACGAAGTGCAGACCTCGTCTTTCCCGCCGGGGAAAGTGAGGGTCGTCTTCAACCGGTAAAGGTTGGGCGTATATTCCGACCACAACAACAGCTCTCCCTCCGTCATTCGTAATTCGTAATTGGCCATTGACAAGGTGTCTCTCCCCGTAATTTTTAATTCGTAATTCGTAATTGACAAGGTGTCCAGTTGCAGGGAGAGGTTGGCCTTTCCGCTGGGGCTTGTCCCTTTCAGGCGAACCGTTACGTTGACTTTCCTGCCCGCTATATCGGGATAGACCTGCACGTCTTCGATGTAGAGGTCGGGTTTAGCGGAAAGGGATAGCCGGCCGATGCATCCGTTCCAGTTGCTTTGCGTATGGTCGGAGACGCTGTGGGCGTTCGTGCCGACGGGGATATGGACACGGTTGTCTACCTTGAGCGTCAGCGTATGGCGTCCGGGCGAGAGGCCGGTCAGGAGGTAACGGTGCGGGGTTGAGAGGCTTTCCTGTTTGCCCTTTTCCACTCCGTCGACATAGAGGGTCGTTTCCCAGTGCGTCCGTTCGAGGGAGAGGCTGAGGGTTTTTCCTTTCCAGTCTGCCGGAATGACGACCTCTTTGGTGTACCAGGCTACGCCGACATAATGTTTCTCCGGATTCAGCCAGAAAGGTACCTTGATATTCCCTTTCTGCCTGTACTTTTCATATTCGGGGGCTTTATACCACGCGCTGTCGACGATACCCCCCGTCCATGGCGTATGGATACCAATGTCGTAACCGACCCCCTGTTCCTGCAACGATCCCGGCAGGAGGATCTGCGTCGTGGCGCTATCGGTATCTAACCGGACAGTCCATTCCCCTGCTAAGGAGATGGTGTTTGTATTCGTTTCCCGTATTTTATATATCCGGCTTTTAAACGCTCCCCGTAATGGAAATTCAATGCCGCTGTTCAATAAATGATCGCCTTTGAATACCTCTTTCATTCCCTCTACCGTATAATACTTGTCGGGGTGAAGCCCTCTCAGGCGGACGGCGCGGGACGTTTTCCTTTCGGGGATCGCATTTTCGGGATATTCCGCCAGGTTATACACAAAGACGACGCTCTCCGTTTGTTCCTTATTGCAGAACTGGAGGATGCTCCGGTTGGTTTCATAGGGGGAGACCAGACGGTAATGCGTGCCGAACTGGACGATTTCGCGGATCTCTTTGTAACGGGCGATCTTTTCTCGGGCGATGGCTTTTTCCTTGTCATCCCATTTGGTGATGTCGTAACCGACACCCAGTACGCCACTCATGGAGACGTCGAACTTAAAATCTAACGGATGGTTTTGGTTGTGCCAGTCTTCATGGGTAACCCAGCTAATCATTGTATTGGCGGGAAAGGCGTTCAGGTAGGCATATTGGATAAAGATCCGTTCTACCGGATCGGTGTTATCGCTCACCCAACTGAAATCGGTATGCGCCATCATGCCAAGGTCAATCCGTCCTCCTCCGCTGGCGCAATTCTCGAACCATACGTTGGGGAAGTCCGCCCGCAATGCGTCGAACAGGCGGTAGAGGTTCTTCATGTAGTTGATGCGGACAGCCCGCTGTTCGTCTGCCGGTGCGGACGGGAAGCCGGGATCGGACAACGCCTTATTCATGTCCCACTTGATAAACCGTATGTTGTGTTCTTTCAGCAGGGAGTGGAAACTCCTGTACAGGTATTGGTAGACATCTTCGCGGGCGAGATTCAGGATCAGTTGATTCCGCCCTTCGTGACGGGTACGGTTCGGGTAATGAAAGACCCAGTCGGGATGTGCCCGGTACAGATCGCTGTTCGGGTTGACCATCTCCGGTTCGATCCATATCCCGAAGTCCATCCCCATATCGTTGATCTTTTTGATCATAGGCTGTAAGCCGTTGGGGAACTTATTCCTGTCGACCGTCCAGTCGCCCAGCCCGCCTTTGTCGTTGAGGCGTCCTTTGAACCAGCCGTCGTCGATGACAAACATTTCCACACCCAGCTCTTTCGCCGTTTTTGCCAGCGCCAACTGGTGCTCTTCATTCACATCGAACGTCGTCGCATACCAACTGTTATACAAAACCGGACGTACCTCTTTCCGGTGGACGGGATGGAGGATCTCTTCCCTTGTGTAGGCGGCCAGCTTCAAGGATACGCCCTGCATCCCCTCGCGCGTATAGCCGATCGTCCATTTGGGCGTGACGAAGCGCTCTTCGGGTTTCAGGTTGATCTCCTGATCCCAGAAGTTCAGGCCGCTGGTAACCTGTAATACTCCCGTCGGGTACTTCTCCAGATCTACCCGCCAGTTCCCGCTATAATGCAGGCTGCCGAACCATACTTTCCCTGTCGTTTCCGCTGTTTCACCTTCGGGGCGGACGGCGAAAAAGGAAGAGCCGAACGAACGGAAATCTTTTACTTGCAGCGTCTTTACGCCCTGCGTCAACCGGGTGGTTTGCGGCTGAAACTCATACCCCCAGATACCGGACAAATGCGTCAACTCATACGCATCTTTCGGCAGAAAGAAAGCCCCCGATTGCAGGTTCTCCACCTTGATCGTCCCTTTCTTTCCGGTGTTTTTGACCTCTATCCATTTCTCGATCAGATCGTATGGCTGGAGGACGCGAAGGTATTCCGTTACGGTGAATGGGTAGTAGCGGTCTTTCATGTGGAGGATCAAGGTTGGGTAGCCGTCGACGGATTCTATCTCCGCCCTGTCAAAGATCAATTCGATATCCCTTACGCGATCGGGGAAAACCACTTCGAGCATGGGCGTGTACGGCGAGAATCCTCCCCTTACGGTAATTTCATCTCCCAGCCGTCTTCCGGGTCGTGCAGTATCCAGGCTATTATCCCCGAAATAGATCATATCCACCGAACCGCTTTCTGCTACGGCAATCCGGTAAATGGCGGAGTGGGTGTGCAGCGTCCACGAACAGTTGTCGTCTCCGGCGACAATAGGAACGGTTTGCGCCCACGCAATACCGAATGCAAACAACAATGGCAAGATAATTAGTTTCCTCATAATCTGTTTATATGAATAGTTTGTCATGTATTTGTACGCCCTGGTGGTTGTTGTCCATCCCGTGTGCGGTGGCGAAATGGTAGGCGGCTTTTTGGCGGTTGCCGAGGCCTGCATGTCCCAATCCCATCAGGTAGTGGCAGTGGATACGGTTTTTCTTGTCCATATCATCTTCCCATATCTGCAAGTCGGGGAGCGAGACGGCGAAATAATCCAGTTTAAAGAGATCGAAGAGATGCTTTTCCCCGTATGATACCAGGCGGTTAAACCGGCTACGGGCTTCGTCTTCCCTGTTCAGCCGGCGGAGGGCGAGACCTTGGTAAAAGATTTTATCCGGCTTCTGGTCGTTGTAATAGATGGCGGCAGCCGGTTCGCTGTTTCCCGTACTTGCTTTCCGGAAGTAAGGGAGCGCCTCTTCTGTTTTTCCCATGGCGTCCAGAATACACCCTTTATAGTAGTTGAAGTCGTTTTCCTGAGCGCCGTAGAGCTTCCCTTCTCCCAAGTTGTGAGGATAGACATAACACTGGTCGATGAGGGTAAGCGCCTGTGCAAGCTTTCCGGTCTCTATATACCGTTTGGCCAGCTCCACCCTTGCCAGTTGGTATTGAGCGGGCGCTTTTCCTTCGCCTCCCTCCCATGGATGGAATTTCCGTTTGTCGATCAAGTGAATGGCCTCTTCGTAACGTTCGAGTTGATTGAGCAAGGTCACGTATTCGAGGTAGAGGTCGTCCCGCTTCCAGGCGGTCTCCCTGTGAGCATCGAGGAATGCCAGCCGTTCGGTGTGCGGGCGGTTCAGCCGTTTATAAAGCTGGTCTAACTCCATCAGGATACGCGCATCCGACGTGTCCAATGAAAAGGCTCTTTCAAGCAGCCGGACGGCCTCCTCCTTTTCGTCCCGTTTGTTGAAAGAGGCCAGGGCGAGGTTCCGCATCACGGTCGGGAAGGCAGGATCTTGCTGCATGGATCGCTCCCAGCAGGCGATCGCCTCATCATACTGCCGTTTGTCATACCACAGGTTTCCTAACAGATACAACGCTTTCGGCGTATGCGCATCCAGGCCGCTGGCAGCCTGTAAAGCAAGTATGGCCTCCAGGCAGTTGGGGAAACAACATCCCGGCTCTTTCTGTTCAGCTAACCATACCATCCTTTTCGCTTCCTCCGTCCGCCCGAGCTGCGTCAGCGCCCATGCGGTATAATAATAGATCATGATTTCCACCCCGTCGATCCGCTCTATGGCCATATGGCCTACCGACAGGGCTTCATCCCAGCATCCGGCTGAGGCATAATCGACGATCAGTTCGGCATAGTTATGGGACTCCCCGCGCATGAAGTGGCAGACGTTTTCCACGTCGGCCGGAGCTTCCGTAAGGAGCTGTTTTTCAAAAAGGCAACCGGTATTAAAGGGATCTATCTTCAGTGAATCTTCGATGAAAGAGAGGGCTTCGCCATGCTGTCCGAGACGGCGCAGGATGGTTGTTTTCAGATGTCTCGCACGATGATTGTGCCAGTTTCTCACCAACGATTTGTCTATGTCGTATAACGCCTCTTCCCATTCCCCTTTTATACAGGATAATTGGGCGAGGGCGTAGTAACCGGCATCCTGCCATGCGGCGTTCCAGCAGGATTTATAAAAGCGGTCGTAGGCTTCGTCGTATTTTCCCTGATACTTGAGCGACAGGCCGAGGTTGTAGAACGGTTCCCCGTCGTATGGATTGGGGTTTCGTCCGGTCAACGTCGCGATAGCCCTCCGCAGGAAAGGCTCGGCCTGTGCGAACTGCCCTTTGCGGATGAGCCGTAACCCCATGGCGTTGTTGTTGCGGACATCGTCCGGGTCGCGGCGTAATGCCTCCAGGTAATAGGCTTCCGGTTGGTACGTAGCATGGCGGTATTGCTCCAGATGCAGCCCTGTCAGGTAAAGTTGTTCTGTGGATGGGAGGGCGGAGGGGTCTAAGGCCGCTCCGGCAGGGTTGGGAACAGGTTTGATCTCTTCCGGTTCGGATTTCCATGAGAGCAGGCATTTGCCGGCGGGAGAATAGATGCAGACGTCTATCCCGTCGGTAGAGGCGGTGGGGACGGTTGCTTCCAGCAGTTGCAGGGGCGAGATGTCCGCCGTTGTTTCAAAGCAGGTGACGCCCGCTTTCTTTACCAGGATACGCAACTGCTTTTGTTCGGATGTGGCAAAGACTTTCAGCGTGCAATGTTCGCCTTCCGGTGTGATGTTCATCAGCAGGTCGGGAGAGGCGTTTTTCACTACGCCCAACTCCCTGTATGGCATAAAATACTGGGTAAAGGTCTTCTCTTCGTAGGGTTGAAGCCAGGAGAAATCCGGTTGGTTATCGGTATAAACGCCGGTCATCAACTCGATGTACGGTCCGTCGGCATCCGTCAGGTTGCGATCCCAGGCGCGGCCAAAGTCGCCGTTTCCCCATGTCCACTGCTTCTTTCCGGGCGAGATATGGTGGTTCGCCACGTGCAGGAGGCCGGCGCGGGTATCGTTTTCGTAGCCGCCGACAAAGTCGTAGGCAGAGTTGACCGCCATATAGGAGGTCGGGACGGGGATGTTTTTGTAGCGTGAAATATCGACCCCCGCAGAATAGTCCATTTTATAGTAAACGCCGGTAGCTATCGGATATCTGGAGACGTCCCGCTTGCCATGGTCGAAGACGGCATGCACATCTCCGGGGAAAACAGACTGGTAAAATTCACTCACGGCAACCGCCGGATTCGCCCACCAAAGGAAGGTTTGGGGAAGGGGACCAGGATTGTATAGCTTCCCCTGTATTTCGAGAACGGCGCGACCGGGAGAAAGCTTGAATCCGGCCATCCCTTTTTGGTGAAACATCCGTTCCCTTTCACTCACCCATACGATGGCGCTCCCGTCGGCGCATTCCTCCGTCGTATAGTCTACCGGAAGATAGGTGCTGGGACGATGGTGCTGCGGCCAGTTAAACTCGATACCGCCGGAGATCCAGGGACCGGTCAGTCCCACCAATGCCGGCTTGATCACGCGGTTATAATAGATGAAGTGACGCTCCTTTATTTTGTCGTAAGCCATTTGGATACGCCCGCCCAGTTCGGGGAGGATCATCACCCTGATGTATTCATTTTCCAGGAAAACAGCTTGATAAGGCTTCTCTTCACAGGTGTCTTCGATCTTCTCAATGACCGGATAGGGATAAACGGCGCCGCTGCTTCCCTGATAGACACGCTTTTCTAAAAACATCGGATTCTTTTCCGGCTGGCCTATACCATAAGTGGGCAAAAGGATCTCCTCTTTCCACACATTCACTTTTTTGTCCATACACGTTATTTCGTTAATTCTTTTTCAATCTCTTCGAGGCTTTTCCCCTTCGTTTCGGGCAACAGGGAACGGATAAAGAAGAATCCGGCCAGGCAGATACCGCCATACACCCAGAACGTACCGGAGGCTTTCAGCCATTCGTTCAACAGGGGGAACGAATAGGTCAGCAAGAAACAGGCCGCCCACAGCGAAAAGGTGGACAGCGCCATTGCCGCCCCACGTATCCGCGCCGGAAAAATCTCGGACAACACCACCCACACCACCGGAGCCAGCGACATCGCATAACAGGCGATAGCCAATACCACCAGGCACAACATCGGCCAGCCGCTCACCTCAAAATAGTAACAGCCTCCCATCACAGCATAGATCACGGCCAGACCCGACGAGCCGGCGAGCATAAGCGCCCTCCTCCCCCACCGGTCTACCGTATAAATGGCGACAAATGTAAAAATCACATTGGTGACGCCTGTCACCACAATATTCATCAACACATCGGATACGGCATAGCCGGCAGCGGAGAAGATCTCGTGCGCATAATTGAAGATCACATTAATCCCGCACCACTGCTGGAATACAGACAGGACAATCCCTATAACCAACACATTCCGCACGTTGGGTTGCAGCAATGCTTTCCAATCGCTCTTTTCCTGTATCTGAGGCAGTGCACGGATCTCTTCCATCTCTTTGGCGGCATAACGGTCTCCCCCGATCCGGGCAAAGACGTTCCGCGCCGGTGTCTCTTTGCCGTTTATGGCCATCCAACACGGGCTTTCGGGGATAATAAATGCAAGGATAAAGAATAAAACAGCGGGGATCAGTTCAGCCCAGAACATCCAGCGCCATGCCCAATTGATCCCTTCGGCGGTCAGTATGCCGCTATCGGGCATGAAATAATCGCCAATCCGCCAGTTGGCCAATTGGGCGGCTAAAATACCCACCACAATGGTCAGTTGATTTAACGAAACAAACCGCCCCCTGACGGCAGCAGGCGACACTTCGGCAATATAGATGGGCGAAATATTGGAGGCGATTCCAATCCCGAATCCCCCCAGGATGCGGTAGAGGACAAACCAGATAAAGCTGTCGGTCGCTCCCGTCCCGTAGGCCGAGACGACAAACAGCGCCGAAGCGATGATCAACATCTTCTTCCTTCCGTACCGGTCGCTCCACGCTCCCGCCATCCATGCTCCGGCAAGGCAGCCGGCCAGTGCACTGCTCATCGCCCAACCCCGCAGGGCGGCAGAGGCTTCCAACCCGAAAAAGGGTTCGTAAAAGATTTTCGCCCCTCCGATGACCACCCAGTCATACCCGAAAAGCAACCCTCCCATAGCCGAAACCAGGGTAATCAGCAATAAATAGGCCGTATTTCTCTTCTCCATATCCGGTAAATGTATTCGTCCATGATTTACGGACAAAATAATGCAGGATTTGAAAGAGAAAAAATAGACAAAAAAAATAAATGATGGACTATTTTACGCTAAGACGATGCCCTCATCCGTCACTGTTCACTACCAATGACGGGTACTTATTGATTTTCAGGCGATTGTATTTGTCGTCATGATAACTGAGCGCAGCGAATGGGGACATCTCCCGTCGCAGCGGAACGGCTCAAATTTTTTTTGGGAGGCTTTCCGTAGCTACAGAAAAGTTCAAAATATCTTTTTTGACACTCCAATTTTTGCGGAATGTCTAAATTGTCACTTTTTGATTCTCAAAACGGATTGGAAAAGGCCAAATCATTGCTTTTTTGATTTCCCCGATTACGAGAACGGCGCTACCAAGTACACATCGACGGCCAATTAATAGCGACTATCGACGGCCTCGGTTTTCCCGATTACGTCCTTACGGAATAATCATCTCGTATCTCCTAATGGGCAAATCGTTTACATGTCGACAATTTATCCATTATTTTTATTCGGAATTCAGGTTATTATATATATTTGTAGTACGATTTGATTAAAATTGCTTTTCATTTGCCATAGTCTCTACAGAACTATGGAAATAAACTCTGCATCCACAAAGGGAAGTCTCCAAACACAGTCCATTTTCTTTGATTCGTTGCTTTTTCTTAATACCCTGTCTCCTACAAATATACACATCATTTCCTTAGGCGTTTTGCCATAGTTCTGTAGAGACTATGGCAAAATGGATGGAGAAATGACTATACAAGACAAATTATATTTACATTTAAATTAGGTAA
>JAISQD010000154.1 GCA_031274415.1 Tannerellaceae bacterium | reverse complement strand
CTGATCTTTGCGGGCAGCATGTCGCTGTTCCTGACGGTCAAGACGGAGTTTTTCCCCACCGAAGACAACGCCCGCATCGGCGTCAATATCCAACTGCCGATCGGTACGCGCCAGGAGATTACGCGGGATATCGCCTTGCAGATCGACAAGGAATTTCGTGAGAAATACCCCGAAATAGAGATGCTGAACTTCAGCGAAGGGCAGGCCAATACGGACAATACCTTTGCCCAGCTGAGCGATAACGGGTCGCATATTATTTCGATGAATATCGGGTTGTACAGCCGGGGAGTCCGGTTGAAGAAGAGCGGCAGCAACAGGGGATTGGCCGAGATTTGCGACTTGATGCGCCGCGACCTGGCCGAATATACGGAGATCAAGAAATTTGAAGTCCTTCTCGGCGGCGGGAACGATATGGGCAGCGAAACATCGGTGGATATCGAGATCTATGGCTACGACTTTGCCGTGACAGACGCCGTGGCCAACGAGATCGCCACGCGGATGCGGAACTTCAAAGGAAGCTCGCAAGTGAACATCAGCCGCGAAGACTATATCCCGGAATACCAGATAGACTTCGACCGCGAGAAGCTGGCGTTGAACGGATTGAACGTGACGACGGCTTCGTCGTTTCTCCGCAACCGTATCAACGGCCTGGTGGCCTCAAAATACCGCGAAGATGGCGACGAGTACGATATCCGTGTCCGTTATGCGCCCGAGTTCCGCCAGTCGCTGGAAGATATCGAGAATATTATGATATATAATAATGTAGGGAAAGGGGTTCGTATCCGCGACATCGGCGTGGTGGTCGAACGGATGACGCCTCCCACGATCGAACGGAAAAACCGCCAACGTGTCATTACGGTGTCGGCGAATGTTGGGCCGGGCGCTGTGCTGAGCGACGTTGTCGCCGCCGCTAACCGTGAGATGCGGAGTATGGATATCCCCTCCGAAGTCAGCTGGCAAATCGGCGGCACATACGAAGACCAACAGGATACGTTTGCCGATATGGGGATCCTGCTGGTGCTGATCATTATCCTTGTGTTTATCGTTATGGCGGCGCAGTTCGAATCGCTCGTCGACCCGTTTGTGATCATGTTCTCCATCCCGTTTGCCTTTACGGGAGTGATCGTGGGGCTGTCCGTTACGGGGACTCCGTTGGGTATCATGGCGCTGATCGGGCTGGTGATGTTGATGGGGATTGTGGTGAAGAACGGCATTGTGCTGGTCGACTATACGATCCTTTGCCGTGAGCGGGGCATGAGTATCCTGACCGCAACCGTTGCCGCCGGCCGTTCGCGTCTCCGTCCGGTATTAATGACCACCTTGACGACCGTCCTCGGGATGATACCGATGGCTGTGGGTACGGGCGAGGGGTCGGAATTGTGGAGGCCGATGGGTATGACGGTTGCCTGGGGACTTTCCGTTTCCACACTGATCACCTTGATTATCGTACCGGTTGTATACAGCATATTTGCCGCCAACGGCGTAAAGATCAGACGTAGAAAATTGGCTAAATTACACCGTTTAGAAATCCAACAATAAAAAATGACTACATGTATGAAAGCGCTATTTATATCATTCAATCAGGCCTATTACGACACGATTATAGCGATCATGGATCGTAACAATATCAAGGGATTTACCTATTGGGATACTGTTCAGGGACGAGGCAGCGAAAAAGGCGAACCTCATTATGGAAGTCATGCGTGGCCTACCCTGAACTCCGCGATCTTAGCCATCGTAGAAGACCGGCAGGTGGCGAATTTCCTTGATCTGCTGCACGCCTTAGACCGGCAAACAGAGGCGCAAGGCCTACGCGCCTTTGTCTGGAATATAGAGCAAACGATTTAAGCGCCGCAAACTCTCTGGACGGAAACTATTTCATAACCGGATAATTTTCCCGGTATCAAAGGTTTTTTGAGGAGAGACTATCATGTATTCTTTATTCGACAGTTGTCGAACAGCTGTTTGACAGTTGTCGAACAGCTGTCCGACAGCTGTCAAACAGCTGTTCGACAACTGTCGAATAAAGATTAGATAACGACCTCTCAGGGAAAAATCTTCGTATCATTTGAAATGAAATGCCTATATTGCTGCATTTTCATTTAATTAAAAATAAAGATGATGAACAGGAGAATCTATTTGTTGGTGTTATCTTGCATGGCAGCGCTCGGGCTATCGGCTCAAAAAGAGGCTTTTGCCGTTGAAATTCCGCCATTAAAGAATGAAAAATGGTGGGGAGGAATGGTGGGGCTGGGTGCGCAAATGCCCTTCGCCCCGAATACAGGCGTGTATAACCTGGCAACCGAAAACAACAACAACCAGAATGTCCCCCTTTTGCTCTCGTCGGCAGGACGTTACCTGTGGAGCGAATACCCGTTTACGTTCCAAATGAGGAATGATACGCTGGTCGTTTGTTCCGGTTATGAAAAACTACAGGTCGTCGTTGCCGGCACCACCTTGAAAGAGGCCTTCCTTGCTTCGGCGGCAACGCATTTCCCCTCTGCCGGCACGATTCCCGAAGCGCTCTTTTTCAGCCAACCGCAATACAACACATGGATCGAACTGATGTATAACCAAAACCAGGAAGATATCCTGAACTATGCCGCCAAGATCGTGGAAAACGGTTTCCCCACAGGTATCCTGATGATAGACGATAACTGGCAACGCTATTATGGCAACTTCGATTTCAAGGCCGAGAAGTTCGCAAACCCTAAAGCGATGGCCGCCGAACTTCACTGCATGGGATTCAAACTGATGCTATGGGTATGCCCCTTTTTCTCGCCCGATACGCCGGAGTTCCGCGAAATGCGGCGCCGCGGTTACCTGGTAAAAGACAGCTCCAGCAAACAGCCTGCCTTGATCGAATGGTGGAACGGGTACAGCGCATGCCTCGATGTGACAAACCCCGAAGCGGTGGCCTATTTTAAGGCGATCCTGAGGCAGACCATGGAAACGTACGGTGTAGACGGCTTTAAGTTCGATGCGGGAGATGTGTCGTTGATGACCGGCGACTATACCTATTATAACCCGGCGACCAACGCCAATTTCTTCTCCCAAAAATGGGCTGAAATCGGCTTAGACTTTCCGTTCAACGAACTGCGTACCACCTGGAAAACCGGCGGCCAACCGCTGGTACAGCGTCTGGGCGACAAGGCCTATTCGTGGAGCGCGAGCGGATTGCTGATTCCGGGCATGACGGCTGCCGGCCTGATGGGGTTTGCCTATACCTGTCCGGATATGATTGGAGGGGGTGAGTTCAGTAGTTTCCTGAAGATAAAAGAGGGTGGGTTTGATGAAGAGCTGATCGTCCGTTCCTGCCAGATCCATGCACTAATGCCGATGATGCAATTTTCTGTTGCTCCCTGGCGCATCCTGAACAGGAAGAACATGGATATCTGCGCCCGGTTCGCCCGGCTGCACGTACAAATGGGCGACTATATCCTTGCCTGCGCAAAACAGTCCTCCATCACCAACGAACCGATCGTCCGCCACATGGAATACGCCTACCCGCACCAAGGCTTCACAGACTGCAACGACCAGTTCATGCTCGGCGACAAATACCTCGTCGCCCCCATGGTAACCCAAGGCTATAAACGCACCGTCCACCTCCCCAAAGGCAAATGGAAAGACGACAAAGGCCAGATTATCAAAGGCCCAAAAACAATAGAAATCGAAGTCCCCATCGAACGATTACCCTATTACGAGCTGCTGAAATGAAGCTCACGCTGAAAAATAGAATGGATAAATTGCCAAAAAAGAATTACCTTTGTGAAAATAAAAAAGCAGAAAATGCCTGATAAAACGACACATACAATCATCAACGGAGATAGCCGGCAGATGAGCGAACTAAAAGACAAAAGCGTTCATCTGATCGTTACGTCTCCTCCGTATTGGCAGTTGAAAGATTACGGAACGGAGAACCAAATAGGCTTTCACGATGATTATGAAACCTATATCAACCATTTGAACCTCACGTGGCAGGAATGTTTTCGCGTGTTGCACGACGGTTGCCGGTTGTGCATCAATATCGGCGACCAGTTTGCCCGTTCCACCTATTACGGTCGCTACAAGATCATTCCCATTCACACCGAAATCATTAAATTTTGTGAAATGATTGGCTTTGACTTCATGGGACAGATTATCTGGCAAAAAGCCACAACGATGAACACTTCGGGCGGCGCCAGCATCATGGGCAGTTTTCCGCATCCGCGAAACGGGATTGTCAAATTGGATTTTGAATATATCCTGCTGTTCAAAAAACAGGGAAATGCACCGAAACCCACACAGGAACAAAAAGATAATTCGGTGATGACCAACGAAGAATGGAACACTTATTTCAATGGACACTGGTATTTCTCAGGCGCTAAGCAGGACAGGCATCTGGCGATGTTTCCCGAAGAGTTGCCTTATCGTTTAATTCGTATGTTTTCATTCCCGAACGAAACGGTTTTAGACCCTTTCACGGGAAGCGGAACAACGGCTGCCGTTGCAAAAAAGTTGGGAAGAAATTCGGTCGGATACGAAATAAATCCCGATTTTATCCCCATTATCAAAGAGCGGATAACGCATGACGATATGTTTTCCCAATCGGAAATCACAGTAATCAAACAGAGCGAAACATCGCAAGACTTTGATGAACGCATAAAGCAATTGCCTTATCGGTTTGTCGATACGCACAAATTAGATAAAAAGATAGACGTAAAAGCCATTCAGTACGGGTCAAAGATTGATGCGAACAGTACCGGCAAGCGCGAGGAATATTTTTCGGTAAAAGAGGTTATCTCGCCCGAACTGATTAA
>JAISQD010000106.1 GCA_031274415.1 Tannerellaceae bacterium | reverse complement strand
CATGACGTTCTTGCTTGCGCTCGGTTATAAGGATACTATTTGATTTTCAGGCGATTGTGATTCGTCGTCATTATAAGTACCCAACAAGCAAGTTTATCAAAAAGAGCAATGACGGGATACTTCTTGTTTATTCTCTTAGCATAACCAAGCACACACATTGTGTTACAAATTTGATCCTTTTTGCTACAAAATTGAAGAATCAGGGCAAAAAGTCCCCCCAATAAAGTTTTGCATTTTTTGCCTTCACCCTTTCACCTTTCTTGCAATACGCTGACTTATACCCGAATGTGGTGAAGGGAGGGTGAAAGGAGGTGAAAGGAAAGTGAAACGGGATACCAGGGAGAGCTATATGATCTTATTGTATAAATGAGTCATTCGATTATTTACACAATAAGGAGGAATAGCTCTCTCCGGTATCCCGTTTCACTTTCCTTTCACCTCCTTTCACCCTCCCTTCACCACATTCGGGTATAAGTCAGCGTGTTACAAGAAAGGTGAAAGGGTGAAGGCAAAAAAACGAAAACTTTATTGGGGGCTTTTTCGCTCTTTTTCCCCCGGTCATAGCTCAAAGCTCAATGTTCATGCTCTTCGCCGTCGTGACTTAACTCAATATTGACAGCGACATACGATTCGTTTCCGGAGGCATCGGTGCAATAAACGACCAGGTGGTAGTCGCCGGGCGTCGCATTTTCGGGGATGAGAATCTCGTGGTGGTGAATAGAGGCATTCTTTTGCCCCGAAACATCCCATGCGTGCGAATAGGAGAACGGAACGGTCTCTTCGCCGGCTTTCGTTGCGCTCGCGCTATGGGTATGTCCATCGAAATTGTGGTGTATATCCACTTTGTAGGAGCGCAACAGGTCGTTGTCCGAAAGTTCCATCTCGAAGTGGACGTCGTCGCCGATCTGCAAAACGTCCCCCTCTTCCGGTTCGATGAGGTTGATAACGGGTTTCGTCGTGTCTTCGTCGTTGTCACAGGAAACGAACAGGGTGCAAGGGATTGCCGCGAGGCATATACTGAAAAAATAGATAATAGGTCTCATTTGATATTGCTTTTAAAAGGTACTTTAATAAGTAATTGGACGTTTCGTCCCGGTTCGGGTATTTCTACTTTCCGGTAGAAACTCAAGTGGTTGTAATACCTCGTATCCAGTATGTTCTGGAAGAGGAGAGCGATCTCCGCCATGGCTTTTCCTATCCTGATATCGACCGTTGCTCCGGCATGTAGCAGGTGAGCCCCACGCGTGGGGTCTTCGTTCCTTGCCACCCTGTTTTGGGAGGCGACGCTTTGCCATTCGGCGTATGCGCGGATGTTTTTCCCCGTCCATGTCAGCGTGTTACGCATGGAAGCGGGAGGTGAAAAGCTCAAAGGGATATGCTCGTCCAGGTTGAGGGTATAGACATATTCCCCCGTAAGGGTATAATTCAAATCCGGACGGAAGTCGATGCCGAACGTTATTTCCGCTCCTGCAAACAGCGCTTCCGCACCGGTATAACGATAGATCTGCCCGGCATGAGGCAGGACAGACCACTCTCCCGTTGGCCGGAGGAAAATATAATTCCCGAACCAGGCGGCATAAGGAGAGGCGGAAAAGGAGACCCCCTTTTCCCGGTAAGTATACGACAGATCCAGCTGCCATCCCTGCTCGGAGGAAAGCGACGGGTCGCCCTGTTCGTGACGAAAGGCGCCGTGATGCACCCCGTTCGCCGTCAGTTCGTAGGCGCCGGGCAAGCGGAAACTGTGTCCGATATTCACCTTTACCAGATGTATCTCCCTGTTGCCGGGATGCCAGGAGAGGCCGAGCGAACCGGAGAAATCACCGAACCGGCGGTTTACCGGCACGCTTCGCCAGGCATACCGTTCGATCACTTCGCCGCCGTAGCCCCGGTCGGCCAGGTAGCTCTCCAGATAGCCGTCCCTGTAGGGAGAAACATCCATTTTCCCGTAATCGTAACGAGCGCCTCCGCTGACGGAAAAGTCCTTACCGGCAGGATACCACGAACCCAGCCAAAACAGTCCCGTCGTAAACCGGCGGTATTCCGGCAACAGGAACGAATAGCCCGAGATACGGTTCCGCTGGTGCTGCACATCCCATCCGGCGGTATGTTCCCACACCGTCGAGGGGATATGTTTGATCTTCGCCGACAGGCTGTAGGTCTCCAGCGAAAAGGCGAGTTCCCTGTCCGGCTCTTTTTCCGGTATGGCCTGGTTGTCGTAATGCGTATGGAAACGGCTTAGCTCCTCCCTGTCGTTGCGCTGGTATCCGGCGTCGAGGTATCCGGTAGCGGCCGACCGCATATATTGCTGATGCGTAGTGGCTTTCAGGTGGTTGACCGTACTGAAAGGCAGTTCTATGTTGCGGTGGCTACCGTCGTCCTGCAGACGCGTCATGTCGGGGATACCGTGCGTACCGGGGAAAAAGCCGACTTTCTGATAGGCATTACTCACGGCGTAATTGGACGAGTAGCGGCCTTTGCGGTATTCGGTGTAGAGCGACATATCCCGTTCAAGCCCAGCCGTATTCTTCAGCTTCCGCCCGTAGACAGGTAGCCGTTGGGTGAGGTAGACGATGGTGTCCGCCGGTATCCGGTAGTCGCCGAAACGCTGTTCGGAATAGCGGAACCTGGCATACCACGCCTCTTTCTTTATCCCGATCAAGGCCGAGCCTCCCACCGTCCCGTTGATGGATTTCCCCAGCAGGGCGGCTTCCCCGAAAAGATAGTTTCCGGGTTCGGGAAAGCGTTGGGTTATTTCGATCGTCCCACCCATCGCATCGCTTCCGTAGAGAAGCGACGCCGGGCCTTTGCGGACAGTCACCCGCTCGGTATTAAAGGCATCTATTTCGAGGCCATGGTCGATCCCCCACTGTTGCCCCTCCTGCTTGATGCCGTTTTCTATCACCGAAATACGGTTAAAGCCCATCCCGCGGATGACCGGCTTGGAAAAACCGGCGCCAATATTCATCGAATGGACGCCCGGTATATGTTCCAATGTCTGTATCAGGTTGCCTGTAAAACGTTCCCGCAGGAAAGGCTCGCCAACGACATCGACCGGTAACGCCGTGTTACGGATCATGCGCTTTTCGTAAGACGCACTGACCGACACATCGCCTAACCGGACGACTTTCATCGAATCCCTTTCCTGGGCATTTATCCACAAAACAACCGACAGCATGAACATAACCAGATGAAATCTGATACGCATACTTATCCTTTTTTTAATGTAAAAATGAATGTCACATGTATCAGGCTACCGGAGGGCCTCGCAGGTAGCAGGGAAAGAAGGGAGAAAGGTAGATCTTTTTCCGGCCGGAGGAAGGTTCAAGCGAATAACAGGCAGGCAGGAAAAGTATGTCAAAAGGTTCAGCTTCTACGAAAAGCGACAGGGTGAAATGGCAAACCGGACAGTTGTCGCAATCGTGATGCGCCGCATGTTGTTCGTCCTCCGCACAGCAGTCGCCGGCATGGTGATGCATGTGAACGGACTTTAGCGCACCGGGGACAAGGAGCAGGGCCGAAAACAGCCCTACGACAAGCATCCTGTATGTTACGCTCCGTTTCACATCCATATTATTCTTCGCATAATTTATCGGTAAACAGGATACCCTGCAGATGGTCGTATTCGTGTTGGAAGATAATGGAAGTAAACGTATCATGACGGCTGTAACCCTCCAACCGCTCCCTGATCAGTTCGCCTTTCTCGTTGTAATACTCCACCTCCACCCACGGATAGCGGATCGAATTTCCTTGAAAATGAGGAATAGACAAGCACCCGTCGCGCTCGAAACAAATGGTGGTATCCGGATGATTGACAATTCTCGGATTGATGGCTGTAACGATCGGCTCTCCGGGCAAATCAAGCCGCATGAAAAGAAATATGTTTCTTGATATACCGACTTGAGGAGCGGCAATTCCAACGCCATTCCCCGTCAGGAGCGTTGTCGTCATCCGTGCCACCAACCGTCCGAGCGTCGGGTCGTCGGCAAAACGGTTCAGCCCGGTACAAGGCGTACGAAGCAAAACGGCATCCTGCTTGTCGGTGACTTGCAGAATCCTGAAAGCCGTCTCCGCCGATCCTTCATTGATCAACGCTTTCTCCGCTTTCGAGAAAACAGGTGTCTTACAGGAAATAGCCGCCAGTCCCATACCAATTAAAACAATTACTTTTTTCATGCTCCTTCATCTTTCACTGCATATGCTTACAAAAGTAGATAAAAACGCCGTATCTTTACACTATAAAATACATAAAAAAGAAAATGATGAAAAAGAATACTGGATTAGCGATTATTACAGGGGCAAGTCAGGGGATTGGTTCTGCTATTGCAACCGGCTTGGCAAATGATGGGTACCGCGTTGTATTGATTGCCCGGAATAAGCAGAACCTGGATAAGGTATATGACGAAATTATGAAGTTGGAAGATCATGTGCCTGAGCCGGTTGTACTGCCATTAGACATCACCGACTACACAACGGTTGACAACGAAATACGAAACATAAACCGCCAATATGGAGCCATTGACATACTCGTAAATGCGGCTGCACTATTTATGGATGGGTCGCTAAACGAGCCGGTGGATCATTTCAGAAAAATAATTGAAACCAATGTTGTTGCACAATACGCCATACTCAAAACAGTAACCGGGATTATGAAAACCCAAAAGAGCGGATATATATTCAATATTGCATCCCGTGCCGCAAAGTATGGCTTTCCGGATGGCGGCATCTACGGTTCAACAAAATTCGCTTTTGTCGGACTAACCGAGTCCCTTTATCGTGAATTAGCCCCCTTAGGAATACGGGTCACATCTTTATGCCCCGGATGGGTGAATACCGAAATGGCAAAAAAAGCCGGAACTCCCTTAAAAGACGAAGAGATGATCCAACCTGACGACTTATTAAATACGATTCGCTATCTGTTGAATCTATCTGAAAACGTATGTATTAAAGAAATCATTCTTGAAATGAGAAAAAGTATCATATAACTTTTCAAACGCTTCAATTTTATGGATGCCACTTTTAAAGAATTAGACTGGTCGGATTTTTCTTTTCTAAAAGAGATCATTTCAGAATTTACCGGAAAGGAGATAAGTGATTCCGATCTACAAAACAGAATCACTTTTATCATGAACAGCCCATCTGATCAATTATATATTTGTATGAAAGATGATGTCAAAAAAGGAATAGTAGCAACACGCATCAGGGAAAATATAGAAGAAAACAGTCGATTTCTCGAAATCAGCTTGATTGTCACAAAAAAGGAGTTTCAGAAACAAAACATAGGCAAACAAATGGTCTTATTTTGTGAAGAAAAAGCAAAAGCATCAGGCTGTATCGGACTATGGTTAGTCAGTGGTTTTGGAAAAGAAGAAACAGCTCATCAATTTTACGACAAATTAGGCTTCCTCAAAACCGGGTATAGATTTAAAAAGATGATTGATCATACATAAATAGCCTCTTCTGTAATACGTTTTTTAAAATGGGAATTCATTCTGTTATGCATACGAACAAGATCAACCGGAACACCCAACAAAACTGTTTTTTAGGCTAAATCTTTTTTATCGCTTTATAAGAGCCAGTCACGGACAAATGAGGTGATATAATGTTGCCCTGTTTCGGTATGGGTGGTCTCTATATGATGCAGCGTGGGACGATATTGCCATGCGATGTCGGGCGCCTGCACTCCTTTATAGCCAAGACGTACAGGAGCGGTCTCCACTTGTATCTCATCCCACATGCCTTCCTGTAAAAATGAGCGAACCAGGCAGGCGCCCCCTTCCACCATCAGCGAGTTGAGGCGGCGGGAGAAGAGGTGGGATAACACCTGGGGGATGATCCCCCTGTCATAGTCGATACGGATATAGTCGGTCAGGCCGGCGCTCTCCTTTTCCATGCCGGTAAAGACCAATGTCCGCACCCTGCCATCCAACACATGATAGTCCGGCGGGATAGACAAACTTCTGTCTATGATGACGCGGACAGGGGATTTCCCCACCCAATGCCTGACCGTGAGCGACGGATTGTCCAACAACGCCGTCCGGGTGCCAATCATGATGGCGTCTGTTTCAGCCCGCTGTTTGTGTATACGTTGGATCATACCGGGAGACGAGAGGATCTCCGGCGGTGTCGATGCATCTTTCCGTACCCTGTCTATCATGCCGTCTGCGCTCTGCGCCCATTTCAGGATGATATAGGGGCGGTTCCACGTATGGCTGACCATAAAAGGGCGGTTCAACTCACCGGCCTCCTTTTCCATCACACCGGTAACTACGTCTACGCCGGCTTCCCGTAGCATGGCGATACCCCGCCCCGACACTTCGAGGTAAGGATCCGTCACCCCAATCACGACGCGGGGTATCCCCTTTTCTATGATCAGTCCGGCGCAAGGCGGCGTTTTACCATAATGGGCGCATGGCTCCAGGTTGACATAAAGCGTTGCCTCCCTTAACAGGGAGGGGTCTTTTACCGAAGCAATGGCATTCACCTCCGCATGGGATTCCCCGTATCTCCGGTGATAGCCCTCCCCGATAATTTCCCCTTTATGCACAATCACAGAACCAACCATCGGGTTAGGCGACACATTCCCCGCCCCATGACGTGCCAAGGCAATACAACGAGCCATGTATTTTTCTTCTACCTTTTCCATCCTTTTTGCATATTGGACTTTTTACGTTACTTTTGCACCAAAACAACCAAGATATGACTGAAACGATCGCCTACATCAACAATTCCTTGAAAACCCATTACCCACCGGGCGAAATAACCGGCTTCACCCGTTTGATCATGGAACATGTATGCCGGCTTCAACCTCATCATCTTTTATTAGGCAAAGATAAAGAATTATCCGGTACCGAAACAGGGGAGGTCAAGAAGATTGTCGAACGCCTCAAACAGTTCGAGCCGATCCAGTACATCCTTGGTAAAACCCTGTTTTACGGATTACCGTTCCACGTCAATCCATCCGTATTGATCCCCCGTCCCGAAACGGAAGAGCTGGCGGATTGCGCCATACGGGATTTCCGCGATAGCAAGGCGCGTATACTGGATATCGGGACGGGTAGCGGATGTCTTGCCGTCGCGTTAGCCAAACACCTCCCCCACTCCGACGTTTTTGCTGTCGATATCTCTGGAGAGGCCTTGCGGACGGCACGGGAGAATGCCCACCTGAACCAAGTCGAGGTCACGTTTCTCCAGGCGGATATCCTCTCCCCGCCACACGCTTTGGCGCATCTCCCCGACAGTTTTGACCTCTTTGTCAGCAATCCGCCCTATGTCAAAGAGAGCGAGAAAGCGGAGATGGGAAAAAACGTGCTGTTTTTTGAACCTCCGGAAGCCCTGTTTGTGCCGGACGACGACCCTTTGCTGTTTTACCGCGCCATCGCCCGTCTGGGGAAAGAGAAATTAAAAAGAGGCGGCGTCCTCTATGCGGAGATCAACGCCCAATGCGGCAAAGCGACTGTGGATCTGCTTGCCGGAGAGGGATATACCGGCATCAGGCTTATCCGGGATATCGCCGGAAAAGAGCGAATCGTAACAGCTAAAAGATGAAGCAGGTCAGCGAACAAGAGATGTTGCATCGCATGGCGGCCTATTGCTCGACGGCTGAAAGATGCATACAGGAGGTAGAGAAAAAAATCCTGCGTGCAGGCCTCTCATCCGAAGCCGCACAGCGGATGATCCACCGCCTGACAGCGGAGAAGTTTATTGACGAAACCCGCTTTGCCGCAAGTTTTGTTCATGACGCGTTGCGCTTCAACCGCTGGGGGCGCATAAAGATCGCTTATGAACTGAAGCGGAGAGGTATCCCGTCCGGTATCTGCACGGAAGCGTTGGCCGCGGTCGACGACGAAGCCTACCGGACGACCCTGCTGGCGGTATTGAAAGAAAAGGAGAAGACGGTGAAAGGAAAGGACGACCGCGACCGCTTTCATAAACTGCTTCGTTTCGCTGCCGGACGGGGTTTCGAGAGCCATGAAACAATCAACTGCCTCAGGCGGTTATTTAAAGGGAACGACTATGCCGGCGATATGGAATAACCTGCTTCACCTCTTCTTTCCCCGTCTGTGCCTGCTGTGTAAAGAGCCACTGACGCAAAAGGAAAAGCAGCTTTGTCAGGGATGCCTCCATAACCTGCCCTATACCTGTTTTTACGAGACAGGGAACAATCTGCTCTTCCAACGGCTGATGGGCAAGGTATTGGTCGAACACGCGACCGCTTTCCTGTACTATGTAAAAAGGGGGACGACGCAGCAGCTTGTCTTTTCGCTTAAATACTACGGGAATAAAGAGTTGGCCTACCTGTTAGGGCGGCTGATGGCGCTGGCTTTCCGGGACACTCCCCTCTGTTCAACCGCCGACGTGCTGATCCCTGTCCCCCTCCACCGGAAAAGGGAACGGAAAAGAGGGTATAACCAGGCTGAGAAGCTTTGCCGGGGGATCGCTTCCGTATGGGATTTGCCGGTCGATACGACCTCGCTATACCGTCTATTAAAAACAGATACCCAAACAAAAAGAGGCTTGTACGACCGCTGGTTTAACATGCAGGATGTGTTTGCCGTCAAGGATGCAGAAGCCTTGCAGGACAAACATGTCATCCTGGTCGACGATGTGGTGACCTCCGGATCAACCGCCTGCTCCTGTGCCGAAGCGCTCCTTACGGCGGTACCCGGCATACGGGTGAGCGTTTTCGCGCTCACCGTCGTTGCCTGATTATATCCGATGCTCGGGCGGGAACTCGAAGCGGTTAGTACGTTGCCGCGGGTTAGTTAGTCCGTTCCGATGGGTTAGTTAGTCCGTTGTCACGGGTTAGTTAGTCCGTTCCGACGCTCTAGTTAGGAACGTGAAATAAATAACATATAATGATTGAATTTAAAATGATTAAATTATGCAAGGCTTACATCCCGTCAGGGATGTATCGCTCGGTAGAATGGAATGCGCCTCTCCAATCCCT
>JAISQD010000185.1 GCA_031274415.1 Tannerellaceae bacterium | reverse complement strand
AAGAAGGTCATTAGGCGTTAATCTGGAGATGGGGTTAAAGGCGTCTGACATGAACGAACTGCTCGGGTTTATCCCCGATGCCTACCTGAAAGACCGTGAGAAGATGGTCGCCGCCGGATCGGTGACGATGGAGGGGAATGTGTATGGTGAGATAGACGGTAGCGTTGTCCCGACAGTGGATCTTTGTCTGAAGATTGCCGGCGGCTCTTTCTTTATGAAAGGGGTGAAGCAAGGGATTGAAGCGTTGGAGATGGATATGGATTTGCACTTGAACGGCGCTGAGCCGGAGTTGTCGTTTATCACGCTTGAGGATTTGACGCTCAAAGGGCTGAATACCTCGCTGGATGTGAAAGGTACGGCCACCGGCTTGATGCGTTCTCCCGCTATTGATGCCTGTATGAAAGGGCAGATTGACTTTACCCGTTTGGCTGAGGAGTTCCTGAATCCGGACACCCTTCTTGTAAGAGGGAAAATGGATGTTGATCTTGATGCCTCTTTCCTGCTTGACGACTTGATCGAAGGGCGGTACAACCGTATAAAAGCGTATGGTAAACTGGATATTGACACGCTGAGGGCGTACAGCCATCCGTATGAGGTGGATGTTTTCGTCGCAAACGCCCACTTGGCCATTGACTCCGTCAAGGCGACCAGCGCCTATATTACCGGTAACGACCTGTTGCATGCGACATTGACGGTTGACAGTATGCAGGTGAAGTATAAAGAGGGGATTGATACGAATATCAGTTGGTTGGAGGCCTCTGCGAAAACATCGCCGATCATAGATACAACCTCCGTTATACCTGTCACCTCCCATATCCGTGTGAAACACCTGAGAACCTTGTTGCCCGATTCCGTGTGGTTGGTCGCCAGGAACGCCTATTTGCGGGGAGGGATAAAAGCGTCCGCGTCGGATAAGAAAACGCCGGTTCTTCTTGCCGGCATTACGATTGATTCCTTACGCTATTTCGACATCCCGTCGAGAATGGGTATTGCATTAACCGAAAGCACATTCAGCGTAGAGGCGTTGCCTTATCGCGAAGCCATGCGCCAACGCGCCCAATCCCTGCACCGCGATAGCGCCGTGATGGCTTCCGGCCGGGATACGACCGGCAGGCGCTCGTGGCGTACCGGGGGAGACAGCATGCGGGCACAGGAGGAAGCGGCGAACTCTTCGGGCAACTTTTTCCGTAACCGCGAGGTCAGGGGGAGTGTTTCGTTTCACCAGGCACGCCTGTTCAGCCGGATGTTTCCCCTTCCGATGCGGATGGAAAAGACGAAGGTGACGTTTGATACGAACAATATTGCGTTTTCGGATGCGCTGTTTCATGCCGGTAAGAGCGATTTCAAGCTGAATGGGGAGGTGAGCAGTATCCGCCGCGCCATGCTGCGCGGAGGCACGTTGAAAGGTGACTTCTCGATTGATTCGGACTATATAGACTGTGATGAGCTGTTCAGGGCAATAAGCCGCGGGATGTTATATGCCGGGCAACAGGATTCGGAACAGGAATCGGAGACTATACATGATGGCGATATCGTTGATATGGACATCAAAGCGTTGCAGGATTCGATAGCCGTAACGGTTGCGGATACGGCGGATGTATTGTTTGTCGTTCCCTCTTTCCTCGATATGGCGTTGCATGTGAATGTGAAGCGAATCCACTATAAGGACCTGGAATTGGAGGATGTCGCCGGCGAAGTGGCGCTATGCAACCGGAGCCTCAATTTAAGGAAACTGGCGATGGGGTCGAATATCGGGCGTGGTAACCTGACGATGTTCTATACGGACAGGGGATACGGGGGTGCAACGGTCGGTTTTGACCTTGATTTGCAGCAGATACTGGTAGAGAAATTGATTGCCCTTTATCCCTCGATTGATACGTTGCTGCCGATGTTGCGCTCTTTTGAGGGTGTGGTGGATTGCCAGATGGCCGCTATATGTGATTTGGATTCGGTGGGCACCCTGATACTCCCGTCGCTGAATCTGGGGAGTTACCTTCATGGCAGGAATATGGTGTTGTTGGATGGGGAGACATTTGCGGAAATTTCTAAGACACTGATGTTTAAAAACAAGGGACGAAACCTGATCGACACTATTTCCGTTGACCTGGCCATCAGGGACAGTAAGATCGAGATCTTTCCTTTTCTTGTCGAGATGGACAGGTACCGGGTCGCCGTAGGGGGGACGCATAATCTGGATATGACATTCGACTATCACGTCTCCGTGTTGAAGTCGCCCGTACCATTTAAGCTGGGGATTGATATCACGGGTAACCCGGATAAATTCAAATACAAAATAACGAAATGCCGCTATAAAGATATTTTCCAGCCGGCTAAAGAGCAGGAATTGACGGCTTCCAAGAGTACGATCAGGGAGGGTATACGAAGCTTTATACGAACGCAGATGGTAGAGAATGCAGGGTTAATAGCAGATCATGACGAAAAAAGGTAAGGCCTTTATTTTCTTCCGGCCTTACCTTTTTTTGTTTACCTCACACCTTATTTTATAAGATCTGATAATTCAGCACCTGCTTTAAACTTGACAGCTTTGCGAGCCGGAATATTAATCGGCGCTTTTGTTTTAGGATTAACACCTTTACGTGCTGCTTTCTCGGAGATAGAAAAAGATCCAAAACCTAAAAGAGCAACTTTACCTCCATTCTTTAGTTCATTTGAAACTGTGTCGATAAAAGCTTCTACAGCTTTCTTTGCATCCACTTTACTCAAATTGGCTTTTTCAGCCACAGCGCTGATAAATTCTGTTTTGTTCATGATGGTTTAAAAATTAATATATGTTTAACAAATCTTGCAACAGCCTTTTCTATTGTTGTGTCAAATGTAGCTTTATTTTGAAATACAGCAAAGAAAAACAGTTTTTTTTTACCGAGATACTATGTTTTAGAGGTAAGCAGCCCAAAAATCTCAAAATATATATACCTTTGTCACCTAAAATTGTGGATATATGACGATTCAAAACAGTTCGGGATTCTTCAATTCGATTCCGCCGGTAACGAAAAATCTGATGATCATTAACCTCCTTTTTTGGGTAGCCAGCCTTGTATTGCCAAGGATGGGGATTGATCTGGTTACTTTGCTCGGCTTGCATTTCCCCGGAGCGAAAAGTTTTAACCCGGTGCAGCTGATCACCTACATGTTTATGCATGATACCCATTCTTTCACGCATGTATTCTTTAATATGTTCGCAGTATACATGTTCGGGCGGGTACTGGAAGGTGTATGGGGATCGAAGCGTTTCTTTATCTATTATATGGTGACGGGGATAGGCGCGGGATTGATTCAGGAGCTTGTCTGGTTTATCGACCTGAGCGACGTGGTGTTCTCCGAATATGACACCATTAACCTGAATGGGGAACAACTGCTGTCGAAAAGTGAATACCTGAATCTTTTCGTTACGATTGGGGCTTCGGGTGCGGTGTTCGGGGTGTTGCTGGCTTTTGGGATGATATTTCCCCATGTTCCACTCTATTTGATGTTTATACCGATACCGATAAAGGCCAGGTATTTTGTGATCGGGTATGGGCTGGTGGAGCTGTTTCTGGGTGTCGCCCAGTTTGGAGGTGATTCGGTTGCCCACTTTGCCCATCTGGGGGGAATGCTTTTCGGGTATATCATGATCCGTTACTGGAAAAAGAAAGGGAGAAACGATGGAACGTATATTTACTGACTTGAAGCATATTTTCCGCAGAGGGGACGTTCTGGCGGATTTTATTTGCGTGAATATTGGCGTATTTATCCTTCTCCGGTTGGCGGGCGTACTCTTTATGCTTTTTGACGTGACGGATATCTATTTCCTGCACTACCTGCAAGTGCCTTCTTCGCCTTCGCAATTGCTGTACAGGCCGTGGACACTGATCACCTACATGTTTACCCACTATGATTTCTTGCATATCCTGTTTAATATGCTGTGGCTGTATTGGTTTGGGAGGATCTTTTTGCAGTTCTTCAACACCCGCCAGCTGGTCGGGCTTTATGTGTTGGGGGGTATAGCGGGCGCATTGCTGTTTATGTCGGCGTATAACGTATTCCCTTATTTCCGGGCGGTTGCAGATACGAGTTATTTGCTGGGAGCTTCGGCATCGGTGATGGCGATTGTCTTTGCTATCTCTTTCTACCGTAGGGACTATGAGATCGGCCTGCTGTTTGTCGGCCGGGTAAAACTGATCTATTTGGCGCTGTTTACGTTGGTGATTGACCTGATGGCGATTACTTCGACAAATGCCGGCGGGCATATCGCTCACCTGGGCGGTGCGTTCTTGGGTATCTGGTTTGCTTCGAGGATGAGGGCGGGCAGGGATTTGACTGCGCCGTTCAACCGACTTATCGACCGGATCGTGAATCTCGGCAAACGGAAGCCTACAATGCATGTCTCTTACCGGCGTACGGAATCAGACCATGATTATAACGCCCGCAAGCATAAGGAAAGCGCTGAATTAGACACTATTCTTGATAAGCTGAAACGTTCCGGCTACGGAAGCCTCTCGGCGGAAGAGAAAAAGAAGTTGTTTAATGCCGGCAAAAACTGATACCGATGAAGAGGATACCTTATAAACGTATAGTCAGATCTATTTTCGTTATAGCCAATGTCTTTGTGGCATGCTTGCTTGTGGCGTCCGCTTTCTCCGACAGGCTTTCTCCGGACAGGAGTTTATTGTTTTCTTATCTGGGCTTGCTCTTTCCTTTTATTTGTATCCTGAATGTGTGTTTTGTCATCTATTGGGTTTGTCTGTTACAATGGCGGTATGTGCTG
>JAISQD010000181.1 GCA_031274415.1 Tannerellaceae bacterium | reverse complement strand
TTACTGATAAACATTTTATGATACGCCTGCTTGGTCGAAGCTCAATCCATATTCGACGGAACTCTTATGCCCTTCTACGAACTTCCTTTTATACTCCTGCTTATGCGGAACTCAGGTTTGTTACATGGAAGAATAATAACTACCTTTACGCCACTTATTATCTAAAAAACGTATGACATGTTAAAACAATATTCCATGTTGTTATGCGCCGTAGCAACCGCTCTATTGGCCGTTCTACCGATGCCGCCTGTGACGGCACAAAATATCGTCACCATTTTCGGACAGGAGAAAATCGAGAAGACCGATGAGGGAGAGGTAATTTACAACTTCCGTAAAGGGTTGCTATTGCCGGGCAGCGTAAATCCCGGCATCTTCTTTAACGGACAGGATATGATCGCATGGCTGTATGCAACAGGCAAGTTTAGGACGCCAAAAGCCGGAGACTCCATAGTTTACAGGTATCCCAATGCCGATCAGAACACAGGCCGCGACCGGCAACGTTTTCTCGGCGGCGGGGATGGTCAACGACGATTCAACTTCCCCCCTCAGTGGAAATGGGCGGATATAGAGGCCGATTCAACCGATCGGTTCCAACATCCCTCCATGCGGTCGGCCTACCTCTATACGGCATACGATTCGCCCAAAGAGCAGCTCCTTCTCCTGGAAACCAGTGGGGGAACACGCAGTTATGTCAACGGCTTTCCACACGAGGGCGATCATTACGATTTCGGCTATACGCTGATTCCCGTTAAGCTGAAAAAGGGGCTGAACGAAGTGGTGCATACGCCGGGGCGTTTCGGGCGGGTAACGGCGAAACTCGTAAAACCACGGAAACCCGTCCTGTTCACCCTGCGCGATATGACACTCCCCGACATCATCATCGGGGAAGGGGACGCGAAATGGGCGGCCATACGTATCATCAACGCTACCGAAAAGCCATTGAAAAACATCCGCATCCGCGCCACCCTCTCCAGCGGTGAGCAGGCCGAATATGCCACGGAAGAGATCATGCCGCTGACTGTCAGAAAGGTGAAATACAAGCTACCGGCCATAGACCCCAGACGTACACCCGGCGATGTGACGGCCCATCTGGAGCTGATCGACCGTTCGGGGAAGATCATCGACCGGACGGAGGTCACACTGCATCAGGTGTTGCCCGCTGTCCATCACGAACGGACGTTCGTCAGCCGTATCGACGGCAGCGTACAATACTTTAGCGTAGCTCCCGCCCTGCGGAACGCTTCAGGAGAGACCAAGGCGTTGACGCTAAGCGTCCATGGGGCAGGCGTTGAAGCGCGTAGCCAGGCACGGTCGTACGACCGTAAAGCGTGGACGGATATCGTAGCGGCCACCAACCGCCGGCCTTACGGCTTCAATTGGGAAGAGTGGGGACGGATCGACGGGCTTGAAGTCCTCGAAGAGGCGAAGCGGATCTTCCAGCCGGATCCCTCGAAAATCTACCTCACCGGCCACTCCATGGGCGGCCATGGTACCTGGTTCCTGGGAACGACCTATCCCGACCGGTTTGCCGCCATCGCACCCTGTGCCGGTTATCCCGACATCTCGACATACGGCCGAGTAGCGGCTGACGAGATACACCGGAACCACCCCCTTTATGAAGCCTTTGAGAGAGGCGCCAATGCCGGGCGTACCGTTACGCTGATTGAAAACCTGAAACAATCCGGCGTCTATATCTTCCATGGCAGCGCCGACAGGGTCGTCCCGACGGAACAGGCGCGGAAGATGCGCGAAACGCTGGCTAAGTTCCATACCGATTTCTGTTATTACGAATATCCGGGGGGCGAACACTGGTTCGGCAACATCAGTATGGACTGGCCGTTGATCTTCGACTTCTTTTCCCACCACGCAATCCCCGCCCTCCACGAAGTGAAAGAGATTGATTTCCATACCGCTTCCCCCGCTATCTCGGCATCGGACTACTGGATACGGGTGGAGCAGCAGGTAGAGCCTTACCGCTTTACCCACCTGAAAGCAACGCAGGATAAAGACACCATAAAGATTGAGAAAGCGGAAAATGCCGCCTTGCTCGTACTTGACATCCCGGCATTACGCCCCGCATCCGAAGCGGTCACCGTGGATATCGACGGGAAGCGGCTGACCGTCCCTGCAAACCGGAAAGCCATCCTCGCCCTGACCGGCGGCACATGGAACAGCATCGACCGCATCGACCCGAAACAGAAATACGCCCTCCGCTACGGCGGCTTCAAACAGGCATACGACAACCACGTCGTCTTTGTCTACGCCACCAGAGGAAATGTAAAAGAGAACGAATGGTACCGCAATAAAGCCCGTTTTGATGCCGAAACGTTCTATTACCGGGGAAACGGATCGGTCGACGTCATCCCCGATACGGACTATACGCCTGCCGCCTATAAAGACCGCAACGTGGTCGTCTATGGCAACAGGAACAACAACAGCGCATGGCCCCTCCTACTGAAAGAGTGCCCCATTCAGGTTGGCAACGAGGAAATCACCGCAGGCGGCTATGCGTACCGGGGCGATGACCTGGCAACCTGCTTCATCTACCCCCACCCCGAAAGCGATACGGCGTCGGTAGGCGTTGTGGCCGGGACGGGTGATGCCGGTATGCGCGCCACCTCCCCGAACAATTACATCTCCGGCATTACCGGCTTCCCCGACCTCGTCATCTATCGCGCCGGCATGTTGCGCGACGGACTGGCCGGCGTAGAATCCGCCGGTTATTTCGACAACGACTGGACATGGACAAAACAAGACTTTTAATGTTATAATAATCAATATGAAATACGATCTGGCAATCATTGGAGGCGGGCCGGCAGGTTATACCGCGGCGGAAAGAGCGGGGGCAAACGGCCTCTCGTGTGTGTTGTTTGAAAAGGAATCGTTGGGCGGGGTATGCCTGAACGAGGGGTGCATACCGACAAAAACGCTACTGTATTCCGCCAAGGTATACGATACGGTCAGACAGGCATCGAAATATGCCGTAGGCGCGGAGAACGCCTCTTTCGACTTGCCCAGGATCATCGCCCGTAAAAACAAAGTGGTCAAGAAATTAGTCGCCGGCATCCGGATGAAGATGACCGAACATGGCGTGCTGACGGTCAATGGCGAAGCCCTAATAAAAGGCCGCGCAACAGACGGCACGCTGACCATCGCCTCAGGCGAAGCGCTCTACGAAGCCGAACACCTGATCCTCTGTACCGGCTCCGAACCCGTCGTCCCCCCTATCCCCGGACTGGATACCTCCGGATACTGGACGAGCCGCGAAGTCCTGCAAACAAAAGAGCTGCCGGCATCGCTGACGATCATCGGCGGCGGCGTCATCGGTATGGAGTTCGCCTCTTTCTTCAACAGCCTCGGTACGACGGTGCAGGTCGTGGAAATGCTGGACGAAATCCTGAACGGAATGGATAAAGAACTTGCCGCCCTGTTACGCGCCGAATATACAAAAAGAGGCGTCAATTTCTATCTGGGACACAAAGTCACCGCCATAAACGGGACGGAAACCACCCTCGAAAAAGAGGGGGAAACCGTTACGCTCCAGGCGGAAAAGATCCTGCTTAGCGTTGGCCGGCGCCCGGTGACAAAAGGATTCGGGCTGGAAACATTAGGGGTGGATATTTTCCGTCACGGCGTGAAAGTAAATGAATACATGCAAACGTCGCTGCCGAACGTCTATGCCTGTGGCGATATCACCGGCTATTCGTTGCTGGCGCATACGGCGGTAAGCGAAGCCGAAGTAGCGGTAAACCATATTCTGGGCAAGCCGACCAACGGCATGAGCTATAAAGCCATCCCCGGCGTACTCTACACCAACCCCGAAATGGCCGGCGTCGGGGCAACGGAAGAGCAACTACAAGCTGCCGGCAAGCCCTACCGGGTAACAAAGATCCCCATGTCTTTCTCCGGCCGTTTTGTCGCCGAAAACGAGATGGGAAATGGTATCTGCAAAATCATCCTCTCGGAAGACAACACCATTATCGGCGCACATCTGCTTGGCAATCCCTCTTCCGAACTCATCATTATAGCAGGCATGGCCATTGAAAAAGAGATGAAAGCCAGTGAGTTAACGGCTTTTGTATTCCCACACCCCACAACGGGAGAAATAATCAAAGAGGCTTTATCCGGCTTTGCTATATAAAATTTAAATATTACCTTTGCACCGGAAAATAAAAAACCGGTCGAGTAGCTCAGCTGGATAGAGCAACAGCCTTCTAAGCTGTGGGTCTTGGGTTCGAATCCCAACTCGATCACCAATAAAGCCGCTTAAATAGCGGCTTTATTCAATAAATATCTGACCGAGATTCGGTCGCAAGACCGTTATGCTTTTACTTCTCAGGTACGCCGCATGAGGAGCTCTTCTTCCGGCGAACAGGATAGGATTGTTCTTTTTACACACTTATATAAACAAAACGTTCAGACTTTCACAAGCCCGAACGCCTTAAAATAACGATAATATAATTATTAAAAATCCACAAGGGCAAATATACGTAATAATGACACGTATGTAAACCTACTTGTTCAATTTGTATACCAATAAGCGAAATTTGATGCATAAAACGGAAATATTTTAGTTCTCTATTGACAAAATAGACAGAAAACCCCGTTATTTCAACCGTTTTTCCAGCTCTTCGTCGTTTAAGAGAAACATGATCACTTTCCCGTCGGGCGTGTAGGTAGGAGACGATGACGAGAAAAGGGAGGCAATCAGGTGATTCATCTCTTCGGGAGAAAGCGTTTTACCCGGACGTATGGCGGCGGCCTTTGCCAAAGAGAGCGCGATGGCGTTACAGATTTCTTCCCTCGCCTGGCAACCTGTTTCGATCGCGTGGTTAACCGCATCTTTGACCAAAGCGACCGGATGCAGGTTCTCAACGCCGGCCGGCATACCGTTTACCGCATAGCAGTCGTTTCCCAAATGGCTCAAATCGAAGCCAACATGATACAGATCATCCAATATGGATGGCAACATGGCCGCTTCACCGGCCGTAAACTCTACGATTTCAGGGAAAAGCATTTGTTGGGAAGCGCCTTTCTGCCGGCGTATATTGGCAATGTATTGGTCGAACAGGATACGCACATGGGCGCGGTATTGATCAATCAAGGCCAACCCCGACTTGAGAGACGTGATGATATACCGTCCCTTATACTGGTAACAGGTATTGGATAACTCGTCAAAAAGATGCTCTTCCCTCTCCGGTTGGGCCGGTTGAGGCGCCGGCGGATTGGCGTATGGCTCGTCTTCCGGCAGAATCGACGTGCGTTTTTCTTCAAATCCCTTATAGAGATCAGACCAGTTGAATCCGGGTATTTTACCCGACGCCGCCGGAGATGGGGAGTGGGTTGTAAACGGATTATATCCGGGATCGACATGGACATCGGGAGCTTTATACCCTCCCGTCTCCATTTCCGGATTGTATATGGGGATATGGATGGCATCGTCCGTATTGAAGTCGATTGTGGGGATCGAGCTGGATTTCCCCAGCGATTCGCGGGTTGCCGACGACAGTATTTGCCAGATGGGCTGTTCGTTTTCGAACTTGATCTCCGTCTTGTTCGGGTGGATGTTGACGTCGATAGTCGCCGGATCGAGCGTAAGATAAATAAAGTAGTTTGGCATTTCTCCCGCCGGGATCAGTTGTTCATACGCCTGCATAATCGCCTTATGAAAATAGGGATGTTTCATATAGCGGCCATTTACGAAGAAATACTGCAATGCGCCGCGTTTCCTGACGGAATCGGGACGTCCCACAAACCCCGACAGGGTAACCAAAGAACTCTGCACTTCTACGGAAAGCAGCTTCTGGTTGATCGCTTTTCCATAGACATTCATAATGCGTTGGCGCAGGCCGGATTCGGGCAGGTTGAATATCTCCGTATTGTTGTGGTAAAGCGAAAATGCGATGTGCGGATTAACCAATACGATCCGTTCAAATTCGTTGATGATCGTGCGAAATTCCACCTCGTTGGATTTCAGGAACTTTCTACGCGCCGGCACATTAAAGAAGAGGTTTTTCACCGAAAAGTTACTCCCTTCCTGACAGGCAATGGATTCGATCTCCTGCAACACCGACCCGGCCATGGAAAGCCGCGTACCCAATTCCGCCCCTTTGAGGCGCGTACGCAGTTCGACATGCGCTACGGCCACGATAGAAGCCAACGCTTCGCCCCTGAATCCCATCGTACTGAGGGCAAACAAATCATCGGCAGAAGCGATCTTCGAAGTAGCATGCCGTTCGAATGCCATACGGGCATCGGTTTCAGACATTCCTTTCCCGTCGTCAATGACCTGAATGAGCGTCCGTCCGGCATCTTTTATGTTGACCTGAATCACGTTCGCTCCTGCATCGACGGCATTCTCCACCAGCTCCTTAACAACAGAAGCCGGCCTTTGGATCACCTCACCTGCTGCAATCTGGTTGGCAATACTGTCCGGTAGTAAATGAATGATATCGCTCATTTCAGGAAAAGAGCCCAGAATAGTACGACCAATACGGCGATGATGACAATCAGCTTTACATTTTTGTATTGACGGCTTCGTGTGTCATACCCTCTCATCCGGTTTTTTTTCAGATGAGTCGTTCCTTCAACAAAAGTACCTTTTATAGACGGTTTATACGTCTCATCCGGTTTTTCCAACCCCAACTCGCGTTTAATCCTGTGTGTCCGTTCTTCCAGAT
Source organism: Tannerellaceae bacterium (assembly GCA_031274415.1). Lineage (GTDB taxonomy): Bacteria > Bacteroidota > Bacteroidia > Bacteroidales > Tannerellaceae > DFXE01. The sequence continues at coordinate 11,783 of JAISQD010000181.1, read as the reverse complement.
CTTCCTTGCGCGGATCCCAATAGATAGGTTTATGCTCGAACTGGCGTGGTTTACGTACATTATAAAACGAAAAAAATGCCATATTTTATCTATTTATACAGGTGAATGAATACAGCTACGAAGGTACGAATTTATTACTCCTTTTTGGCGCATCTCCGGTTTTTCTTTTTACCACCTGATAGATATCGTCTTTATCCTTGGGTCTCAGGTAATCGAACCAGTAGAAGTCTTTCAGCATCTTCTGTTCGGGGGTTAAATCCGGGATAGGCAGGTATTTTCCTTCGGAATCCGACCACAATTTAATCTTCTCCATCCGGTTATCTTTCAGCCAAATGGTGAGATAGGGGCTTTTGCTGTGGTTCAGGCCGATCATTTCCCCTTTGTCTATCGAGTAATAGATCGATTCGACATTTCCGCTAACATCAATCTGCCGGACGGCTTTCTGCCCAAAATAGGCTTTCAGGTCGTTCCCCTTTAACTGGTTGTAATAGGACGAATCCAGAAACTGGATAGCAAAAGCGAACTGTATCACGTGGGCGTAATTGGTACTGTCGTTCATGTAAACGAGAATTGTGTCCCCGTATAATTGATGTTGCTCGTTCCATACAACCGGTTCGGTATACATATATAATATGGAATCACGGGTATTGTACTGCATGGAATCGCATACGCCCTGCAAATCAGTCCGGTAGTAACGGACACCGTAATACGCCTTAATCTCCCTGCAGGTAGAATCAATCGTCGCCAGTTGCACGGTATCGGCATGCAGGTATAAGGTATCGCCCTGGGAATATTCCATAAAGCATGCGCTATCCGTGGCAAAGGCATATTCCGTCACTTCATTGTAGAATCCGTAATGTCCCGTCAATATGGATTTTTGTACGGTATCCTGTAAAAACATATGCCCGAAAACTTTGGAATACCCATTATTCCTGTCGTACAAAATGGAGTCTCCCGTCAATAGTTTATCACCTGAAACGACCTGCGAACGGTCTAACAACAGGGAGACACCTGCTTCTGTATTATACCACCCGCGTGAAGAGTAGATTGTTCCGCTGTCGGCCTCAATGACCGAAGGGCCTAATATGGTGGCAATCTTTGAATCCGTGTTGTAATGGAGCGTATCGGAATAGAGGATAAAATTCGGATTGTTCAGCCTGACGCTGTCGTTGAAAATGGCCTGCTTGGTATCCGGCGAATATTGTCCGTAAAAAGAAGACAGCTCATTCTCTTCATCCACAATCAGCCCTCCTTCAAAATAATAGCCCACATTGATCGAACGGTCGTAATTGAGACTGTCGGTAAAAAGCGTCACGTTCTTATTTTCCATCCTGACATTTTCACGCAACCGGGCTAATTGCGTATTCCCGTCATAAAACAGGTGGTTGCCATAAAGAAACAGGGTGTCTCCCTGCTCCATGCGCACACTGCCGAAAGCTTCCAACGAGTTTGTATTCTCATACAAATAGGCGGTGTCACAGTACATGAACGAACTGTCGTGCCGGAAAGAGACATTTCCGGTAAGCACCTGCATATCGGGATTTATTTCCCCATCGAACGATGTGATATCGGCATGCAGAAGATGGATAACGGTTTGTTTCGGAGGGGGGGTATCTTCCTGCATTTGTGCCCATACACAAAAGAAAACGATATGAAACAGGACAATAAAAAGAATTTTACCCGCTTTGTTCATTCCTTAACCCAACCGGGGTATTTAAAATCACAGTTACGCCAGCCCTCGCTGATACGGACATATGTACTTTTTTGTTTTTTTATGATCCAGTCATTCAGCAACTCTCCTCTTTTCTGGACTTCAACCATGTTCTTTAAAGCCAGGTAATCATCGGACATGTTGGCCTTATGCGCCTCCGTCCTTGCCTTCAGTTTAACGATGGCGACAACCTCTTTTTGTTTGTTTGTCAGCATGGTGAACGGTTTGGATATGTCACCCACTTTCATGTTATACACCACCTTTCCTATCTCCTGGGGCAGCTCCTGCATTTCGAACTTGGGAGTGCCCATATTGCTGCTTTCCATTTTTTGATTCACCATCAACCCTTTGTTGTTACGCGTATCCTTATCGTATGAGATATAGGTAGCCGCCTCTTCAAAGGTGAATTTGTTGGCTTGTAAATCAGCGTACAGGGAATCCAGCCGGTTTGTAGCTTCTATGATCTCCTTCTCGGAAACCCTCGGCCTTAACAGGATATGGCGGCAGTTGATCCGGTCTCCGCGTTTCTCGATCAACTGTATGATATGAAAGCCGTATTCGGTTTCCACAATGTTGGATACACGTTTCGGATCGCTCAGGTTGAAAGCGACATTGGCAAATTCCGGCAGCAATTGCGTTTTCCCCATAAAGCCCAATTCCCCCCCATACAGGGAAGACTCTTTATCTTCGGAATGGAGGAGAGCCAGGGAAGAGAACTCCATCTTACCGCTTGTGATCTGTTCGGTGTAATCACGCAAACGGGCTTTAATCGCATCTGTTTCTTCAAAAGGGATTTTAGGCTCCAGCGTGATGATCTGCACCTCTACCGTCGTAGGAATATTCGGTAAACTATCTTTAGGTATCTGGTTGTAGAACTTCCTGACGTCGGACGGTGTCAGCTTTATTTCACCGATCAGTTGGCGTTGCATCATTTGTATGATCTGCTGTTCCTTGAACATCTCTTTTCGCTCTTCCTTGATTTGAGACATCTTTTTATTGAAGTATTCTTCCATTTTCTCTTTCGAGCCAATCCGGTTCAATACATCATTCATCCAATAGTCTACATTCTGGATGATTTGTGTGTCGCTAACCTCTATACTGTCCAATTTAGCCTGGTTCAGGTACAACTTCTGGATCGCGATCTCCTCTGGTATCGTACAATATGGATCGCCGTCCAGCCGCTGGTTTTCATTCAACATAAACAAACGTTGCGTTTCCACATCCGAACGCAAAATAGCATCATCTCCTACCACCCACACGATTTCATCAATCACATTCTCCTGGCCAATCGCCACCAGGGAACAACAGGTAAGAAAAAACACGATAAAACTCTTTTTCATTCTATTTCTTTTTTATATAAATGCCAATTACTGCTCCGTATTGAATATCAGATCGCCACCCTTAATCGCGTTGTTATACAATTCTTCTTCAAAATGGTTCAGGAAGTCTATCTTCTTCTGATTGATCAACATTTCAATAATCTGAGGCTCCGCATAGTCGTACGGGGCGATACTTCCTGATAAAAGATACTCTTGTATATTTAACAGATAACAATAACTGCTGTCCGACACTTCAACCGATTTGTTTGTCTTTAAAAAGGTATTCGTATGGGGTACCCGCAGAGGGATATTATCCATTATTTCGTCAAAATCCACCCATCTGTCGTAAAAGTAGTCATAAATATGGGCATTCTGTATACTGTATTTCTCTATTTTTTCCAACGACTCCTTAGAGCTTGACTTATACCATGTTTTCACATCCGACAGTCCGGGTGCATTCGCCGGTATTTTCAAAAATAACCCTTTGATCAGTCCTTTATCCAAAATGAACTTTTTCTGGTTCTCTTCGTAATAACTGATCTTGTCGCTTTCGCGGATATTGACGGACAGCCTTTCTTTGATCAATTTCTCCTGATACCGGTAGCGGGTCAGCGAATAGCGGTACTCCTCGACCAGGTGGTCGATTTCCGCTTTTTCATCTTCCAGATTGTGCAAAGCGACTTCATATACCAACACATCCTTCGCCCATTTTTTTATATAGTTCTCCGCCATCAGGAAGCTGTCTGCCGAAGAGATCCCGCGAGGTATCATCTTCGTTATCTGGGAACGGAAAAGTGTACGATCATGTATTTTTGCCAGAATTTCCACATCATCAATTATTTGTCTCTTTTTACATGAAAAAAGCAAAGGTACAAACAATATTAAAATGAAGCAACTTCTTCTCATCCCCCTTGTTTTAATTATGTTTCAGTTTATCCAAAACTTTACGGTTTATCGTAACCGGATATTTCCCATTCAACTCCTCTATCCATTTTTTTTCCAGCTCCGCCTGCTCCGCAACCGGTTTACTCCATATCTTACGGTTGCTTATTTCGAACAGTAAAATACCGTCCCGGTACTCTTGTACCAAATGGGCATATTCCGGATAGCGAACGTCCATGTCCTGAAGCTTGATCGCCGCAACCTGTTCACGGACAAAGGCATCGAATACCTCTTGCAGGAAATCGGCCGAATAGGTTTGGGTCGAATACGGTTTTTGCGACAGGTATTGCACAAACTCCTTTTGGGAATAATCCGTACCGTTCAGGCTGAACAGCCGTTTATCCATACCCTTTGCTTTCTCCTGGAATGCCCTGTCTGATGGAAAATAATCGTCGCACAATTGTTGCAACTCCGCATAGGCTTCCGGGTAACGGGTATACCCATACCCCTGTTTCAACACGTCGGCGACAGGGGTAAGCTCCGCGCTTCTTTCGCTTTGCCTCAACGCTTGGATGATATAATATTTCTCGTTGTCGAACGACGGCAAGCCGGATTTTTCTATCAGCTTAATAATATGGTACCCGTATGTTGTTTTTACGGGATCGGATATCTCTCCGGGAACAGTCAGTGAGAACGCCGCCTCTTCAAACGATTTCAGTACGCCTCCTATGCCGAAAGCCGGCAAAATCCCTTCGTTATTTTTTGTATTATCAGACGAATACTCTTTTGCCAACACGCCGAAATCTTCGCCATTCCTCGCCCTTTTACACAGCTCATTGGCTATAGCCAGCGTTTCGTCTTCATTCCTGCCGGCAGAATCGTTGGAAAAAGCGAGCAAGATATGCGCCACCTGAATATATCCGGGATTGGGCTTCCGGCTATGGACTTTGATAAGATGAAACCCGTAGGAGGTCCTGACGGGGGTCGACACGCTTCCGGCGGGAGTAGAATAGGCCGCATCCTCAAATGCTTTCGCGGTATACGACGGCCGTAAAACCCGGATGTATTCATACGCGAAATATTGCGGATTCTCGATTGACAGTTTTTTTCCGAACGACTCAAAATCGTCGTCGTTTTTTATCTGTTCATACACCTGCATGGCATGTTGATAGACGCTTACGGTATCTTTGGAAATGGTTTTTCCCGGTAATTTAAATAAGATATGGCTGACTTCAACGATCTCGGATTGCCTATCGTATATCTCTTTTGCGAGAACATCTTCCGCCTCTTTGTTGGACAGGTAACTTGATATGAGCTGGGCTTTGTATTCCTCCAATTCATCCTTGAAAACCTGTGTCGTATCCAATCCCACCGCTTCAGCGTCCGCAACTTTTAGTTTGAAGTTTTTAAATAGCTCAACATACTCTTTTGCAGACTTGGCATCGGATAAATTGACCTCATTGTTCTTTTGTGCGATGAATAAAAACTCGGACAGGGGTATCTGTTTACCGGCGACAGTCATGATCACAGGATCGTCAGCCATCCGTGCTTTCCCTGTTAAACAGGCAAAACAGAAGAATAAAACCCATACTTTTTTAATCAAGAATTCTCTTTCCATATGTCAAATACATTAAAAATATCATGTTATATAAACGAAGAATCTGCTTGAAAAGTATATTGACCATCTCATACGAAGTGATTAATTGGCCATTTCGGAAAGGAACTTGATACGTACCAGACGAATCTCTTCTTCCGTATAATCGCTTCCCAATTCGTCAATCGCCTCCTTTAAATCATCCGTTTCCGAGTCTTTAAAATATTCATAGATATCTTCAATATGGTCTTCGTCCATCACATCGTTCAGGAAATAGTCGATATTAATACGTGTTCCCGAATAGACAATCACCTCGATCTCATCCAGCAATTCGGTAAATTCCAGCCCTTTCGTCAAAGCGATATCGTCCAAGGCCACTTTGCGGTCGATACTCTGTACTATCCACACCTTTAATCTCGACTTGTTTGCCACCGTACGTACCCGAAGATCTTCCGGCCGCTCTATCTCGTTCTCCTCTACATGTTTCCGGATGAGGGTGACAAACTCCTGACCATACCGCTTCGCCTTTCCTGCGCCTACGCCGGGGATATTTTGCAATTCATCCAGCGTGACCGGATAGGTCGTCGCCATAGCCTCCAAAGAAGGATCCTGGAAAATCACAAAGGGAGGGACCTCCAACCGCTTGGACAGTTTTTTGCGCAGATCCTTCATCATCGAATAGAGTATCGGGTCTACCGCGCCGGTAGAGCTGCCCCGTACAGGAGCTTCTTCATCTTCATCCTCAAATTCATTGTCTTTCGTAATCTTAAACGATTCGGGCACTTCAATAAACCGCCTGCCTTTTTCTGTGATTTTAAGCAGTCCGTAGTTTTCTATATCTTTCGTTAAATAGCCCGCTATGAGCGCTTGCCTGATGACTGCGCTCCAGGTCTTCTCATCCTCGTCTTGTCCGGTACCGAACATCTCCAGCTCATTGTGTTTATAAGATTGAATTTCAGACGTTTCGTTACCCGTTAATATATTGACAATATATTCGGTTTTATATTTTTCTTTTAACGCACTGATCACTTCCAGTACGGCGCTCAACAAATCTTTTGCTTCCACTTGCTTTTTAGGATTCAAACAATTATCACAATTACCACAATTATCTTCTGTATACTCCTCGCCAAAATAGTGTAATAATACTTTTCGCCGGCAAACGGATGTCTCGGCGTAAGCTGCCGTTTCAAGCAATAGCTGTTTGCCTATTTCCTGTTCGGCAATCGGTTTACCCTGCATGAACTTTTCCAACTTCTGCAAATCCTTATACGTATAAAAGGCGATACACTGCCCTTCTCCCCCGTCACGCCCTGAGCGTCCGGTTTCCTGGTAGTACCCTTCCAGGCTTTTGGGTATATCGTAATGGATTACATAACGCACATCCGGCTTGTCAATCCCCATGCCAAATGCAATGGTCGCCACAATCACATCAGCCTCTTCCATCAGGAAAGCGTCTTGGTTTGCAGTACGTTGCTGGGAATCCATCCCCGCATGATAGGACAGCGCCTTGATCCCGTTGGCTTTCAGGATATCGGCAAACTCTTCCACCCGCTTGCGGCTCAGGCAATAGATGATACCGGATTTTCCTTCATTCGCCTTGATGTATTTAATGATCTCACGGTCAATATTCGGCCCTTTTTGCCGTATCTCATAATATAAGTTCGAACGGTTGAAGGATGACTTAAATACTGTCGCATCAATCATCCCCAGATTCTTTTGGATGTCATGCTGGACTTTTGGCGTGGCCGTAGCTGTCAACGCGATCAGGGGGCGTTTACCTATTTCGTTTATTATCGGACGGATACGACGGTATTCAGGCCGGAAATCATGTCCCCATTCCGAAATACAATGCGCTTCATCTATGGCATAAAACGATATGGTTATCTGACGCAGAAAATCGACATTCTCCTCTTTCGTCAGGGATTCCGGAGCGACATACAGCAGTTTCGTCCGTCCCGACAGGATATCCTCCTTTACCTGGTCTATGGCCGCTTTATTCAATGACGAATTCATAAAATGGGCAATGCCGTCTTCTTCACTGAAATTTCTCATGGCATCCACTTGGTTTTTCATCAACGCAATAAGCGGTGAGACGACTATCGCCGTCCCTTCGGACAGGAGCGCAGGCAGCTGGTAACACAAGGATTTTCCACCTCCCGTCGGCATCAGGACAAACGTATCGTTTTCTGCCAGAACATTTTCTATAATGGCTTTCTGATTCCCCTTAAAGGTGTCAAAACCAAAATGTATCTTCAGCTTTTTAGCCAGGTTATCCTTTTTTGTCATACATCGGACATATTAAATACTGCATTATACTTTCATGCGATCTGCAAACGGTTTACGTCTGTCTTTTCAAATTTATTTTTTGCATATGTCAATGTCACATGCAACGTCTTTTCGTCTTGCGATGGCATACTGTACATCGCATCCATCATTACCGCCTCTACAATAGAGCGTAAACCCCTGGCGCCCAACTTAAATTCCAACGCCATATCCACGATAAACTCATAGACCTCTTCATCAAACGACAGGGCGATTCCATCCATGGCAAACAGTTTGACATATTGCTTTACAATCGAATTTTTCGGTTCGGTCAGAATACAGCGAAGCGTATGTCTGTCCAACGGATTCAGGTAGGTCAGGATCGGCAGGCGGCCTATGATTTCAGGAATCAGTCCAAACGCTTTTAAATCGGTTGGCGTAATATATTTCAACAGATTCTTTTTATCCACCATATTCGTCGCCCTGCTTGCTGCATATCCGACAACACGGGTATTTAACCGCTGGGCAATTTTCTTTTCGATACCGTCAAATGCCCCGCCACAAATAAACAAAATATTCTTGGTATTTACCGCAATCATCTTCTGTTCAGGATGTTTCCTCCCACCCTGTGGAGGCACATTGACAACAGATCCCTCCAGCAATTTCAGCAAACCCTGTTGTACGCCTTCACCGCTGACGTCACGGGTGATCGAAGGGTTATCGCTTTTCCGGGCGATCTTGTCAATTTCGTCAATAAAGACAATGCCGCGCTGTGCGGCTTCAACGTCATAATCAGCGGCTTGCAGCAAACGGGAAAGAATGCTTTCAATATCTTCGCCCACATAACCGGCTTCGGTTAAGACCGTTGCGTCTACAATAGAAAACGGCACGTGCAGCAGTTTGGCCACCGTCTGGGCCAGCAATGTTTTTCCCGTCCCGGTAGCCCCTACCATAATGATATTGGACTTTTCAATTTCCACATCATCGGGAGTGACCTTCTGAAGCAAACGCTTGTAATGGTTGTATACCGATACCGAAAGATAGCGTTTCGTTTCGTCCTGTCCTATGACGTACAGATCCAGGAATTTCTTTATCTCCTCCGGCTTGGGAAGCTCCTTTTGCTTTAACCTGAAAGAACTCTTGTTTATCGGCATTTGTTCTTTGACTATTTCATACGCCTGTTCCGCGCATTCATCGCAGATCGCGCCGGATATCCCATTGATCAGCATTTTAATATCCCGGCTGCTTCTTCCGCAGAAGGTACATATGTCACCTGTTTTGGCCATGTTCTACTATTTGCGGGTTAAAATATCATCAATCATACCATATTCTTTGGCTTCGGCGGCATTCATCCAATAATCCCTGTCGCCGTCCTTTTCCACCTTATCATAAGGCTGGCCGGAATGGTCGGAGATAATCGTATAAAGCTCCTTCTTCACTTTCAGGATCTCACGCGCCATGATTTCAATATCGGAAGCTTGCCCCTGCGTCCCACCCAACGGTTGGTGTACCATCACGCGCGAATGCTTCAAGGCAAAGCGTTTCCCCTTTGTCCCGGCGACCAGCAACACCGACGCCATCGAAGCCGCAATGCCGGTACATATCGTAGAGATATTGCTACCGATAAACTGCATGGTGTCATACACCCCATACCCCGCATAAACAGATCCTCCCGGAGAATTGATATAAATCGAAATGTCCTTTCCCGGATCGCTCGAATCCAGATACAGCAACTGGGCTTGAATGACGCTGGCAGAGTAATCATCAACCTGAGTTCCAAGGAAAATAATACGGTCCATCATCAAACGTGAAAACACATCCATTTGAGCAACATTCAATTGCCGCTCCTCAATGATTGTCGGTGAAATATAGCTGCTGGAAATCGTCATGTAACTATCCAACGCAAGACTATTCATCCCTAAATGCTTTGTGGCATATTTCTTAAAATCATCCATAATTCTTTCAAATATCTAAATTAATGAGTTCCGGTAAAACATAGAGAAAGGATTCCCCTTTTTTTCTGAAACGAATAACAAAGTTATAAATAAATTTCTAAAAGATACAACTAATTGTTATCCGTAAAGATATTTTTTTAGAGAAATCCTTTTTCCTTGTCAAACAGCGACTTGGATAGCCTATTGAGCTTGTTCGTCTTTAAACAGGTCGTTAAATTCTTCCGGTGAGACCTCTTTGACCTCCAATTTAACTTTTTCTTTCAACCATGCAACCAATTTATACTCAACCGCCATGTCTATCACCCCTTGTAAAGTCTGTCTATCTTTCAACATCTCCTGGGCAAAACTATCCAGCAGGTAATCAGGTGCGACAGGCATGCCATAGTACCGGGCAAATTGTATTCTCGCCGCATGTCTTCCGAAAAGTTTGATATCGTTCTCTTCCACCTTGATATCGTTGGCCTTGACAATTCTTTCCTTTAGCAACTGACGCGTCAAATCATCTATGATTTTCGGATATTCTTCGTCTACCTTTTCTTTGGTATTTTTCTCGTCCGAAAGGATCAACCAACGTTTCAATATATCATCGGCAAAAACGATATTCCCCGCTTTTTTCAGCAATAGCGGATGGGCGTCCATCAAAAATTTAGAGGAACTCTGAGGTATGAACTGTTCGCTTAATTTCTCTTTTATTTTCTCTCTGAATGCGTCTTCATTATCGACAACGCCTTCGCCCAATACCTTGTCAAATATTTCCTGATTGAACTCAGCCTCTTTATGGCGGGTAATCTCTTCTATCTCAAACTTGAAATCGCCGGTTATACCGCCCGCGACCGTTTTTTCGACGTGGAGGAATGCGGCAATCTCCGCTTCCGAGCCTTCATATGCTTTGTGCGGATTGAAAACGACAACCGAACCTATCCCTGCCCCGATGAATTTGTTTTTTTCCTCCTCATTCTTTATATACATAGGCATCAACACCGCATCCTGAACCACGATACCCTCTTCTTTGGGCGCATCGTTTTCCCATTCGGTTACCGTCCCCTTTACCAGGTCTTTTTCTTCTACGTTTTCGACATGTTCATACGAACCGTAGTTCGAGCGGTAAGCATTTAGTTGCTCGTCCACCGTTTTTTCATCAACCATGATCTGATAATAGGTCAGCTTATCCCTTTTATTTAATTCAATCCTGATCTCCGGCGAAAAAGCTACATCAAATTTAAATTCAAAATCCTCCTGCGTATCAAAATCAATCTCTTTTTGTTCGCTCTCATTCGGAATCGGATCACCCAATATATCCAATGTGTTTTCGCGAATATAGGCATAGAGTTTTTCGGAAACCTTCTTGTTAATCTCTTCAGCCAACGCCTGTTTGCCATACATCTTTTTTATGATTCCTATCGGAATATGTCCTTTACGGAATCCGGGTATATTTGCCTTCATGCGAAGATTGCGCAGGTTCTTTTCCACCTGTTCGGCATAATCGTCTTTTACTACCTCCAATGTCAGGATACCGCCTGTTGCAGCATCGTTTTTTACGAGCGAAATATTCATTCCTAATGTTTTATTTATTAATGTCGTTCCAATTTTTTAGCCTGCAAAATTAGCCTTATTCTTTTAATCTCGCAAATAGTTGACTTAAAATTGTCATCTATCTTCATTATACCGTGACTATCAATTCATAACGATAGTCAAACGGGCAATTATAAAAAACGTGAAATCCATCAAAAAAGAGGCGCAGAAAACCCTGTTTTAGCGCTAAAAATAGTTAATTAATGACACTATGTCAACTAAAACAGCCATTCTACTATCTTTAACATTTTCAAAAAGGGGCAAAAAAGGGGCAAAAAAAGTCGTTTTATATAATATTATGCCTATTTTGAGGGTCGATTCACATTCTTTCACCAAAAACACAAGCATCTTTACTGGAAATGATGCTGGTCATTTTCCAAAAACATGGCCGTGTTTTCCGAAAATCATAAGCATCATTTTTAAAAGTGATGCCGGAAAATCTTCCGAATTGGTTAAGATTGCGTAATATTTCGTTAAATCAATGTTTT
>JAISQD010000172.1 GCA_031274415.1 Tannerellaceae bacterium | reverse complement strand
TTAAGGATGCATCCCTGACAGGATGCAGAAACAGCGGTGGCCTCTTTTTTCTACCGAGCGAGGCATTCCTAACGGAATGCCGTTCGGTAAATGCAGACCATTACAAGTTATCTATTTTTCATCACTTAGTCCGTCATCACGGGTTAGTTAGTCCGTTTCGGCTATCAAAAAAGGGGTGGGGAAGCCCTTTCTCTTCCCCACCTTTTTCTTTCTACCCCACCATTTTGGCCTTTTTTGTAAACAAAAACAGGAAAAAGAAAGAAAAAGAGATGACCACCAGACGACCACCAGACGACCACAGACGACCACACATGGTCATCAGATGACCATGTGCGTGTCGTTGCAACCTTACTTCATCAAGAAAGTGGTTTTGTATTGTTTTTTCTTTCCGTTTGTATGGTATAGCTCTATGAAGAGGATGTAGATGCCTGTTTGTAGGCGGTTGCCGTTGAAGGCGTTTCCGTTCCACTGGCGTTGACCGGATTGGCCTAATAATTCGTTGTTGGCTATTTCGGCTACGCGGTTACCTGATGTGTTATAGAGGTATGCGTTGCATACGTACCCGGCCTGATCCAAGTGATAGGGCATGAGGTAATCCCCGTTTTCGGTGAGAAGGGGCGGGTCGAAGCCGGTTGATTCGCCCTCTTCCACGTTACGGAACTGCGAGTTGAGGTAACCGGGTGTGCCGTATCCGGCCGATTGGGCGGCGGATGTCCAGTTGGCGGCGTCTTGTGTGGGTAGGTCGGGGTCAATGCGTTCGAGGGCAACCCCTTTTTGGTCTTTTATAGAGGAGGCATGCCATTTGGATGCATAGCTGATTTCGTCAATGACCGTACCGTCGTGGAGGCGGAAGAGGAGAAGCGTTGATAAGGTGTTTGCCAGCACCGGTAATTTCAGTTCGTACAGGACATCGGGCGACCTGAGGTCGTAAAAAGAGGCGACCCCCGCTTTTCCTTTTGTGAGCAAAACGTACCGGCCGGCCTCCACAGGGGAGAGGATGGAGGATAACGGATAAGCGGTACTGACCGACTGATCCTGCTTCCGGGTGGCAATGGCTAATCCTTTTAAAGAGAGCGGACGGCCGGAGCGGTTGTACAGTTCGATGTATTCGCTTCCTCCGGTATAGGGATTGGGCAGCAGTTCGTTGAAGATGATCTCTCCCTGTTCAACCATGGAAGGTTCAGGGTCTTCCGGTTCAGGGTCTTCCGGCAGGGGATCTTCCGGCAGGGGATCTTCCGGCAGGGACGGACCGGTTAGATAGGGAACAACGGTTATGTTATCCATATAGCAATAGGTGACGCGTCCCTTGATATACCGGCAAAGCAAGCTGAAATAACCGCCCTGTCCCGTACTTCGGATATCGCTTTTGTATGATCCTTCGGTATGGAACGTTGTCTCGCCGGCTTTCAGCGTGTAAAGTGTCCATACGCTGTTCTTTTCCAGCGTTAGCCGTATACGGACAAAAGAAGAAGCCCCATCCCCGAAGAGTTCCCTCCCCTTGATATGCGAATAGGCCGTACTGCCTTTTAGCGAACGGAACGAAACCTGTCCGGTATTGCTACCAGCCTGGATGAAGTATGCGGTGTTGTCGCTTGAATAGACATGGATGCGCAGGTAGTTGGTATTGGACGTTTTGAAGTCCAGCATCACGTCGATCTCCCACATCATATCGTCCCCATACGTGATGGGGATATAGAGGGAGGCTTCTCCCGCTTCGCCTTCGGGCGAGATGAATTGGAGGTATCCCGAAGGGTGGACGGAAAACAGGGAAATATCTCCTTCCCAAGGATGATCGGACGTGACTTCAGTACCTGAGAAGGTTTCATTCAACTGTGAAAACAGAGAAACGGGGCATAAAAGGGAGAATAACAACAAGATTTGTTTCATAGCTAACCGGTTATCTTATATTTTTTCTATATTTGCGGCAAATATAAACATAATTTATTCATACATAAAATTTCGGCACATAAAATGAAAGTAGCGATTGTTGGAGTGAGTGGCGCGGTAGGACAAGAATTTCTGCGCGTACTTGATGAGAGAGATTTCCCGATAGATGAACTGGCGCTTTTTGGCTCGGCCCGGAGCGCGGGACGCACGTATGCCTTCCGTGGCAAACAGATTACCGTGAAGGAATTGAAACACGGTGACGACTTTAAGGGAATAGACGTTGCTTTTGTTTCAGCCGGCGGTAGTATTTCTGTCGAATTTGCCGGGACTATTACGCGGCATGGCGCGGTGATGATCGATAACTCCAGCGCATTCCGTATGGAGGATGACGTGCCCCTTGTCGTACCCGAAGTCAATGCCGCAGATGCCTTGAACCGTCCGCGTGGGATCATTGCCAATCCCAATTGTACGACGATCCAGATGGTCGTGGCGTTAAAAGCCATCGAGAAGATCTCCCATATCAAACGGGTACACGTCTCTACCTATCAGGCAGCCAGTGGAGCCGGCGCGACGGCGATGGCCGAACTGGTGAAGCAGTACGAACAGCTGCTGAAAGGCGAAGAGCCTACGGTGGAGAAGTTCGTTTACCAGCTGGCGTATAACCTGATTCCGCAGGTAGACGTATTCACCGCGAACGGATACACGAAGGAAGAGATGAAGATGTATAACGAAACGCGCAAGATCATGCATTCGGATGTGGAAGTGAGCGCCACGTGCGTTCGCGTACCGGTCATCCGCGCGCATAGCGAAACGATCTGGGTGGAGACGGAACGTCCCGTTGGCGTAGAAGAAGCCCGCGAGGCGTTTGCCGGGGCGGAGGGTATTGTCCTGCAGGACGATCCGGCCAACAAGGATTACCCGATGCCGCTGTTCGTCGCCGGCGAAGACCCGGTGTATGTAGGCCGTATCCGCAAGGATTTGTCTAACCCGAACGGGCTTACCTTCTGGACGGTCAGCGACCAGATCAAGAAGGGCGCCGCCCTGAACGCCGTACAGATTGCCGAATACCTCGTCAGGGTAAAAAGCATTTGAAGCGAAACATCCCCCGTTACATCATAGCCCTGTAAACGACGACCCGCGCCTTTTCCGCCAGGCGGACAGTGAAGGTATCGTGCAGGGCTTCATTTAATGTACCTTGCCACCATGAAGTCAGTTTCCGCCGGTCGATCGGCCAACGGAGGTTTTCCGTACTGATCTCCGCTTCGGGATAAAGGGAGAAGATCGAGACCTGCTGGCGGGGACGGCTCTGAAGCGTTGCCGTCCGGAGCAAAGGGGTGAACAGCCCGTAGTCGCTGAGCATCTCTACGCGTTTAAAGAGAGGGGCGTAATCGAGCAGGAGCGATATGTTGCCCAGCGCGTGGTCTTCCCTGAGTCCTGTCGCGCCAAGGATCAACAGCTCCTCATGTCCGGCGGCACGGACGAAGCGTACCGCTTTGGTCAGGTCGTTTGTCTCCTGCTCCGTGTCGGCATGGAGGCGGCCTGCATACCTGAGGCGCATGTCGGGGGGGATACTGTCCAGGTCGCCCACGATAGCCGCCGGGACAAAGCCTCTCCGGTGAAGCGCTTCAACCGCCCCGTCGCAGGCGACAATCACAGAGGCTTTTCCCAGCAAACCGAGGACAACCGGCGAGGTGGGAAAACGGCCATTCGCCATCACAATACAATCATAAGGCGTTAGCATCTATCTTTACTCCTTTCTTTTTCCATCTATCATATCCTACGAAAGCCAATATGGTGTAGCAAAGATACAGAAACATGGTGGGATACAGGTTTAATGTATAATAAATGTATATGGACAGGGCATCCGCCGCTATCCAGAAAAACCAGTGTTCGATGATCCGGCGGGCAAGCATCCATGTGGCCACTATCCCGATGGTGGTGATCACCGCGTCGCCCACCGGAACTGTCGAATCGGTATAGCGGCTTAATATATACTGTATAAAGAGGCAGAGGGCGGCCAGCAAAAAGAAGACGGCGACAGCCTGCCGTCCCGTGATATGCCGGTACAGGATGGTTTCCTGCGGGACGGCGTCTGCCTTCTCCACCCGGCCACGGCCTCCCCATTGCCAAAAGCCATAGATACTGATCAGGACATAGTAAAGGTTCAACCCCATCGTGGCGTATACCTTTGAATAAAAGAAGACAAACACGTAGACCAGCGACGTGACGATCCCCACCACCCACATCGCACGGTGTTGCCTTATCTCAAGATAGAGATAAAGCAACCCTGTGATCACTCCGAAATATTCCAGCATCATCAGAACCGTATCGTAAACCGCGCCATCGCATGGGCGCCGGCTTGGGTGAAGTAGCCGTCGTCTTTCAATCGTTCGCCTTCCGAGCGGTACGAATAGACCCATCCGCCGGTGGCATAGTCCTCATTGAACAGGTTGTTGACGCTCACGTCGACGCTTATTTCTTTCACAAAGGCCGGCTTGAAGGTATAGCCTACGCGCAGGTTGTTCACGAAATAAGGGGCAATCGAACGGTCTTTGTCCGACGTATTGTCGAGGTACTGCCGCCCGACGTGCTGCGAGTGGAAACCGGC
>JAISQD010000143.1 GCA_031274415.1 Tannerellaceae bacterium | reverse complement strand
TGAATCACAAGGATTTACAAAATTAGGTGACAGCGATTATTTTGCTGCTATCACCCTTTATTTATTGAATAGCAATGGATTACAAGAAAAGTGACAGCGATTTCTCGAAAAAAAACTCTGGGAGGAGAAATGACAGGTCCGTGCAGGACGGCTCTTTCTTATATCGAACTCACGTTAAATATAGTAATCGGTCAGGTCGATGAGGCCGGCGCGGATCGCATATTTAATGGCTTCCTGGATGCTGTTTACTTCTAACTTGCGGAATATGTTTTTGCGGTGGGAATTGATGGTATGGAAACTCAGGTGTTTTTCCCATGCGATCTCCTTTGTTGTTTTCCCCAAGGCAATCTCATGCAGGATGATCTTTTCCGAAGCGGTCAGTTTATCGGGCTTATTGGTAAAAGAGAAACCGCTTTGTAATATTTGTTCGGCATAATCACAAATATAGACGGAATGGTACGTGGCATTTTGTAAGGCGATAAGAATGTTGTCCTTGCTGTCATGTTTCATGACCACACTCATCGTTGGATCGGAAATCATGACCTGGCGCAAAAAGTGTACCCCCAATTCTTCCGAGAATAAAATCCATGCAGAATCTTTTACCCCTTGCTTCATGTTCAACATTTGCTGTGAAGAGACAAAATCAAACAGGGTATAGTCCAATATCACAACAGCATTGGGATATGTATTCAATTGGATTTGCAACAGACTCCGGTTCTTTGCCGTAACAATTTTTGCTGTGGGCGTCAATTCCCTAAGCAACGCGCCAAGCCCTTCCCTGGTGATATCCTGATTATCCGCTAATATATATGTGCTCATACGTTTCTTCCCGCCTTTTTATTCATGATTATATGATAGGACAAAAGTACTTATTCTTTGATTTTTTAATATACCACGAATGTGGTATTTTAGATATCCACATTTCGTTCTATATTTGTATCATTAAAATTAAAACAAAGAATTATGGCAAAAATTGCAAAACGAATAACAGAGCTTGTAGGAAATACTCCTTTGTTAGCATTGGCTGCTTTTGAAAAGCAGCAAGTATTAAGCGCACACCTGATCGGGAAACTGGAATACTTTAATCCGTTAGGTAGTGTGAAAGACCGTATCGCATTGGCAATGATTAATGACGCCGAAGAAAAAGGCGTCCTTAAACAGGGTGTGACGCTTATTGAGCCGACGAGTGGAAACACGGGGATCGGCCTTGCTTTTGTCGCAGCGGCAAAAGGGTATAAACTCATACTCACCATGCCTGAGACGATGAGCCTGGAGCGGCGTAACCTGTTAAAAGCATTAGGCGCCAACCTTGTTTTGACACCGGGCACAGATGGCATGAAGGGGGCAATAGCCAAAGCGGAAGCGTTGCATAAGGAAACCCCTGATTCCATTATTCTACAACAATTTGAAAACCCTGCTAACCCGACCATACACCAGCAAACAACAGCCGAAGAGATCTGGCGGGATACCGATGGGAAGGTCGATATTTTCGTTTCGGGCGTTGGAACCGGCGGTACGGTGAGCGGCGTAGGGAAACGATTAAAGGAGCTGAAGGCGGATGTGAAAATTGTCGCCGTAGAGCCAAAAGATTCTCCGGTACTTTCGGGAGGAAGTCCGGGACCGCATAAAATACAGGGAATCGGAGCGGGATTCGTGCCTAAAATATACGATGGAAACTATGTCGACCAGATTATACAGGTGGGTAATGACGATGCGATCCGTACCAGCCGTGAACTGGCAAAAACAGAAGGACTTTTAGTCGGGATTTCTTCCGGCGCTGCAACATATGCCGCTGTACAATTGGCCAAACAACCTGAAAATGCAGGAAAGAATATTGTTGTCATCCTACCGGATACGGGCGAACGGTATTTATCTACTGTATTGTATGCCTTTGAAGAATATCCATTATAAACAGCGTAAAAAAAGAGAACCATGAGTGAGTTAAGATTTGAGACTTTACAGGTACATGCGGGATTGGAAGTAGATAAAACAACCCATTCCAGGGCGTTGCCCATCTATCAGACATCCTCCTATGTTTTCGAAGACGCCAAGGATGGTGCCGATCTTTTTGGCCTGCGAAAATTCGGGAATATCTATACCCGGTTACAGAACCCGACAACCGATGTATTTGAGAAACGGGTGGCCGCATTGGAAGGGGGCGTTACGGGGTTAGCCACCTCTTCCGGACAATCCGCCCAGTTTATTGCGCTCAATAACATCCTGCAAGTGGGAGACAATTTTGTCACCACCTCGTTTCTGTACGGCGGGACATACAACCAGTTCAAATCGCAGTTCAAAAGACTGGGCATCGAAGCACGGTTTACCCCAAACGATGACCCGTCCGAGTTTGAAAAACGCATCGACGACAAAACCAAAGCGATCTATCTGGAAACCATCGGGAATCCGGAACTGAACGTGCCTGATTTCGATGCTATTGCTGCTGTGGCTAAACGATATGATATCCCCTTGATTGTAGATAATACGTTCGGGGCGGGCGGATACTTGTTCCGGCCGATCGAACATGGCGCTTCGGTCGTCGTCGAGTCGGCGACCAAATGGATAGGCGGTCACGGAACATCCCTCGGAGGCGTGATTGTCGACAGTGGGACGTTTAACTGGGGCAACGGGAAATTCCCCGCCTTTACCGAGCCTTCCGACAGTTACCACGGGCTTGTCTTCTGGGATGTATTCGGGACAAATGGCCCGTTTGGCAATATTGCATTCAACATCCGCGCCCGTGTAGAAGGACTCCGTGACTGGGGAAATACGGTCAGCCCATTCAACTCATTCCTCTTTGTCCAGGGACTTGAGACGCTTTCGCTCCGGCTGGAACGGCATGTGCAAAATGCGCAGGCATTAGCCGAATGGCTCGAAACCCATCCGAAAGTCGAGTACGTCAATTATCCGGGATTGAAAAGCAGCAAGTATCACGAACTGGCTAAGAAATATTTTCCTAAAGGTCCAGGGTCTGTCTTAACTTTCAAGGTGGTAGGCGATCCGTCCAATGCCGATAAAGTCATTGACCATGTGAAACTGCTCAGCCATCTGGCCAATGTAGGGGATGCCAAATCATTGATCATCCATCCGTCGGCGACCACACATGAACAGCTTTCGCCCGAAGAGCAACGCGCAACCGGCGTAGAACCCGGATTACTACGTATATCCGTCGGGATTGAACATATCGACGATATCAAACATGATTTGGAGCAGTCATTTGATCAATTAACGTGAGTTCGATATAAGAAAAACGCAGGCAGCCCGGAAAAAAGAATTTTCGGGCTGCTTTCATTTGTAGAGGGTTATTGATATCTTTGCATGAAATTGACTAAAGAAGATGACATGAGAATGAGATTAGAAACCATCGGTATATACTGTGTGATTGTAATAGCGACTATAACCGCTTGTTCGGGACAAAAGAAAATCCATTACGACGACCTGTACGACCCCATCGCAGACGTCGGCCAATACAAAATCCCGGCGATCGACCGGACACCCAAGCTGTGTTGGGAAATCACACCCGGTATAGACCGGGCAAACCTGAAAGAGGCTTTCCTGGCCGCATCGATCACCGGCCTGACCGCGCGCGCCTTGCAGCAGAACAAAACGGATGTCGGCGTGTGGATAGAGCAAGGCATGGACAGCCGCGTCGCTTATCAGAAAGAAAGAGCCTCGCTGGAAAGCCGCGGGTGCCGCTTCTTTGCCAAAGCGACCCCCCGGCAGTTGGCGACGGAAACGTTCGAGGCGGTGGATGGCATCGACGTTACGTTGAAAACGCTGTTCGACGGTTATATCCTGACGGATTTGCGCAATAACCCCGAAAGCGGGACGGTGGCCGTTACCGCTTCACATATATATAATGGGATTATCGTCGACCGGGAAGACCGC
>JAISQD010000142.1 GCA_031274415.1 Tannerellaceae bacterium | reverse complement strand
TGAATCACAAGGATTTACAAAATTAGGTGACAGCGATTATTTTGCTGCTATCACCCTTTATTTATTGAATAGCAATGGATTACAAGAAAAGTGACAGCGATTTCTCGAAAAAAAACTCTTAGAGGAGAAATGACAGGTCCGTGCAGGACGGCTCTTTCTTATATCGAACTCACGTTAAAATACAATCAGGCTAAATGCTCCCACTCGTGGGCAATCAGAACCAGTTCGTCGTACCACGCTTGACCGAACTTACGGATTAAAGGCTCCCTGAGGAACCGGTAAAGGGGTATCTTTTCCCGCTCTCCCAAAGTCTCTGCCGCCCGGCAGATTCTCCACCGGTGGTAATTCACCGATCGAAACGTATCATGTTGTTTGACACGGACAGGATACAGATGGCAGGAAACCGGTTTGTAAAAGCCGGTACGCCCTTCCCTGTACGCTTTCTCGATCGCACATTTACAGATGCCGCCGGTATCATAGCAGGTAAAGACGCAATCTTTCCCATCGACAATCGACGTCACAATCTCGCCGTCCTCATCAATATAAGCCGCCCCCTGTTTATGAATAACCGCTTGCGCCTGGGGTGAAAGATCATCCCACACCACAGGCAGCACCTGCTGTAATTCGGCCAGTTCATCCTTTTCCAACGGGGCGCCGGCATCACCTTCGATACAACAGGCGCCTTTACATTGCGACAAATGACAGATAAAATGACGCTCGATCACATCGAGGCTCACCAATGTGTCACCGACCTGTATCATGCGCCGAATCAGTGGATCAACGACTTTCCGGTCATCTCCGCCGGCTGTTTCAATCCCATAATATGCAAAACGGAAGGAGCGACGTCGGCCAGAATACCGTTTTCCGTCTTTGCCTCCCCGTTCTTCGTGACATAAACAAAGGGCACCGGATTGAGCGAGTGAGCCGTATTGGGGGTGCCGTCTTCGTTCAACGCATGGTCGGCATTCCCATGATCGGCGATAATAATCACCTCATAATCATTGGCCTTCGCCGCCTCAACCGTCTCTTTCAGGCAGGCATCTACGGCCATAACCGCTTTCTCGATCGCCTGGTAAACGCCGGTATGCCCGACCATATCGCCATTGGCATAATTGCAGACAATAAAATCGTAGCCACCGGTATGAAGGGCGGCAACCAATTGATCTTTTACTTCGTAGGCGCTCATCTCCGGTTTCAGGTCGTACGTCGCCACTTTGGGGGAAGGCACCAATATACGGCTCTCACCGGGGAAAGGCTCTTCGCGTCCGCCATTGAAAAAGAAGGTCACATGGGCATACTTTTCCGTTTCCGCCATATGAAGCTGCGTTTTCCCCAGTCCGGACAGATATTCGCCTAACGTCAGGTTCACGTTCTCTTTGTCAAAAAGAATCCGCACCCCTTTGAAGCCGGCATCGTACGGCGTCATACAATAATAGTGCAGGCCGGGAATGGTTTTCATGCCCGCTTCGGGCATATCCTGCTGGGTCAGTACAATGGTCAGCTCCTTTGCGCGGTCGTTCCGGTAATTGAAGAAAATCACCACGTCTCCCTCTTCTATAACGGCCACCGGCTTACCGTTTTCCACCCGTACAATCGGTTTGATGAACTCGTCCGTGACGCCGTCGGCGTACGATGCGTCCATAGCGGCGACCATACATTCCGCCGGTTTACCTTTACCGTCTACCAACAGGTCATAGGCCACCTTTACCCGTTCCCAGCGTTTATCCCTGTCCATCGCATAATACCGTCCGATGATAGATGCGATCTTGCCGCCACTTGTTTTCAACTGGTTTTCCAATGCTTCAATAAACCCTTTGCCGCTTTTCGGATCCGTATCGCGGCCATCCATAAAGCAGTGGACATAGGATTTGTCAATACCATATTTCTTTGAGATATCGGTCAATTTAAACAGGTGTTCCAACGAACTGTGCACGCCACCGTCCGATACCAATCCCAGGAAATGGATCTGTTTGTCATGCTCCTTGGCATAGCGGTAGGCGCTTTTGATCTCCGGATTCTCCAGAATGGCCTCTTCGCGGCAGGCTTTATTGATCTTAACCAAATCCTGGTAAACGACACGCCCGGCGCCGATATTGAGGTGACCGACCTCCGAGTTGCCCATCTGGCCGTCCGGCAATCCGACATTTTCTCCCGAAGCTTGTAACTGTGCATGGGGATAGGTTTTCAACAGGTAATCCCAATAAGGCGTAGGCGTCTGATAAATCACATCGTCTTTCCCCTTATCACCGATTCCCCAACCATCACAGATAATTAACAACGCTTTTTTACTCATGATCTATTCTTTATTATTTAGCTAAAACAGGTACAAAGGTAAGGAATAATTCTTATCTTGCCGCAAAAATGGAAAATGAAAGAATCAACCCGCGAAGAACTTGAACTGGTTTTCAACCACTTCCCTGAGCTATCCGTCTGCAAGGAAACGATCTCCTCAGCCTTTGGTTATATGCTGGCGTGTTACCGCAACAGAGGGCTGATAATGACCTGCGGAAATGGCGGAAGCGCATCCGATGCCGGACATATTGTCGGCGAACTGATGAAAGGATTCAAACTAAAACGCCCCATCACCCCCGAACAGCGCCAAAGGCTGGAAGCGTCGTGTGCCGGAGACGGCGGCTACCTGGCCGACCATTTGCAAGGCGCCATACCGGCCATCTCGTTAGTGAGTCAAACTGCTATCTCTTCCGCCTTTATCAACGACGTAGCCGCCGATATGGTCTTTGCCCAACAGGTATTCGGATACGGCAAAACGGCCGACCTGTTAATCGGCCTCTCCACATCGGGCAACTCAGCCAACGTAGTGAACGCCTGCAAAGTAGCAAAAGCATTGGGCATGAAAACAATCGGTTTCACCGGCGAACAAGGGGGCATCCTCAGCGGCATATGCGACGTCACCATCACCGTCCCCGCCCACGAAACCTACCGTGTTCAGGAATATCACCTCCCCATATACCACGCACTGTGCGCCATGTTGGAAAAAGAGGTATTCTGCACATAAGGGATGCGTGAATACCATGATCATCCGGTATATGGCGTGTTGTTGTTTTGGAGATTAACAATTATTGGCGAAAATTGTGAGGGTGTTTCGTAACAATAAAATAAAAATAAGTATATTTGCGTTTATTATCGTTTCTCTTTGCAAATTTATTTGTATTTGTCTGCCATAGTTCATATAGAACTCACGCAAAATCCCCCAAAGAGGATGAGCTAATCTTTTGAGGAATAGTAGATTAAAAAAAAGTAAATAATTGGAGAAAATAGGTTGGAAACAAACGGATCCCTTTGTGGATGCGGACTTTATGTGCGTGAGTTCTATATGAACTCATGTAAAATATGGATAAAAAAAAGAATGGACTATAAGTTTTATATACCTTTTTAATTACTTACATTTTTAAATGCTAATTTATGACAAAATCAATTGGAAAGAAAGGTTTGATCCTTATGATGACTGCCATGATCTGTTTCTCCGGAAACACGATGGCGGAAGTTAGGACAGTTGTTGGGAATGATCCCCATGTCGCTCAACAAAGCGGGAAAGTGACCGGTACGGTGACGGATGATTTCGGTCCTGTTGCCGGCGCGGCTGTGTTGGTTAAAGGGACGACCAACGGCGTGGTGACCGATGCCGATGGCCGGTTTACTTTGGAGGGAGTGAAAAACGGTGCGGTGATCCGGGTGTCGTATCTGGGGTATACCACACAGGAAATTGCGTTTACAGGGCAGCAAACGCTGTCTATTGTGTTGAAGGAAGACGCGCAAACGTTGGATGAAGTGGTCGTGACGGCGTTAGGGGTCACGAAAGAGGCCAAAGCATTGGGTTATGCCGTCAGTACGATTTCTGCAAAAGAGTTGACCAAGGTGGGTACGCCCAATTTTGCGACGGCTCTTTACGGTAAGGCGGCAGGTGTGCGTATCTATTCTGCACCCGGCGGCCAGACTTCGGGCGTATCCATGACGGTGCGCGGCGTGAGTTCCATGTTCGGCAACACACAGCCGTTGCTGGTTATGGACGGTGTGCCGATCCGTAACGGGAACGCCAACGTCAGCGATGATGCCCGCAGAAGTACCCAGTGGAACGACAAACGTATCCAAGGGAACGGGATCATAGACATTAACCCCGAAGATATTGAAAATATCTCTATCCTGAAAGGCGCTGCGGCATCTGCCCTCTACGGTTCGGAAGCGGCCAACGGCGTGGTGATCGTGACATCAAAGAAGAGCGCCAAAAATTCGGGTGTACAGGTGGACTTCAGCACGACGCATTCCGCCAATATGGTGGCCTACATGCCGAAGGTGCAGACCGAGTACGGTCCCGGCGACCTGCGCACCAACATGAGCGCTTATGAGTTGCAGAACAACGGTTTCTACGAACGCACATGGGACAGGTGGGGTACAGCATCTCCTCAAACCTACAAAAGTATCAAGGCGAGTGAAATGAGCAACAGGAACTACTTCGGGGCAAAATACGACGGTAGCGATGTGCTTTACTGGGATGGCCAGGTACGCCCCTACAGTGCGATCAGCGACTCCCCCTATTCGGATGTCTTCCGCACGGGCTATAACCAGGTCTATAACGTGGCGATATCACACGGCGGCGACAAGTCGTCCATGCGTTTCTCCTACACCTATGTGGACGATCAGCCGACCCAGTACAACAGTGATTATTCGAAGCACAACTTCAACCTGACGGGGAGCCTCAACATCCTCAATAACTTGAAGATAGACTACACCGCCAATTATATCCGGCAAACCATCCACAACCGTGTGATCGGTATCAATGACTTCTTTGGCACCTATGCAGGTATGACCGGTGCTTTCGACGATATGGCGTTGATGCGGGATCAATTTTCCGTCACAAGCGGAGGCTACCAGTACGTGGTGTACGAACCGACGGCAAAGAATACGCTTACCCCGTTGGAAACGTATGCTTTCCAACCCGGCAACTTCGACATCATGAAGAATATGTTCTATCCGATGATGGGACGGAACAACGACGAAAAGAACCAGCGTTTCATCGCCAGCGTGGCGCCGACCTGGTCGATCATCAAGGAACTGACACTGCGCGGACGCCTGTCGACCGACCTCACCGCCGAAGCACAGGAAGAGAGAAACAACACCGAAAGGCCGATCGCGCTGTATCCGACCGATCCGGGTGGTGGATACGGAATCATCAACAAAAACTACGAAATTTATTACGGCGACATCATGTTGATGTTTAATAAAGATGTGGCAGACAAGCTCAATCTGACCGCCAACGTCGGTTTCCAGGGACGTCTGGAAGAATCGCGCGCCACACGGATCAGAACCCGCGACGGCCTCTCGGTCGACAACTGGTTCCACATCAATGCCTCGCGCAATGCACAGTTGGAAACCGGTATGGAATATACCGACATGCTGCGTACGGCTTATTTCGGTTCGGTAGGCGTATCGTACGACAATACGTTCTACCTGGAAGCTACCGGACGCCAGGAAACAACCTCTACGCTTCCGGCGAAAAACAACTCGTACTTTTATCCTTCGGTCAATGCCAGTTACATCTTTAGCGAACACCTGCAGGATCAACTGCCTTGGTGGGACTTCGGGAAACTCCGTCTCTCCTACGGCGTCGTGGGTAACGCCCCCGATGTGTACAGGGCTGCGATCGTGTACAACCTGGAGAATAAAGACGGCTACCTTCATGCCTCTACCCCGGGCGATTACGGGAACGACGACCTGAAAGCCGAAATCAAGTACGAGTTTGAAATCGGGCTGGAAAGCCGCTTCCTCAACAACCGCGCAGGATTAGAACTATCGTATTACAACAACCGCGTCACCGACCAGTTGATTCAATACGATGTACCCCAGACGTCCGGTATCAGCCGGGTTTGGCAAAACATGGGCGAGTTGAAAAACTCCGGTGTTGAATTAACGCTCAGCGGTACGCCCGTACAAACAAGGGATTTCCGTTGGGACTTGCGTTTCAACTATGCCGTCAACAAAAACGAAGTGACGAAACTTCCCGAAGAGCTGCCCTATCTCGACAACCGCGCCGGGCTGGGTAATACGGGTTCGGCCACCAGTGTCCGCTCCTATGTAGGACGCCCGGTGGGTGAAATCTTCCTTCACACACGCAAAGAGGTGAACGGCATGAAAGTGGTGGGCGATTACGGCTACGTGCCTGACAGCGAGTGGACGAGTTACGGACACCTGATGCCGACTGCTGTCGGAGGTTTTGCGACGACATTCGCATACAAAAACCTGACGCTGGACATGATGTTTGACTTCAGCGTAGGCGGCAAGGTACTCGAAACATGGCACTCATATGCCACGTCGATGGGTATCACCGAAAAATCACTGCAATACCGTGACGCAGAGCATGGCGGCGAAGCCTATTATTTTGAAGGCTCGAACTCAATTGCCAACCTCCGTGAGGGTGTCAACCCCAACGGTACTACCTATTACGACGGGGTACGCCTCACCGGTGTGAGATCCGATCCAAACGGGACGATCATCGAAAAGGATGCAGACGGTAAAGTCATAGGTACCTATTCGGAAGTCTCCAAAATAGTACCTGCCAGCAACTACTACAATGCCATGTATCAGGGTTGGGGTTCAGGCGCTTTCGACGAAGACCTGTTCGACAACTCATACCTGAAATGCCGCGAAATCTCCCTGAGCTACCGCCTGCCGGTATCGCTCAGCAAGAAGTTCGGTTGCCGTAACCTGAGTCTGTCCCTCTTCGGACGTAACTTGTTCTACATATTCAAAAACCTGCAGGATTTTGATGCGGAATCTTCGATAAGTACCAGTTGGTCGGGAACAGGATCTATTGAAAACACAGCGGCGGCTACCCGCACGGTTGGTCTTTCATTGCGTGCAAGTTTTTAATGTTTTATTTTAACACAAAAAGAAGATGAAAAAGATAATCATATTATTGGCAGCGAGCGCTGTGCTGTTGACATTCAGCGCCTGTTCCGAAGATGACTTCACCAGTAAATTCGTCGATCCGTCGAAAGTGACTGTTGCTCCAACGGATAAGCTGTTTACCGGTGTGCTTGAAAAAGCCGGCGAATTTCTGCGAATCGGCTATGGCCGGTTCATGCTTCACGACCAGGGCGTCGGGAAGCTGTCGCAGGCTTGGGGCGTCCGTCCGGACGACGAACTGTATAACGACGGCTTGTATATGTATTCCGCCTGGGGTTGGTACACAAGCACGGTGACACAGTACAAACAGTTGAAGATAGCCTACGAAACCGGAGGCGATGAGACGATGAAGGTCTATGAACTTTGCGGCCGGGCGGTGATGTATCAAGCCATGCTGCAAGCATTGGACGAGTTTGGTAAACTGCCCTACACAGATGTGGGCGGTTTCTTCGAGACCGGCGAGGTATGGAACGATGTCCACTTGGAGGACACCGAATCGCTGTACGAACTCATCCTGGACGACTTAGACAAAATCAACGACGAGCTGCCGAGCATGACAATGCCTATCTCTTCCATGAACGACTGGCTGAACGACGGGAATATGGACAAGTGGCGTGTTTACGTCAATTCGCTCCGCCTGCGTGCCGCCATACGGCTTACGGGCGCCGAAGACTATACCAATCCGGACAATACGCTGGCGGGTAAGGCTAAGACCGTCGTTACCACGATGCTGGGCAATCCCGGGAAATATCCCGTTGTCAGCAGTACCGCCGACCAGATTTCGGTGAAATGGCACGGCTCGGGTAATGGCTGGTGGAATACCATCACAGGGTTTGACAACTATGGCCAGTGGCATTCGCGCAACACCGCGTCGAACGCCCGTATTCTCCGTCTGGACCTGGATGGCGACAGCCTCTACAATCCCGAATTTGACGATCCGCGTTTGCCCCTGCTTTACGATGCCGTACAGGATGGCCGGAACAAAGGCAAGTATGTCGGTATCAACTTGCGCCATAACCTCTCGGATATTGCCGCCGATGTCAGTGGAGCAAATGACGGAGGGGTCAAGCAATATTCTTTTGTCAACGAACGTTCGTTCAGGGATAACCGGAAAATGGATTCTTACGTGATCACCCCGTCGGAGATTGCCTTCTACAAAGCGGAAGCCATCCTGCGCTTCGGCGTAGGCGGCGATGCTAAAGCCGAATTTGTACGCGGCGTGCGTGAATCGGTTAATATGTATGCCAAGATCAATGCCGAATCCGACGCAGCCGATCCTTCGGCAAGCCGCAGCCCGGCGGTAGAGATGTCATACTGGACGGATGCTAAAGTCACTGAGTTTGCCGAAAGGATCTGGGATAACCAGCCGAACAAATTGAAAGCCGTCTACGAACAGTTCTGGCTTCACTGCGGTATCTTCAACTCGACCGAGACATGGAACGTACTGCGTCGCACGGGATATCCCGAAGGGTTGTACTACCCCTATGTGAGCGGATACAACTGTCCGGTGCTTCCGCAACGTTTTATCGTGCCGAACGATGAATACCAGCGCAGTCCTGAGACGTTGCCCAACGAGGCTAACAATGGGCAATACACAAGGGGTCAGTCCTATTGGGAAGTGCTTTTCTGGGCAAGGGAAATCGTGGGTGATACAGCGCCGAAATAACGATTTTAGCGGAACATAAACCGCCATTAAACAAGGGAGGCTGCCCCAAAAGTGGGGTAGCCTCTCTTTTTTTCTTATCATGACGACAAATACAATCGCCTGAAAATCAATAAGTACTCGTCATTGCGAGTTTTGATATTTTAAGAAATAAACAAGCATAAATGACGGGCGCCGTCATTGCGAAGGCGCAGCCTGAAGCAATCCAGAAATGCGCTGTGGAGGGAGCCTGGATTGCTTCACTGTGTTCGCAATGACGGGTACGTATTGATTTTCAGACGATTGTATTCGCCGTCATGATAACCGAGCGCAGCGAGTGGAGACACCTCCGATTGTGCTTATTTAACGAATCCCAATAGTTGCACCGGTCCTATCAGGCCTGATTCGCGTAGAGGGGATGTGGGCTTCCATGAGTCGAAGCGGTAGCTGACCAAACGCTCTTCTTTGGGCAAGGACGAATCGCCGATCAAGCGGTTTACCCATGTGTTAACGACTTCTACCTCTACGGTGTTTGCACCCGCCTGAACGAGAGCGGTCACATCCACGCGGTAGGGAGGCGTCCATACGCCTCCGGCGTATTGCCCGTTGATTTTCACCTTCGCCATGACGGATACTTTGCCCAGGTCGAGGTACAGCTGGCCGGCAGGCTTGGCTTCGAGCGTAAAGGTATTCGTATAAACGGCTGTGCCCGAAAAGTAGCGGATGCGCTCGTCGGCGTTTTCCGACCACGATTGCAAGTGGGTGAAGGTCACCGGTTCGGATGGCCCGCGTTTGACTTTGTCAGACTCGAAAACGACTGTCCACGGCGCCGTGATTCCGGCAACGGTCTTCAGCGGTGGGAAGTTGGCCTGCAGGCCGGTAGCCTGTGGTTTCCCTTTTCCTGAGAAGACAATAAAGATGCTCTGGTATGGTTCCAACTGCAAGGGGACGACGGTCGTTTCCTGTTTTTGCTCGAAAGCGGGCAGTTGGCGGCGGCTGCCGTCGATGGGGTCCCACAGTTCGGGCTGTTTCCCGGCGACGCGAAATTCCGGCGATACTTGCACCGGCTTGTCGCTCCGGTTGGCGATGAAATAAATCTCCCTGCCGGCATCCGAACGGTGGTTATAGACCAGGTCGGCCGTATGGCCAACGTTCACGTCGGGCGTTACGCCAATCGTGGCAAGCGCCTCTTCGATCGTCATACCGGAGAGGATAAGGCCTTTGCCGTAGGAGCGCTGTTTGACGTTCTTGTCGCCCCACATCTTCGCGGCCAAAGCCGTCAGTTCGTTGTCGGCTTCGGGGTAGTTGCGCAAGCTTGGCGAACGGAGCGGCGCTTCGCCGAGCACCGTCGCCCCTGCGGCCACCAGCCGTTCGACGCTTTTCAGCACTTCGGGACGCATCGTTTCGAATGGCGGCAACACCAATATACGGTACGACGTGCCGTGCGGCAGCACGATCCTTCCATCCTTCACCGACATGGCATTCATCATGACGTCGGCATTGACATAGTCCGCATGATATCCTCCGGGCAGTATAGGAACGCTTACCCCGTCTTTGGTCTCTTCCGGTTTCAACCCGAAAGGCCCGGTATTCACCGGCACATCTTCGCCGATAAAGTAGGCCACGTCCGCCACATCAAGCCCTTGCTCGATCATGATCCCGCAACGTTTGAGGTAATCCGTGAACAGGTCTATCTGGCCGAACCAGGTATTTTTACGGTTGAACTCCACGCCAAACCAGGCCTCTACGCCCGGGTTTTTATCCTCATAAGGCTGTGAGATATAGACGTGCAGGATACAGCTGGTCAGCCCGGCGGCAAAGGCGCCATCGCCATCGCGCTTGAGGGAGGCGGGATAAGCGGAATATCCGCCTCCGCTGGTGAATGATTCGGCATATACGCGCGGCTTGTTATAGATATGTGCGCACGAGGCGGCTACGTCGATGTAACGCATATCCCCGCCTGTCCAGAACTCGCCGCCCACGCGGTCGGTATTCTTGCCGTAGAGCAGGAACTCGCCGGGGAATCCCCAGTCGCCGTAGTTCTCTATCCACGTTTCGATGCCGTG
>JAISQD010000088.1 GCA_031274415.1 Tannerellaceae bacterium | reverse complement strand
CCCGACGGTTCGGAGCGCGATACATATTTGTAGGACAGGTTGCCGAAAGCGCTGAGGCTATTGAGCCACGTATGGCTCCGGAAAGAGAGTTCGATGCCTGCGGTGCGCAAATCTATGTTTTTCATATAGTAACGCAAGAGGTTGTTCTCGTCAAAATAAGGCGTGCGGGTATATTCTGCCGTGTTCTTTTGATTCAGCAGGAAAAGCGTCCACGTCAAATGACCGGCAGCGGGGATATGCTGTTTCAAACCGAGTTCGACGCCCGTCCGGATTTCTCCTTTCAGATAGGAAACAAGCATTTTGCCGCTGGTTTCGTCTTTTAACGGATTACCGTTGGGGTCGGTCAATAGCTGCAAGGCGGTACGGTCGAGAGGCAAGGCGCCGCTATTGACAACGCAATTCAAAACATAATTGTCGCTCAACAGATGGGAAACGCCTGCGCTGACGTTAAACAAGGCCGGTTGCCATTCGTTGGTGATGGCGTTTATATCGCTGCCAAACCCTTGGTACGGCACATAATAATCGTAATATTCGCGAATAAGTTTTGCTCCCAGATGCACATCTGTTCGTCCGAATGTATGTTGGTCGAGGAGCGTTGCCGAAAGGATTTTCTTCTTGGATTTGCCGTGCGCATAATTGGCTGACGAGGCATACATGACGCCGGCGCGCACCACGTTGTGTTCGACGGGCGAGAAGGCCTGAAAAACAGCGGCCGTAAAGATGGAATCCGGCTCAAACAACATTCGCTTGCGCACGATAGAATCGGACAACTCAATGACTTTTCCGGTGGAGTTGAAGGCATATTGGTCGGGATACAAATCCATCCGGTTCAATATATAGCTGAATTGTATTTCGGTCGAAGCCGATTTTGTTTCATTGTATTTGATACGGGCGGTGGAAATGCTGTAACGCATGGGGTCGTATTCCCACAAGTCGGCCAGCTGGCTTTGCGGCGCCGCCAAACTGTCGAACATGGCCTGCGTAACAAAGCGCGTACCGTAGATGTAGGAGCTTTCCGCGTTGATTTCCAACTTATCCTTGTAACGGTAGCCGATTTTCCCGTAGAAGTTCCAGAGGTTTTCATGGCTATGACGTCCTGATGGGCCGTCTGTGCGGTCATTGTTCAGTGAAAAGGCATACGACAGGTTGTTGATTTGTCCTCCATGCAGTATCCCCGTATGGAGGGTGTTGAACGTGCCGTAGCTGATTTCCGCCTCTGTCGTTGGTTGATCGAACGTTTTTGTTTTTACGTTGATCACTCCGTTTAGTCCGCTAAAACCGAGCAACAGGGAATTTCCCGAACGAACGATTTCAACCGATTCGATCATGCTCTGGGGCAGAAGCGAGGGAGCTTCCACCCATTCCGCCATAGGCCCGGCGCCGTTGGTGGACAGCGAAACGCCGTTGATGGCATAGTCGGAAGCCATATTTTGTCCGCGCAGGAGATAGTAATGTTTCTTCCGCCGCCCCTGCGTCGAAGCCAAGCCGTTGGCCGAATATTTCAATACATCAAACAAATGATGGGCGCCCATTTTCCGGTTGTCTTCCGCCGTAATATAGGTGATGGACGTTTCCCAGGCGAGAGGCTCAACGGTGATCTCTTTCAACGGAGAGGTGCGCCGGCGCGCCGTGACCGTTACTTCCGGCAGCGAATCCTGCCGGATTTCCTGAGCGAAAGCCGTTGTTGAAAACAGCAGGAGAAGCGTTGTGTGGATGAATCTTATATGCATATCATTGAGGCAATATCCCTGTCGGTTACTTCCACGTGATAAAACAAACGGAAACATTCCTTGAGCGCTGCGTTCAAATCAAAGGGCAACGCTTCGGGATAAAGTTGTTTGGCGAGCCAGAGGACACCGAACAGGCAATTGACACTCGGCGGACGATCAATCCACCCGAAAGGCAAGGCGGGAACCTGATACACCTTTTTATTCCGGACGGCGGCGACCCGTTGCCATACGGCGTCCGTGAGGATATATTCCCGCGTGGTGAGCTCTTTTTTCGCGGTTTCCGGCAAGCCCATTCCGGCAGGAAAGCCCGACCATGCAACGATGGCATCCGGCTGCCATTGCAAAACCTGCTCTATGCTTACAGCCGCCATTCCGTGAATGTTGCCCGTTTTCACTTGCGCCACGTTGCGGGCATGGAGATAATCGATCACCTGACTGTGCAATGAACCCGCCGCTTCGGTGTTCAGTCCGCGATTGCCTTCGGCGTAATAGACGGTAGGGCGAACGGCTATTTTCTTCGTCTGCTCGTTGAGCGGAATAATGTACCTGTCCAGAAAGGCGATGATTTGATTGGCCGGAGCCGGGCGATTCAATGCCAGCCCGAGGAAAGCGTATGCTTCGCGGTATTTCGACAGGTCAAACTTCACGAGCAATACCGGGATATGCAGTTTGGCCTGCATACGGTCGGCCGTTTCGCGGTCATCGTCGTCCAAAAAAGAGAGCAGGATGACGTCCGGGCGCAGTTTCAGTATTTCTTCGGCATTGGTTTCCGCCAACGGTTTATTGTAATAGGCTTTTGAGATGTATTTTCGTCCCACATCAGGAACAATAAAGGTAACGTTGCACAGCATATTCTCGTCCAAGGCAAATGCCATCAATGATATAAACCGGTCGGTAAACACCCTGTTTACCGTTTGCGGGATGCTCACGCGGCGCCCCGCCATGTCTGTCACTTCGCGTGTCGCCGCCTCCAAGCCAAATAAGTACAGGATTAAGAAGCAGCCTATCCATACTGTTTTCTTCATAACTTATCAATTATCAATTGCTTTCCATACTCCACACCCACAAATCGTGTATCTTCACTGCGCGGTTGACGCCGTCGTTCACGGGCGTTTCCCTGCCTGTGAGGGCGGGTGTGAATTTCAGTTGCACATGCTCTTCATTGATTTCCACGGTAAACACTTCGCCTGCCTTCGGGTCGGTCGGCAAATAATCGCCTACCTTCGTGAAAGCGCCCGCTTCTTCCACTTTTTTCCAGAGCGAAACGCCCGCCACATCATCCACCTTTCCGCCGAGCGATACGGAAAACTTCACTTGCGACACTGAAGGCAAAGCCGAAAGCAGCATCAGCGCGTCCGAATCGTGCTGCCCACATTCGTAGAAGATGGTCTGCTGCAAGGCGACAAAGCCCGGACTCACGTCCGCATCGGCGGCATCGGTTTGTGTTCCGCACACCGGATTGACGGCAAAATCTTTGAGTGTATATGCCACCGAAAAACCATTGTACGCTGCCACGCGGGGTTTTGAAGGAACATACATGACCATCGCAGTAGTCATTTGGTCGGCTTCGCAGTCGCCGCTCGGAAGGTTGTCGTAGCCCTCACGCTTCCACGACTGAAAGTTCTCGTAGAAAACCAACAAGCCGTCAGCGGGATATTCGCTATAGTCGGAGGGCGGCGTCACCTCCACCTCCTCTTCATCGGGTATTCCTATGAAACGGTAACCCAACTCTTTTTCGCAACTCGACAGGGAAAAGCAGAGCAACCAAACGGCTGCCTGCTTTTTCCACCGGCTTCTTTGTCTTTCATCTTTCATCTTTTGTCTTTCATTTATTTAAACCGGTTATCGGAACGAACCCCGCAGCATTGTCCGTGTGCGGCTGTGTCGAGCCATCCGGATTTTGTGTTAGCCGGACTGTCGTACTTTGGGAAATAGGGTTTGATGTCTATCAATGGCGTTTCGTTAAGCATATCCGCGCCGGCGAAAACAACCGTATCCCCTTCTACCGAAAGGATGCGCACGGTGGACATGCCGATGCGGTTGGGTCGTTTCGGTGCGCGGGTGGCGAATATGCCGTGCGGTTTCGTATCCATAAACGGAATGGGCATCAACACATAGCCTTCCACCTTGTGGAAATGATAGATGAGCGTTGCGTGCGAAAAGCCGTCCAGGTCGGTCAATCCTTCCACATATTCACTTTTCAATACGGCTTTACCCGTAACGTCCGCCGCACCTGCCGGTTGTACCGGCATTCCTTCTATTTGTTGGTGCGGCGTGTAGATCGTGCCTATCGGTTCAAGAATGATCTGTTGCATATTCATTTATCTTACATACACTTTCGTTGCCTTGTCGTTGTTCACCCTTACGATATAGATACCCGCTGTGGGCACAGCAATCGTTTCCGTATCCGACTTTGCCGAAACGGTCGCGGCAATGCGCCCGTTGATTTGATAAACCGTGACGATGCTTCCGGGCGTTATATGTCGCAAAAGAATGGCTTTATTTCCGCCGAAAGCAAGCCAGTTCGGCGCCATTTCGGGCAAAGAAATACCGGTGGGATGGTAATTTAATGCACGTATCGCCGCTGCAACCTCTGCCGCAGTAGCCTCCGTGTCGTACAAGACGGCTGTTGCGGCATCAATAACCGACTGTCCGGCTTGCGAACTTTCGATGGCTTCTGCCAATTCGAACTTGCGGTCGGCTGCCGCCCGGTAGGGATAATGATAGACGATCCACGACAATTCCTCGCCTTCCAGCGGCGTAAGGGCGGTGAGTTTGATGTGGGGATTATCCGCATCTTCGGCAACCGGTATCAATTCAAAGGCATAGCCCGTTTTTTGCAAAGTATCTACGTTTGTTGCGCCGGTGAGGGTTGTAAGATGTGTCAAAGCCGTCATCGCGCTGTAATTGTGGCTGTGAATGGTGAAATATTCCCTTGCCAGATAGCCGTTGGGATTTTCGCTTTTATTGCTTTGCGCCTGCAGGAAGTTCATGCTGCGCACCAGCGGAATAGACGACATCCGGTACGTTACGCTTGCCGGCGTGGTAAGCGCGCCGGTAGTGGCGCTCACGACTTCCAACGCCAGTCCGGTCGGTTGAATACTGCTTATCGGAACAAGCGTGACCGCCTGTCCTTCCGAATCGGTTATTCCCGGTATCAAACCGTTTTCGGCGGCAGCTTTGATGGTTATTACGGAAGATGCCTGAGCCGTCCCATCGCCGGCAAGCGTAATGTCCAAAAGAGTTGCGTCAAGCGCATTAACGGCAAAGTTCACCGTCCGGTTCGCTGCCATGTTGATAATGAATTGGCTTGCCAGCGTTTCAGCATCCGCTTGGATGGAAATGCGGTCGTCGAACTTGATTTGAATGTGGTTGACCTGCACCGATCCAAGGTCGCTTGGAGTAAGTGTTGCCGTCAAACCGTTGTTGGAATCCCAGAGTTTATAGCCTACGGATTGGGCAGCTCTTGCTGTGAAAGGACTTGCGGTTACTAACACATTCAATACGAATAATAATGTAATTGTTTTCATACTCATCATGTTTTTATACTTTGTTTATATTTATTGAGAGATAACCGTATAGCCTCCTTTATCCCGGACTGAAAGCAATCCAGCCATGCACAAAATTAAGCCGTGCGAAGTATATGTTTGTTTTCAGTAATAATAAACATAAATTGTGCCAAAGCATATAATATTCTCATATTTAGAATTATAACGGATTATTTTGAGAAGATAAATTCTACAAAAATGTAGGAAATTTGCGGCGATTTTTACCAATATGTGGGAATATAAGAGGCTACTCCAAGGGGCTATCCAACGTTTATTAGCAGACAAAATAAAAAAAAATCGCAAAAAGCTGTCGCATATGCCGGCTTTGTGTGTCTTATTTATTACAAAGGGATTACAGATGGAAAACAATATGGATAAGATTAAGGAGCAACTACGGATAGCGAAGGCGATTGACGACGATATCCGCGAATATGCATCGTATGATGTGGAGAAGGCCTACCGGAAAGTAGACAGGAAAAAGAGGCGGTTTGACCGAAAACGTGTCGTAACGACCTTCCTCTATCGTGCGGCAGCCGTGCTGATTATCCCTTTATTGACGTCGACAGGCGTGCTCTCTTATTTATATGTGAAACACCATGCGGCGAATGAAAACATCACCTATTATACGGCGACGTCCGCTCCCGGAACGGTGACGCAATTGTGTTTGCCCGACAGCTCGAAGGTTTGGCTCAATGCGGGAAGTACGCTCCGGTATCCCTCCTCTTTTACTTCGGAGGAACGGCAGGTGTACCTGTCGGGGGAAGGCTACTTCGAAGTCCGGTCAGACCGGTCGCATCCCTTTTATGTCTCGGTCAGCGAGGCCATGCGTGTGAAGGCATACGGGACGAAATTCAATGTAAGTTCATACAACGACGATCCGGCGATTGAAACCGTTCTCGAGTCAGGCTTTGTCGATGTGCAGTTCAACAGGCAATCCATCAGGCTCTCCCCGTCCGAACTGGCTTCGTTTGACAAGGATAATAAGAAAATCGCCATCACGAAAGTGAGGATTGATGAAAAAACATCGTGGAAAGACGGGAAACTGATATTCAGAAACGCGACGCTGGAAGAGGTGATCAAAAGTTTGTCGCGCCGGTATAATGTCGACATCGTCCTGCACAAAGAGACGAAAAAGACCTATAAATTCCGGGCATCTTTCTCGAACGAAACGATCACACAGGTCTTGAATTACATAAAATTAGCCGCTCCCATAGAATGGTCGATCACAGAGACCAGGCAACGGACGGACTCGACATACGAACTGCAACGGATTGATATCCGGCTAAAATGAGTGAGACCTTGTAGAACTATAACATTTTTGATTCCATAACTAATTGTATACAAGAGGATTCCTTAAAACCCTCTCTTTCCAACCATTCATTGTTTCCCATTCTTCTTTATCTGTTATATATTGTTTTTCAATCGTTTACACTTTTCGTCTTACTTCATTTTTGCGTGAGTTCTACAAGAACTATGGCAAAAAAAGAGGGATTTATGTGTAATAATGAGAGAATAAACCGGAAATAAAGAAAGGAGGCGTTTGGCAGAATCATACTAACCCGGAAAGAATGAGCAAGTACAACGGATTCAGCGGGTACTTGCGTGAGAGACAGTCTTTAAATTTATTTAAAAAAAGAAAAAATCAAGTACAAAGTTATGAAACAAAAAAGATCATGGAATAGACATATTCCTTATGTATTACTTAAACCGGTGCATACCATGAAAGCAAGCCTACTGATTGCATGCATGGCGATACTCACTCTTCATGTAGCGAATGCATCTGTGGAAAATTCAGCAAACATCAACCTTTCGTTAAAGAACGTCACCATCGAGCAGGTACTGGACAGGGTAGAGCTGGATACGGATTACAGATTCCTGTTTACCGACAGGACAATTGACGTGGCAAGGGTCGTCGATGTGGAGATCGACACGAAAGATATTCTGGACGTCCTGAAAGTATTGTTTGACGGGACAAGTGTACAATACAGCATTGTCGATAAACAGGTGATCCTGTCGACAAAAGCAAAAGCCTATACCGGGACCATGGCCAATCAAACGAACCGGATAACGGGAGTAGTCGTAGACGAACATAACGAACCCATTATCGGCGCAAATATCGTTGAAAAAGGGACGATCAACGGTACCATAACCGATGCGGACGGAGCCTTCACGCTCCAGGTAGCAAACGAAGCCATACTGGTGGTCACCTATATCGGTTATACCCGCCTGGAGGTACCGGTGGGTAACAAAACATCCCTCAGGATTGTTTTGGTAGAAGATACGAAAGCGCTGGAGGAAGTCGTAGTAGTAGGATACGGCACGCAGAAAAAAGTCAACCTGACGGGAGCGGTTGGTTCTGTACAGGGAGACATATTGGCAAGCCGTAAGACCATGCAATTATCAAACGCATTACAAGGGGCTATGGCAGGAGTTTTAGTTACGCGTGATAATAATGCACCCGGGGCATCGGCAGGAAGCATCAGGGTACGGGGTGTAACGACGATTGGAGACAGTAATCCGTTATATATTGTGGATGGAGTACCGGGTGATATCAATCAAGTCAACCCAAATGATGTGGAAAATATTTCCGTACTGAAAGATGCTGCATCTGCGTCTATTTACGGTTCTCGTGCTGCTGCCGGCGTTATATTGATCACAACAAAGCGTGCAAAAGAAAACCAACTGGATTTGAATTACTCATTTGAATATGGTGCTGAAATACCGACAACTCTTCCTAAGTTTGTTGACGTACAACGGTATATGGAAATGGCAAATGAATTACGTTGGAATGATGCAGGAAACGGGAGTAATGAATATCCCCTTTACGCAAAGGATTTAGTAGAAAACTATTACACGCTGAATGCCGGAGATCCGGATAAATACCCTATAACGGACTGGACAGATATGTTATTGAAAGGCTCTGCTCCACGTCAAAGCCATCTATTGAGCATTGCCGGTGGGACAGAAAAAGTGAGAACAAAAGCATCCATTAGCTACGACAAGACGGATGGATTGTATGCCGATCGTTATTATGACCGCCTGATGATAAGAATTAATAATGATTTTAAGATCAATAACTATTTAGGAGCATCATTGGATGTCAATTTCAAAAGGTCTCACACTCAGAGTCCGCAAGAAGGTGGCGTGTTTTATGTCATGCGATTTGCCGCTCCTGTGTATGCTGCCGTATGGAAAGATGGTAGAATAGCAGAAGGTAAATCCGGTAATAATATTTATGCGGCAACGATGTATGGCGGTGAAAGAAATGAGTATTATAATCAATTAGGAGGTAAAGCCGCCATTGACTTTACACCCATTAGCGGGTTGAAGCTTTCAGCGATTATTGCACCTACATATAATTTCGATAAAACAAAATCGTTTCGTAAGGCAGTACCCTATTATTCGGCAACCGATCCTGCTTTGTTAATGGGATATATAGAAGGGCATGCTACGACCATGTTGTCGGAAAACAGGACTGATTCGTATAATGTCACAACTCAATTTCTTGCCAACTATAATAAAATATTTGGCGGCCATGATCTTGCTTTAATGGGTGGATATGAAAATTTCTATTATTTCAACGAAGCATTAAGCGCATCCCGCGACCAATATGAATTAGATGGATATCCATATCTGGATATTGGCCCGTTAGAACTTCGGAATAACGGAGGTAACGCGTATGAGAATGCTTACCGGTCGTTTTTTGGCCGTGCAATGTATAATTATAAAAGCAGGTATTTATTACAGGCTAATATACGTTACGACGCCTCTTCCCGTTTCCATGAAAATTATAGGTGGGGGTCTTTCCCGTCATTCTCTGCCGGCTGGGTTTTGTCGGAAGAGAATTTCATGAAAAATATACATTGGTTGTCATTCCTTAAATTCAGAGTTTCATGGGGTACACTGGGTAACGAGCGTATAGGAAATTATCCGTACCAGTCAACAATAGGATTTTCCAACGCGCTATTTTATACAGGAAATACCGTTGTTTCAAAACAAACAGCCGCTCAAGTCCGATATGCCATACAGGATATTTCATGGGAAACAACCGAATCAACCGATATCGGATTTGATGTAAATTTCTTAAATAACCGTTTGCGGCTCACGGCTGATTATTATTTAAAGACAACCAAAGACATGTTGTTGGCATTAGAAATCCCGGATTATATGGGATTTGAGAATCCGGATCAGAATACGGGAAAGATGAATACGAAAGGCTTTGAATTAGAAGTCAGTTGGAATGATAAGATTGGCGATCTTCGTTATTCAATTGCTGCAAACATATCTGATTTCAAGTCTAAAATGGGATATCTGGGCGGTACGGAATTTCTGGGTGATCAGGTAAAGAAAGAAGGAAGCGAGTTTAATGAATGGTACGGATATCTTTCCGACGGTATTTTTCAAACATCGGAAGAGGTAGATAATTCGCCCAAATTGAATAATAATGTAAGACCTGGCGATATAAAATACAAAGATGTAAGCGGCCCTGATGGCGTACCCGATGGAAGGATTTCACCGGATTACGACCGTGTATTGCTTGGCGGGTCATTACCCCGCTTTGTGTATGGCGGAAATATCCAATTAAATTATAAGGGATTTGATTTGTCGTTGGCTGTTCAAGGTGTGGGAAGCCAGAACTCAAGAATACAGGAGAGAATGATACAACCTTTACAAGCAAATTGGGGACATATTCCTCTTATTTTGGATGGTAATTATTGGAGTGTATACAATACAGCGGAACAGAATTTGGCGGCTAAGTACCCTCGTTTGAGTTGGACGAATGCAGGTAATTTTACGGATATGTCTGATTTTTACCTGTTCAACGGGCGTTATTTACGTATGAAAAATATTGCATTAGGCTATATGATCCCTTCTTCCATAACAGAAAAAATCAATATAAAAGGAGTAAGACTTTATATCAGCGCAAATGACCTGTTTTGTTTAAGCAACTATCCGGAAGGATGGGACCCGGAAATGGGAGTAGATGCCTATCCGATAACAACTTCTGTCCTTTTTGGATTATCTGTTAACTTTTAAATAAGCATATCATGAAATACAATAAATTAATTATCCTTTTTGGATTAACAGCCATCGTGTCATGTACGGATTTGAATTTGAATCCTCTTTCCGAAGGATCAAGTGGAAATTGGTATTCTTCATCGGCAGAGATAGAAATGTCGGTAATGGAATTATACAGGGATGTTTTCTGGCCACAAGATAATGATGAATGGACAGATGACCTAACGAACAGGGATATTTCAAATCCAATATCGG
The DNA here is from genome assembly GCA_031274415.1 of Tannerellaceae bacterium. Lineage (GTDB taxonomy): Bacteria > Bacteroidota > Bacteroidia > Bacteroidales > Tannerellaceae > DFXE01. The sequence goes on along the minus strand of JAISQD010000088.1, from coordinate 3,761 downwards.
GAGCAACTATTAATGGAGAGTGGGGAACCGTGACTAACTTATGGACAAATTCATATAAACCGATAGTCAGGGCAAGTACGCTTCTGGAAAACTTGGATAGGGCTGCTAATACAGGAGTGTCGCAAGTCCTTATAGAACAATATAGCGCAGAGGTCTATTTTATAAGAGCGGCCAAATATGCCGATTTAATCAGCCATTTCGGATGTGTCCCTTATGTAACGGGAACAATCAGCATGGATGAAGCATTTGCTATGGGGAGAAAAGATATCAACGAGCTTATTCCGTTGGTATATCAGGATTTCGATGCCGCTATAGAAAAGTTACCGGTGAGTTATTCCACAAGTGCGCCCAAACGGGCAACAAAAGGCGCAGCGATGGCTTTAAAAGCGCGTTTTGCTCTTTATATGGGCGATTGGAGTACCGCAGGCCAGGCAGCTAAGGCTTGTATGGATCTCGGTATATACAAGCTGTATCCTGATTTTTCCGAATTGTTTTTCCCGGAAACGAAAAATACGGAAGAGTCCGTTTATTTGATACCCCGCTCAATTGCGCTTGGCGTACAAAGGGAAGTAAGAGGCCATTTACCACGTAATGCCGGTGGATGGGCACAATATGATCCATCGTGGGATTTACTTTGTGCGTTCTTATGTACGGATGGCAAACCGATTGATGAATCGCCTTTGTTTAATCCGAGAAAACCATTTGAGAACAGAGATCCAAGATGTGTTGCGACTATTGTTCCGTTCGAAAGCGATTTTATGGGCTATATTTATGATCCAAGCCCTAAAGCAGAGCAAGTGTTGAATACGGCAACCGGAAATATGCAAATAAATAATGATAGCAGGGTAAATGCCCAATATGCTTCATTCAATGGCTTGGTATGGAAAAAGGGAATAAATGCAAAATGGACGGAAAATGGCTTTAACATTGATGCAGACAAAATCATCATACGTTATGCAGATGTCCTCTTAATGTATGCTGAAGCTAAAATAGAATTAAATCAAATAGATCAATCTGTTTTAGATGCAATCAATCAAGTGAGGGCGCGTGCTTATGGCGTTGCCATAACAGAAACAGACAAATATCCTGCTGTTACAGAAACCAATCAAGCGCAGCTAAGAAGGATTGTCCGTATGGAAAGACGTATGGAACTTGCATGGGAAGGTTTGAGGTATATGGATTTGATCCGTTGGAAAATCGCTGAAAAGGCATTGAATAGAGGCTCTTACGGGATGTTGGATGTTGCTGAACTGAACACAAATGTAGTGGATAAAGGATTATGGTTTTTTGCACTTACTCCAGAAGTGGATGAAGACGGCCTTGCTGATTTTGCTCCATTGTATCAAGGTGGTTATGTTAAATTATTGACGAATCGGTTATTTGACGCTTCACGTCAATATTTGTGGCCGATTCCTTCAAAGGAAATTATCATCAATCCGAATCTTAAGCAGAATCCAAACTATTAAAACAAACAAAGAGGCTGTCCATTTTTGGGCAGTCTCTTTTCCGGCATTTGCAGTGATCATAATATTGACAAAAATATATCATGAAATCAACATGTTTTATTGTTTTTTTAACTACGTGCTTCTTTTATGCCTGTAATACATCCGGCACATTAGAATCCACCGACATTTTTGTAGAGGCAGAACAGTTTGATGAAAAAGGAGGTTGGGTGGTGGATAACCAATCCATGATACAGATGGGTTCTCCCTATTTAATGGCGCATGGATTGGGTGTACCTGTGGCTAATGCCTCTACCAATCTTTCAATACCTCATGATGACCGGTTTAGAGTATGGGTCAGAACACGGAATTGGGTGAAACAATGGAAGGATGATTGTACTCCGGGGAAATTTGAAGTGTGCTTCAATGGAACGGCTTTAGATTCCATATTCGGCGTGCAATTGTTTGAATGGCACTGGCAGGATGGAGGCTATGTAGAATTAAAGGCCGGTAATAACAAAATAGAGCTTCATGACATTACCGGATTTAATGGCCGTTGTGACGCTATCTATTTAACAACGGATTTTAACCGGATTCCTCCTGGCAATATAAAAGAACTAACAATCTTTCGTGAACAAAAACAGCCGGCGCCCAGTCAAACCGTTATGGAAGGCGCTGATTTGGTAGTTGTAGGAGGTGGTATTGCCGGATGTTGCGCAGCTATAAGCGCAGCTCGTTTAGGATGTAAAGTCGTGCTTATTCAAAACCGCCCGATACTCGGAGGAAATAATAGTTCGGAAGTACGTGTGGGGTTGTCGGGGCTTATTTCACAACAGCCTTATCCCAATTTAGGGAATTTAATGGATGAATTAGGAACTATTGGATACTGGAATTATTGGGAAGCAAGACAAACACCCAATACGGAAAGAAGTAAACACATCTTTAATGTCATAGAGAAATACCCTGAAAAGAAAATTCATAATGCAGGGCCAGCAAGTAATTACGGAGATGATCAGAAGGAACAGTTGATAAAAAGCGAAAAGAATATAGATTTATTCTTAAATGTACAGGCATACAAAGTAGAAAAAGAAGGAAACACGATTACTTCTGTCACCGGTAAAAATATCCTGACAGGTGAAGAATATCGTTTTAAAGGCCGCTGGTTTGCCGATTGTACAGGCGATGGGACACTTGGTTTTTTAGCTGGAGCTGATTATCGTATGGGAAGAGAAAGTAGAAAAGAGACCGGAGAACCTCGCGCTCCGGAAAAGGCGGATCAATTAGTCATGGGGACTTCCATCCAGTGGTACGCTGAAGAAACAGAGGTGAATACTACTTTCCCTGCATGTCCATGGGCAATCCGGTTTGACGAACAAACATGTTGTCCGGGTTTGCGAGGAGATTGGGATTGGGAAACAGGGATGAATAACGATCAAATTACAGAAATAGAATCTATTCGCGACTATGCTTTACGGGCAGTATTCGGCAATTGGGATTTCTTAAAAAATAGAAGTGAACAGAAAGATTTATACGCCAATAAAGCATTGGCATGGGTCGCTTATATTGGAGGAAAGCGCGAATCCCGTCGTTTATTGGGTGATATGATTCTCAAAGAACAAGATGTATTAAACCGGACTGTCTATGAAGATGCGTCTTTCACTACGACATGGGGAATTGACCTTCATTATCCGAAAGAACTCCCCGGTATGCAGGAAGCTCCTTTTTTATCTTATGCTGATGTTCAGGATATAGAGCCATACGCCGTACCTTATCGATGTTTGTATTCGAGAAATATTGATAATTTATTTATGGCGGGACGAAATATAAGTGTAACCCATGTGGCTTTAGGTTCGGTCCGGGTTATGAGAACAGGAGGAATGATGGGAGAAGTAGTCGGTATGGCAGCCTCTATTTGCAAAAAATACGATGTGAATCCACGTCAGGTTTATTTGTCATACTTACCGGAGTTAAAAAGAAAGATGGAAAAAGGGGTCGGTAACCCCTGATTTTCAACCATAAAAGATTAATTCATATATTTGTAAAAAGAAAGTTGTACCATATGAAAACACATGTATTCATTGCCTTATTTTTCTTCTCTTTTTTTTGTAAGGCGTATGCCGCCGAGCTTTTTGTTGAGGCGGAGAGTTTTGAGAAGAAAGGCGGTTGGGTCGTTGACCAGCAGTTTATGGATTTGATGGGATCTTCCTACCTGATGGCGCACGGGATGGGTAATCCGGTAGAGAGTGCGGCAACACGGGTTGTTTTCCCGGAGACGGGAACCTATTATGTATATGTCCGCACATTCAACTGGACGTCTCC
>JAISQD010000046.1 GCA_031274415.1 Tannerellaceae bacterium | reverse complement strand
TGGAGCGAACCCGTACCCCGGCCTTTACTTCAACCGGAATAATATCAACTCCTTTCTGAATCACGAAATCAACTTCGGCTGTATTATCATTCTTCCAATAAAGCAATGGGATTAGATTAGCGGCAAAAGCCTGTGCAACATAATTCTCAGCGATTGCTCCCAAAAATATATTTTCGGTTTCAAGAGGAGAAAGAACAGCCTGCGCCACTATTCCCGACTGCATGGTCAGCATACCTACATCTGACATATATAATTTAAAATCACTTAAATCTACATACACTTTAATCGGCATAGTACCATGAGTGGTTTTCTGACATTTAAGAACAACTCCTGCATATTTAAGCCACTCGATCGACTCGCCAAAAACGGTAGCGCTGCCACCTCTTTGCACAACACTGTATTGGAATTTATGGTTCTCTTTTGCCAATTGAGCAGGGATGGATTCATAGCATGCACGTATTTTGATACTTGTAGAAGGTTCTGCATACTTCGCCATATCAGCTATATACTCATTCAGTATTCTGTTTTGGATATCAGCAACCGCTACAAAACTGTTGGTTCTGATAAATTCTTTGACAGCGGCAGGCATACCGCCAACAATCAAGTATCGATTATAAAAATCAACAGCCATAGCATGTACATCCAACGGTTCATTAGATGCATAATGCTCCCGGATCAGTTCCGCAAAGTTTTCTCTTCCTAATGCCCACAAGAATTCCTCAAAATCCATCGGGAACAAGGTTATTTCATCGACTTTTCCTACCGGGAAAGAGTATTTTTCCCGATTTATAGCTACACCAAGCAAAGAACCGGCAGCAACAATATGATATTCGGGAGTTTGCTCGCAAAAATATTTCAGTGAAGTAAGCGCTCTTTCGCATGCTTGAATTTCATCTAAAATAATAAGAGTCTTATCCGGAATGATTCGCTGTGAGTGTACGGATTCCAAATATTGGATAATAGAAGTCGGAGTGAGATTTTCTTCAAACTTCTCTACCAAAGCTTTATCTATTTCAAGGTTGACAATAATATAGTTGTCGAAATCTTGTTTGCCGAACTCTTGTAAAATATAGCTTTTCCCAACCTGACGTGCTCCATTTACAATAAGCGGCATTCTGTCAGATTTGTCTTTCCATGTGACTAATTCATTATATATCTTTCTTTTCATTGTCTTGTCTTTTCTGCAAATATACAGTTATCTATGGAAAAATAAGAATATTCTATACTTTTCCATAGATAAAATTATAGTAGACTGTCACTATTCCCGGTTCAGCGTCTCCACAGGGTTGGCGGAGGCGGCTTTGTAGCTGTGCCAGGTGACGGTCAGGAGGGTGACGGTCGTTACGGAGAGGGCGGCCAGGAGGAATGTTTCCGGGCGGAGGTCTACGCGGTAGGCGAAATGTTCGAGCCAACGGTTGAGCAGTAGCCAGGTGACGGGCAGGGCGATGACGAATGCTATGGCGATCCAGGCGGCAAAGCGGCGGTTCAGCAGCAGCATGATTTGCCAGGCGGTCGCTCCGTTTATCTTGCGGATTCCGATCTCTTTCGTGCGCTGTCCCGTCGCGTAAAGCGCCATGCCGAACAAGCCGAAGCAGGTCAGGAAAAGGCTGATCAGAGCGTAGACCAGGAGCAGGTACGACAGCTCGAACGTTTTCCCGTTCCGCTTCAGGTAATCCTGATAGACATCCCTATACGTAAAGTAACCGCCGGGGTGGTATTTCTCCCATGTCCGGCGAACCGCAGCAAGCCCCTCCGCCCTGTCCTCCCCCAGACGGATAGAGGCATAGCGGAAGTGTCCGTCCGTTTCCGGCTTTATATGGATGACGGCGGGAGAGATCTCTTCCTGCAGCGAAGCCGTATGGAAATCCCGGACAACGCCGGCGATCGGGGCAACCGTTTCGCCCGCCGTAGGGTCATACCTCTTCAGGTCGTTGCCTACCGGGTTCTCGCCGGGCGGGACGAGGACGGCGGCGAATGTCTCATTGATATAGACCGGGGCGGCGTAGCGTTTCAGGGCTTCGCCGGGCGGTATGCCGCTCAGCTGTTCGATCCCGAAGACGCTCAGGTAGTCGGCGTTTCCGGTGAATTGCTGTTTGGAGTAGTAGGATTCGCTACCGTCTTCGCTGCGGACGATGATTTGCGCTATGGTGCTCAGCAGGGCGGTTCCACCGGTTGCGGTCACCTCTTTGATGGCCGGGAGCGTCCTTAGTTCCCGTACAAAGGGGAGGATGTAGGCATTGTCGCCCGTCCAGTCCCCGACCTCGATCAAATCGTGATAACCTTTCCCGCCGTCGCGGACGAGGGCGGTCTGGCGGCTGACGGTCAGGGTCGCCATAACGAGGGCGATGGAAACGGCAAATTGGGCAACCGACAGGACAGCCGTCACCCCCTGCCTCCTTTTCCCGACAAAGGAGGCGGCATCATCTTGGTGGGGGCGTTTCCGCATCCTGAAGCTCATATAGGCCGCCGGAATAACGGAGAGGAACAACACGAATCCACCCATCAGGGGAAATACCTGCCGGTCGAAAAAGAAAGATGTCCGCAGCCGCCCCGACACAAGGGCATTAAACGCCGGCAGGATATCATGCATGATCAGCAGGGAGAGCAGGAAGGCGATGAAAACGGTCAGGAATGTATCCATGAACAGCTGGCGGCTGATGTTGCCGGTGGTGGCTCCCATCAACTTCTGTATATGGATCGCCCTCGACTGTTGCAGTAGTCGCGAGAAATTGAGGTTGACATAGTTGAAACAGGCGATGAGCAGGATCAGGAGGGCAGAGATAAGGCCGGTATAGAGGAGCGCCGGCTGCCGGTGGTTGACAGGCCATGCCTCTTCCACCGCCTTTTCGGTGAGATAGCTCTCCCGCAACGTGCTGAAATGGTACTGTCCCTTTTCCATCTGCAACGTAGGAACGCCATCCTTTTGCAACCGGTCGGGGAACGTCCGGAGGTCGATAGAGGGGTGTGCCTTCAGGAATGTGATCCCGCCGTAGAAAGGGTCGGCATTCCCGCCGATCGCCTCGAAGCGGAGGAAAGACTGTTCCCGCTCTTTCACGACGGCGGCGATCCGGTAGGTCGACACCTTAGGCTCCGCCTCGTCGCCCGCCATGACCATGTCGCTGCCGGCAGGCTGAAAGGAGATGCTCCGCCCGACTGGGTCTGCGTCGCCAAAAAGCCTGCGGGCGGCGGTCTCCGTCAGCGCCAGGTTGCCGGGCTGCGTCAATGCCTCGTTCAGATCACCGCTCACCACCCGGCAGGGAAAGAAGCGGGGAAAAGAGGCGTCCGCCGTGATGAACGTCAAGGGATCGAACCGCTCACGCCCTACGATGGTATACTTGATCCCCTCCACCTGTATGCGCAAGTAGTCTTCTACCTCCGGGTATTTCTCTTCCAGCATGGCGGGGATATGGCCGGAGATATACGACACGGTTTCTCCCGATTTCATCGGGGAATCCTGGCTCATAAACAGGATAGTCCCTTTCTCAGGATTTTCTGCCTCTATATTGTATTCGTAGACGACGAAAGCCGCCAGCAGATTCGTACAGGCAATACCGATGGCCAGCCCAAGGATGGAGATGGCGGCAAAAAGCTTGTTTCGCCACCAACTCCGGAAGATCAGTTTAAGGGCGACCATACCGTTTCGGGATTGACGGGCAGCACCTTTCCATCGAACAGGTTGATGATACGCGCGGCATAACCGGCGTCGTGTTGGCTGTGGGTCACCATGACGATCGTTGTCCCCTCTTTGTTCAGTTCGCTCAGGAGGTTCATCACCTCTTGTCCGTTGCGGCTGTCGAGGTTACCGGTAGGCTCATCGGCGAGGATCAGCTTGGGGTTGGCGACGACGGCGCGGGCGATGGCGACGCGCTGTTGCTGTCCGCCGGAGAGTTGTTGGGGGAAATGTTTTTCGCGGTGGACGATCGCCATGCGTTCCATAGCCTGCCTGACCTTTTGTTTCCGCTCAGCCGCCGGAACGCCCATATAGAGCAACGGCAGCTCGATGTTTTCATACACGTTCAGTTCGTCAATCAGGTTGAAACTCTGGAAAACAAACCCGATCACCCCTTTCCTCAGGCGCGTCCGCTGCGATTCGGTATACCCCGACACATCCGTCCCGTTCAGCCGGTACGACCCCGACGTGGGATTGTCCAGCAGTCCGAGTATGTTCAACAACGTGGACTTGCCACACCCCGACGGACCCATTACGGCCACAAATTCACCCTCTTTCACCTCGATGCTTACATCACTCAAAGCCCAAGTTTCTACCTCTTCGGTACGAAAGATCTTCTCTAAATTCACTGTCTTAATCATAATTCTTCAAGTTTTACCCCAACCCCTAAAAAAAGAAGCCGGGAATGGATTGTTTATTTTATTATTCACATTAAAAAAGCGTATAAACCCTTTTCCATCGGTTTACACGCTACAGTATAAAGGCCGTTGGCCATTATACCGTTATAGGTTATTTGTTTCGGTAAGCCAAGTGTTCGGGTACATGCAGAGGTATCTTTTCCGAGGTCTACATGTCTCTTCGGAAAGATCGAAGGAAAATTCTTATTCGACAGTTGTCGAACAGGTGTTTGACAGTTGTCGGACAGCTGTTCGACAGCTGTCAAACAGCTGTTCGACAACTGTCGAATAACGTTTTTGCTACGACCTTACTAATTCTTCCTCTGGACATGGTAGAAAATAGATGCAGAAGAAATACAATCTATGACGGTATCTATCTTTCCTCGCCACCTTTGCGAGCTTCTATATCCTAAGGAACGGAGTTCTGAGTTCCATACAGCATCCTCAGGGTACTGCCTAGCTATATATGCTCTCTCCGAGAGCCTCTCAATTCTCAACTCTCAATACTCAACTGTTCGTTTGGTGTTTTGCGTGTAAACCAATATGTCAAAGAGCGTCAGAAAAGGTTGCCCTATTCTGTTTTTATGGTTTCCGCCGGATTGGCGGAGGCGGTTTTCCTGACTTGCAGGAAAACGGCGAATATGACGATCGAGGCCGTTATACAGCATACGAGTATAAATGGCCATAGACGCAACTCAATATGGTTGCCGTAGGTTTCCAGCCAACGCTTCATGACGATATATCCGCAACTGAGGGCAAAGACATTCCCCGTTACGGTCATCAGGATATATTCCTGTACAAAAATCCGCAGGATATGGCGCAAGCCGGCGCCGTTGATTTTCCGTATGGCCATCTCCTTTTTCCGTTGTTCGGCCGACAGGCTGACCAAGGCGTAGATGCCAAACGAAGAGATGAGGATGCACAGCAACGACAAGACGCTGAAGAGCGTAAAGAGAACGGTCTCCGGACGGTTGAACCGTTCGATGACGTCGTTTAATTCCACGAACTTCTTGTCGTCGGATACCTCATGGCTATCCCGGCGATCCGTCGTTTCCCGTATATGTGCGAGTACCTCCTCTTTGTGGCCGGGCGTGTAGCGTACATAGATATATTGGGCGGGCAGGAACTGCCGGGTGTGATCCGTCAAGAGCCGGAAGAACAGCGGTTGTACCGGATATTGCATGGGGGCGTAGAGGTAGTCTTTCACGATGCCGGACACGTTTCTCTCCTTCGCCTGAGCATAGGGCGCGGATACTGGGCGTTCCAACAAATCGGGATAGCCCAATGTCCTGTACCCCGTTTCGTTGATCAACAGGTCGTCCGGATTCGCTTCGCCAATCCAGTCGCCCCGTAGGAGAGAGAGGCCGAACACGGAAAAAAAGTCTTTATCCACCAGCAAGACGTTGGCGTCGCGGAGCGTGTCGCGCCCTACGGCGAAAGAAGAGATATAAGAGCCATACCAATCCCCCTGTTCGGTAAAGACGGCGGTATTTGCCGCCGTACAGGAGACGGATTCTACATAGGGGTGATGCAGCAGCTCCGGTTTCAGTACGCGGATATCGTTGTTGTAGGCATGTTCATAGCCCAGGTTAACCTGGATCACATGGTCGTACCGTAGCCCCCTGTCCGCCGTCCGGATATAATGCAGTTGAAGGAAAAGCGCCAGCGAGGTGATAAAGAAAAAAGAGCCTATACTGATCTGCGCCGTAATCAGTCCCCACTTATAGCGGAGGGCGTACATCTCTTTGCGCCGGAGAATCTGGCGGACGGGGAAATAGCTGACTATAAGCGACAAGAGGATACTGACGCCAATGACCGGCAAGGCATTCTGATACAGCAATTCCCTCCCTATGCGCCGGGAAACCCCCTCGTATATCCCGTAAAGATCCCACGACGTATACCCGGCATAATAGGGATAGAGGCACTCGATCAGGCAAAAGGCCAGGAAGAACGCCACCCCCAGCGGCAACAGGAACTCCGTCCATCCGCCAAACAGGATACGCGAGAAAGAGGCGCCGAGGTAGATGCAGGTTTTATTCTTCCGCCGTTTCTCCTGCTGCCGGGCAATAAAGAGCACCAGCAGATTCATCCAGGCGCTGACGAAAGCCATCAGGCCGGCCAGCGCCAGGATGCGGATATTCCGGAAACGGTCGGTCAGTTCGGGATGGGCATACAGGTGGACTTCCGCCAGCGTGCGCAGGTTGATCTTTCCCTCCCCGACGTGACTTGTAAAGGCGGCAAGCTTTCCCTTTACCTGCTGCACGTCGACGCCCGGGCGAAGCCGGATATAGGTGGTCAACCGCTTGATATAAGGATGCGGCTCCGGCTTGTGAAGCAGCAGGTATTGAAACGTAAGATCCGAATTGTCGGGATAGTCCTTGACGACGCCGGCCACCAGCAGCCTCTTGTCGCTCTCGGTAACAAGCTCTTCCCCGACGCAATCGGCGGTGCCGTATAACTGACGGGCAACCCGCTCTGTCAGGATGACCGACTGCCCGTCCGGCGCCACTCCCTTATACGTCCCTGCAAGGAAATCCATCCGGAAAAGGGAACAAAACGAGCTGTCGCTTTCGATCCCGAACAGCGGCTCCTGCCTTGATTTCAAACGTACACGGCTTGTCTGGAAAGAACATTCCGCTTCTATTTCGGGCAATAAGGCCTGAAGCCCCGCCCAGTCGTCGATATGGAGTTGATCCAGGTCTACGTCTGTGCCGGTCGCTTTCTTCACGAGGCCGGTCGTAGTCAGGGCGTACAGGCGGTCGCCCTCGGGGTGGAAGTTGTCGAAATGGGTTTCCCACCACCACCAATACCCGCCCAGGATACACGCCATAAACCCGACGGCCAGTCCCACGATACTGATGGCGGACTGCGTCTTATGCTTCACAAGGTTGCGAACAGCTATTTTAAGATCATGCTGTAGCATAGGGCCTATTCCGTTTTTATTGTTTCCGCCGGGTTGGCGGAGGCGACTTGATGGATACGGCCGAAGATACAGGCGAGGACAATCCCTGTCAGCGCCAGCCATATCGCGGGATAGATCCACCAATCCATCGAGGTCTGTGCGACGTAGTTCTGTAGCCAGGGTTTCATGATCAGGTAGCCGGCGGGGAAAGCGATTACGGAGGCTAAGTTGAGCAGCCACAGGTATTTGCCGGAAAACATCCTGATGATATCACCCGCCTCCGCGCCGTTGACCTTACGGATACTGATCTCTTTCCGGCTCTGCTCGCAGTGCAGCGTGACTAAGGTGAAGATGCCGAAGATCGAAATCAGGAGGCACACGATGGAAACGCAGTCAAGCAGCTTGAGCAACATATTCTCCGACTTGAGAAAGGTATTAAATTCCTCTTCAGTGTTATTGATATCGAAACGCACCGTTTCGGGATACTTCTCCCTGAGAAGCGTTTCTATCGCCTGCTTGCACTCTTCCCACCGGCCGGGATGGAATTTGAAGAGGACGAACTCATCCCAGCCCAT
>JAISQD010000029.1 GCA_031274415.1 Tannerellaceae bacterium | reverse complement strand
CTGCTTTTCGGTCTGGAATATCAGGCTGTCGGCCTGATTCAGTTTGTCGATACGCTCTTTTTCTTTCCTGTCGGTTTCGGCATTGGCGGCGGCTTCGTCTTTCATCCGTTTTACCTCTTCGTCGCTCAAACCGCTGGATGCTTCGATGCGGATGCTTTGTACCTTACCTGTTCCCTTATCCTTTGCCGATACATTCAGGATGCCATTGGCGTCGATATCGAACGTCACTTCGATCTGGGGCGTGCCGCGTTGTGCGGGCGGAATGCCGTCGAGGTGGAAGCGGCCGATTGATTTATTGTCCCTGGCTAAAGAACGTTCACCCTGTAATACATGGATCTCTACCGATGGCTGGTTGTCTGCGGCGGTGGTAAAGGTTTCCGATTTCTTGGTCGGGATCGTGGTGTTGGATTCGATCAATTTCGTCATGACGCCACCCATCGTTTCAATCCCCAACGACAACGGAGTCACATCCAACAGCAACACATCCTTTACTTCGCCCGTCAAGACACCACCCTGTATCGCTGCGCCAACGGCGACCACTTCATCAGGATTCACCCCCTTGGAGGGCGCTTTGCCAAAGAATTTCTCAACCACTTCCTGTACGGCCGGTATACGGGTAGAGCCTCCTACCAGGATGACTTCGTTAATATCCGAAGTACTCAGGCCGGCATCTTTCAACGCCTGGCGGCAAGGTTCGATACATGCCTGGATCAGGCTGTCCGCCAATTGTTCAAACTTGGAACGGGTCAGGTTCTTAACTAAGTGCTTGGGGATACCGTTCACCGGCATGATATACGGAAGATTAATCTCCGTACTTGTCGTACTTGACAGTTCGATCTTCGCCTTTTCGGCAGCCTCTTTCAGCCGTTGCAAAGCCATCGGGTCCTTACGCAGATCCAGCCCCTCTTCCCGCAGGAACTCTTCCGCCAGCCAGTCGATAATGACGTGGTCGAAGTCGTCTCCGCCTAAGTGGGTATCCCCGTTGGTCGATTTCACTTCAAAGACGCCGTCGCCCAATTCGAGGATAGAGATATCGAATGTCCCGCCCCCGAGGTCAAATACGGCGATCTTCATGTCTTTGCTTGTCTTGTCAAGGCCATAAGCCAATGATGCGGCGGTCGGTTCGTTTACGATACGGCGGACGGTCAGACCGGCGATCTCCCCGGCCTCTTTTGTCGCCTGGCGCTGTGCATCGCTAAAATAGGCAGGAACGGTAATAACGGCTTCCGTCACCTCCTGTCCCAAATAATCTTCCGCCGTTTTCTTCATCTTCTGCAGTACCATGGCCGATATTTCCTGCGGCGTATACAGACGTCCGTCGATATTGACGCGCGGGGTGTTGTTATCGCCGCGTACCACCTTATAAGGTATGCGGTTGATCTCCTTTTGTACCTGATCAAACGTTTCACCCATAAAGCGTTTGATCGAAAATATTGTCTTTTCCGGATTGGTAATGGCCTGACGTTTTGCCGGATCACCAACCTTACGTTCACCGCCGTCTACAAATGCGACAATAGATGGCGTTGTTCTTTTCCCTTCACTGTTTGCAATCACAACCGGTTCATTGCCTTCCAATACCGCAACGCATGAGTTGGTCGTTCCTAAGTCAATTCCAATAATTTTTCCCATATGTTTCTATATTATTAATTCCGTTTTCTATTATTTATATGACAGGCAATACAAATAGTATGCCAAAACAGGAGTGGCCTTTTTTGAATAAAACACTGACAGGAGATATGACAATACGTCAGGAATTAAACGCCCTTATTTCACAAACTTCTTCCGGTATTCGGTAGGTGTCAGCTTTGTCTTTTCTTTGAATACCCTGTTGAAGAAAGAGACCGTATTAAAGCCACATTCGTTACACACCTGCGAGATGTCGCGGGGACTGCCGACCAGCAGTTTGCAGGCATACCCGATACGCAGGTCTTGTATATACTCAATCAACGACTTGCCTGACTTCTCTTTGAAATAACGGCAGAAAGCCGACGCATTCATCGACACAACGGCGGCTATTTCATCCAGTGTGACGGCTTCCGTATAGTGGTGGCTGATATACGAAAGCGCCTTATTCAGACGGTCGCTGACAAACAGGGTGGGATCAACGTTGAACTGGGGGCTTCCGAGCAGGCAGGCCTCTTCAAAACAGGCCATCCTGTCCAACAGCAACAGCAGGTGGACAATCCGTTCTATCCCCTTATAAAGCGGGATATCCTCTACACGTTTCAGTATCTCTTTATTGGCGGGGTAGGGAAAATGAATTCCCCTGTTCGATCTATCCAGCAGCAACTTAATATGCCTTAGATCCGTATATTTGCCGATCGTATGCGCCATGTAGTCGTGCTCGAACTGGATAATCACGCCCGTTGTACGCAAGCCGTTCGCTTCGTCATAATATTCCCGGGCGCTTCTCATATAGTGCGGCACGTTGGAGCCCAGCAAGATCAGGTCGCCCGGATAAAAAAATTCCGCATTGTCGGCCACAAAACGTTCGCCGCTGCCCTCCCTGACATAGATGATTTCGTATTCACGATGGAAGTGCCAGGGATAGGTGAACCTTTCGTAATCGTAATACCGGGCAATGATAGGTATCTGCTCATTGATCGACAATTGTTCATTCATTATTTTAGTACTCATAAAGCCAAGAAGTATAGATTATGCAAATATAAGATTATATCCTGCAAAAAAAGTGTTGGTGGGGAATAAGATATTTCCCTATTTTTGCTCCTGTTAGGATTGTAGTAAGATTTTATTCATCTAATGACTATTTATATGATTACACGGAGAACTTTTATCAAGAAATCAATGGCCACCGGTATCGGTATGATGGCCGTACCGACGATTGTCCCGGCTTCGGTGTTCGGGAACAATGCACCGTCCAACCGGATCAATATCGGGGCAATAGGCACAGGGCGTATTTCGCGCGACCATGACATGCCCGGCGTATGGAAATATGACGATGCCCGCATCATCGCCGTAGCGGATCTGGATGCACGCAGGGTGGCGGAAGCCAAACAACATGTCGAAAAGTACTACACCGGGAAACTGGGAAAACCCTATAGCGGCGTGACCACGTATGAAGATTACAGGGATCTGCTGGCCAACAAGGATATAGATGCCGTATTGATCAGTACGCCGGATCATTGGCATGCCAAAAATGCCATCGACGCCGTACGTGCGGGAAAAGATGTCTATTTACAGAAACCCACCTCATTGACCATTGCCGAGGGACGTAAAATGAGCGATGCGGTAAATGCCAGCGGGCGCATACTGCAAATCGGTAGCCAGCAACGTTCTATGGAACAGTTTCGCGTCGCCTGCGAGCTGGTACGCAATGGGCGTCTCGGACAGTTGCAGCGGATTGAAATCCGTTTGCCGGGAGACCCGTCGGGAGGCAATGCCGAAGAGATGCCCATCCCCAAAGGATTCAATTACGAGATGTGGCTGGGGCAAACCCCGTATGTGCCTTATACGGTCGACCGCGTCCATCCCGAGCAGGGATACGGCCGTCCGGGATGGTTGCGCTGCGAGCAGTTCGGGGCGGGAATGATCACCGGTTGGGGCGCTCACCATTTCGATATCGCACATTGGGCGATGGACAGGGAATACTCCGGCCCGGTGGAGATATCGGGCAAGGCGGAATTTCCCGCTTCCGGTTTGTGGGATGTGCATGGCCGTTATGACACGGAGATGCTTTACGACAACGGCGTCATCGTTGCCGGTACGACCGATAGCCCGGAAAAGCCTAACGGCGTCATGTTTACCGGTACGGAGGGCTGGCTGTTTGTCAGCCGCGGAGCGTATGCCGCTTCACCCAACGAGCCGATCAGCACCAAGTCGAACGCCCTCCAGGCCTCAGACCTCAAAATACTGTCGCCCCTGACCGACAACGACCCCATACGCCTGTACCAGAGCGCTGACCACCACGGCAATTGGTTGGAAAGCATACGCACCGGAAAGCGGAACATCACACCCGCCGAAGTGGCGCACCGTTCCTGTACCGCCTGCCTGTTGCAGCATATCGCCATGAAACTGAACAGGAAGCTCTACTGGGATCCGGTATTGGAACGTTTCAAGAATGACGATGAAGCTAACGCGATGGTTTCAAGGCCTCACCGTCCCCCTTATAATTTCTGACACATGAAAAGGGCTACTATACTTATTCTGCTTTCATGCATGGCGTTATCCTGCGTGAAAGCGGACAAGACGATCAGCATCACGGTACGGGCCGGCGAATATGACCGGACGGATTGCGTGGTGTCGGCGGATATATTCAAGCTGGACATGGGGGAAAGCATGGATGTCGTCCTGTATGAACAAACGGGAAAAGGAAAGAAGAGAGTCGCCTCGCAGGTGGTGGCGGAAAAAGGGAAAACGCCCCTCCTCTACTGGATTCTGGACGGAGAGACCAAAGCAGGTACAACCCGTACCTATCATGCCGGATTAACCCCCCGGCAGGCGCCCGGCGCTACGCCAATGGATATCGAAGATACGCAGAAAGCGTTGATCCTCAAAAAGGAGGGGAAACAGATTCTCCAATACAACTATACCCACGTCGATCCTCCCGATGGAGTGGATAAAGCTTACGGACGAAGCGGTTTTATCCATCCCGCCTATTCGCCCGCGGGGAATATACTGACCACCATCCAACCCAAAGACCATTACCACCATTACGGGATATGGAATACATGGACGCACGTCGTATACGATGAGGTATTATACGACCTGTGGAACATCGGCGGCAAACAGGGAACCGTTCGCGCCAAGGCGATCGAAGAGACCTGCAAGGGAGCGGTTTTGACCGGCTATACGGCAAGCCTGGATCATTACATTTTCACCCCCTCCGAAGAAAAAGTGATCATAAACGAGCTGTGGAAGATCAAAGCGTGGAATATACCCGCCGGAGGCTTTCTGTGGGACTTTGAATCACTCCTGCATCCGTCGGCCCCCTTGCCTGTATTGTTGCAGCAATACCGGTACGCAGGCTTCGGCTACCGCGCGACGGAAGAGTGGACAAAAGA
>JAISQD010000208.1 GCA_031274415.1 Tannerellaceae bacterium | reverse complement strand
TCGTCGTCTTTCGAGAGGATTTTCCCCGACATTTTCGTACTCTCCGATTCGAGGGAGACAAAATTGTCGGACAGCATCGAAATGAGGATATCAAACATCTTTTCGATCTGTAACTCCTCCATAATCAGCGGATCGATCCGGTTGCAGTCGTCGTCGATCACATGCCGGGCGATCCCCTCGCAGAAGTCGCCGATCCGTTCCAGCGTATGGCTTATCTTGAACAGCGACAGCACCAGCCTCAGGTCAATGGCCACAGGAGCGTACAGGGCGATATAATTCTCACAATCGCAGTCGATCTTCAGTTCAAAGGAGTCCACCCTTTTTTCGCGGCTGACAATTTCCCTTGCCAGCTCGATGTCCCCGTTCAAAAAGGCCTGTTTCGCCTTTTCAAGCTGCGAAAGAACCAGCCGCCACATCTGGCTCACCTCCTCTTTCAAAGCCTGTAACTCTTTTTCCGTATGTTTCATCTCTTTCATCTGTTTTACCTCCCTTATTACCCGAATCTACCGGTAATGTAATTTTGTGTCTGTTCCTTTTCAGGACTTAAAAACATCTTTTTCGTATCATTAAATTCCACCAATTCCCCCAGCATGAAAAAGCCCGTCTTGTCGCTGACACGGGCGGCCTGCTGCATATTATGCGTCACAATGACGATGGTATACTGCTTTTTCAGGGAATGGATCAGCTCTTCGATTTTGGAGGTCGACACCGGATCGAGCGCCGAAGCCGGTTCGTCCATCAACAGGATAGCGGGCGAAATAGCCAACGCACGGGCGATGCAAAGGCGTTGCTGCTGACCGCCCGACAGCTCGAAAGCCGACTTTTTCAGCTTATCCTTCACCTCGTCCCAGAGGGCGGCGGCCCGCAGCGATTCCTCCACCCGTTGAGCGATAAAAGCCCTGTTACCCATACTATTCACACGCAGTCCGTAGGCGACGTTCTCAAATACGGAGCGGGGAAAGGGATTGGGCTTCTGGAACACCATGCCCACCCGCTTCCTCAGCTCATCCACCTGAACCGATTTCCGGTAGATATTCTCTCCCGCCACGAAGCAATCGCCCGTCAGACGGGTGTTTTCAATCAGGTCGTTCATCCGGTTGAAAAGGCGCAGGAAAGTGGATTTGCCACATCCCGAGGGGCCGATAAACGCCGTCACGCTATGGGCGGCTATCTTCATACTGATGTTCTTCAACGCATGAAAATCGCCATAATAAAAGTCGATATTTTTTGTCTCTATCATAAGTCAATTCGTTTTCACTTTCCGTCCGAAATACTTCCGCAATGCCGCCGCCAACAGATTGATCAAAAGGACAATAGCGATCAAGACCAGCGCCGTCCCGTAAGCGATCGGGCGGGAAGCCTCGATATCCGTCCCGCTGGTGGCGATCACGTATAGATGATAGGGCAACGCCATGACCTGATCGAATACGCTATGAGGCAGTTTCGGCAGGAAATAGGCGGCTACGGTAAACAGGATAGGGGCGGTTTCGCCCGACACCCTGCCGATCGACAGGATCAGTCCTGTAATAATATTGGGAAATGCCATCGGTAAGATGATCTTACGGATCGTCTGTATCTTGCTTGCCCCCAGCGCCAAACTGCCTATCCTGTAAGCATCGGGGATCGCCCGGAGGGACTCTTCCGTCGTCCGGATAATCAGCGGCAGGATCAATAATCCCAGCGTGAAAGAGCCGGCGATAATCGAATCGCCAAACCCTAACGTATTCACAAACAAGGCCATCCCGAACAGCCCAAACACAATGGAGGGGATGCCGCTCAGGTTGTTGGTCATGATACGCAGGAACTTCACGATCCAGCCGTTTCCGGCATATTCGTTCATGTAAATCCCCGACATAATCCCGAACGGAAAGGCAAAAGCCATACTGCCGGCGACCAGACAAAGCGTCCCCACAATGGCCGGGAATATCCCGCCCGAAGTCATCCCATCCTCCGGCATGGAGGAGAGAAATTCCCAGCTAATCACCCCGATACCGTTATACAGGATAAACCCCAGTATCCAGAACAGCAGCCCGACAACCGACCAGGCCAGCAGCCGGAAAACAAAAAATGCCATCGTTTGTGTCGTTTTTCTGTCCATACGCTAAAACCCCCTATTCATTCGTCCTTTCGTGATGATTTCCGCCGAAACGCTGATCACCATCGTCGCTATAAAAAGGATACACCCCAGCATAAACAACGCCTGGTAATGCGCGCCGCCCGATGGAGCCTCCCCCAGTTCAGCCGCAATGGTGGCCGGAATGGTACGCACGGACTCGAACAGCGACGAGGGCATCACCGCCGCATTCCCCGTCACCATCAGCGCCGCCATCGTTTCGCCGATCGCCCGCCCGATACCCAGCACCACGGCAGCCGTAATGCCGGACGAAGCATAAGGGATAATCACGCCGTAAATCGTTTGCCAGTGCGTCGCGCCAAGCGCCAGGCTCGCCTCCCGCATCGCTTTGGGGGTACTTCTCATGGCATCTTCGGCCAAGGTGACGATCGTCGGTAAAGCCATAATAGCCAAGATCAAACTACCCGTAAACGCCGTCTCCCCCACCGGCAGATCCAACGCTTTGCGGACAAGGGGAACCAAGACCGTCAGCCCGAAAAAGCCATAGACCACCGACGGAATACCGGCCAACAGCTCAATCGTCGGCTTCAGGATTTTCCGTGTCCGTTCGCCGGCCAGTTCCGACAGGTAAACGGCCACCCCCAAGCCGAGCGGCAGGGCGATAAGGATAGCAAAAAGGCTGACCCACAGCGTCCCCGCCAACAGAGGGAGTACGCCGAACTGCGGCGCCGGAGTAGCCGTCGGCATCCACTCCTTCCCCCCGAAGAAATCCGCCATCCGGATATTTTCCGATGGAAGCTTTTTGATCCGGATATGGTCGGAGGGGATATACTGCTCGGGAAGAAAGGCGATAATATTCTGATGTTCAGCAATGATCTCCCCCAGTTTCTGGGGAAGTAATTCGTAATCCACCCCCAACTCCTCTTCGGTATAGAGCGAAAAGACGTCGTCAAAACGGAACGGCATAATCTCCTCATCCATCCCCCCTAAGGCTTTCCAGTTGGTCGTTTCCCAGTCGAAAACGGCTTTCACCTGTCCGGGAAGCAGCGCCTCGACCGGGTTTTCCGCATGAACGTAAAGGGCATACCCCTTTTCGACGGCCGGGTTTTGGAACAGCCCCGCCCCCTCTTTGAACAGGAAAATAATGATCAACAGGATGACTAAGCTTGTAAGCCCTCCGCTCAAGGTCAGCAAGCCCTCGATCATCCGTTCCGCGATTTTCCGTAACCGTCTCATTTTACAGGGATAAATCCGGTCTCCACGGCTACTTTTTGCCCGGTTTCCGACAGGATATAGTCAATAAACGGCTTTACCTCTTTTTCCAGTGTCGTGATGTAATAATAGTACAGGGGGCGGACGATAGGATACGTCCCGTCTTTCGCATGGACGGCGGAGGGTTCGACAAAGGTTTTTCCGCTATCGTAAGAGACATGGACAGCCTTTACCCCCTTGTTCAGGTAGGCCAACCCGACATAGCCGATCGCCCCTTTGGTCTGGCTGACAGCCTGTATGATGGATCCCGTAGCCGGCATACCCATGATCCCGTTCATGTAATTTTTGTTCTTCAATACGCTTTCCTTAAAGAACTCATACGTCCCGGAGGAGGTTTCGCGGGAATAGGGGACTATCTTCATGGGATCGCCCCCAAGCTCTTTCCAGTCCTTTATTTTCCCCGTAAAAATACCCTCCAGCTGTTCGCGGGTCAGGTTCCCGACCTTGTTGGACGGATGGACGATGACAGCCAGCGCGTCGTAGGCGGCAATCACTTCACGGACTGTTTTTCCCGCCTTTTGCAATTTTTGCTTCTCGTCGAATTTGATCCTACGGGAAAGCTGCGCAATGTCTGTCGTCCCCTCAAGCAGAGCGGAAATGCCGACCCCGCTTCCGCCACCGGTAACGGTCACCGTCTGCGTGGGATAGGCTTTCATAAAACGCTCGGCCTCCATCTGCGACAAGGGCAACATCGTGTCCGAACCTTTTATTTTTTGCGCCGATGCACCGGTAAGTACACCCGCTAACATAATCGTCGTTAAAACTGTTTTTTTCATACAACTAACTTCCTTTGGTTTGATGCAGGCAAATGTAAGCGGATCATATTACAGGACACGAACGGAATTGTTACGATCCGGTTAAGATTAAAATGCATATTGCAGCCTCAGCGCAAAAAGGTTATCCCTGATATCCTCGCTGAAAGCGGGGATATGAGCGGTTTTCTCGTTCCAATTCCACTCATAATAGGCCTGTACCCGTACCTGTTTGTGCGCCTGCCAGACGGCGCCTGCTCCAAAGGCGCTACGGGCTACGTCGCCTGCCGTCGTCGCCCCGGCAGTGTTTGTCCCGGTATTCGGGTCGTACCAGTCATACTTCAGGACAGCCGAAAAAGGCGATTTCCCGATGCCCTGAACCAGCATAAGGTATCCGCCCCTGAAATTCCGTATATACACGTCGCCCGACGGCAGCTGGGAAGCATTGGGGCTCTTACTGCCCGTCTCGCTTCCAGGCTGTTTCCCCGTCAGGTATTCTCCCCGCAACTGGCTCTTGCCAAGCGGACTATCCAGAGTGAACCGGACGTCAAACCCCAGGTATTCGCGTTTGGCGAACCGCCCTTTATTGTCCGGATGATCGTTCAGTACAAAACGCCCTCCGCTCATGGTATACACCCGCTCACTCCCCTGATACACAGACCCATTATAATACGATACGCCAACAGAAAGATGGAACATACGCCCCCACCCCTTATCGACGCCCAACTGCCCGATAAAATCTTTCCGGCTGTCCGTCTCCTGTTTGATCCCGTTTCCGGCGAACCATCCGGCTTCCAGCCTAAGAAAGCTGAGGGGCGAATCTGCTCCCCCTTTCCACCTCAACGTCACCCCCAGGTCGCGCTCGTCGGGAAAGAGTGTCCGGAAAACCGTCGCCCGTTCCGGCGACTCGCGCTGCGAGGAGGAATAGGCGATTTCCTGCCCGAACGGACGACCGAAAACGCCGGCTTTCAGGGCAATACGCTTCAACCAGGGATCGCTCACCAAAAGGTAGGCATCCTTTATCCCAACCCCTTTTTCGGTAGCGTCCAACTGAAAAACAGCCGACGCAATCCCCTCTTCGTAAGCCACTTTAAGGCGTCCGCGCCGGATACCGATCCGGTCAAACGCCTTTCCGGGATGCTCGTTCGGCGCACCGACCTGCAACACCCCTCCTTTTTCCGCATATTGATACTGTCCTTGAATATAACCGGAAACCGTCATCTTCCGGTGCGCCTGTTCCTGCTGTGCAAAAGCGATGACAGACAATAAACTAAACAGGCCGATCACCTGCCCCCGTTTCTTCCATTTTATACCTGTTTTCTCCATATTATTGAGTCTTTTTCGCGACAAAAGTAACACGTTACTATTACACCCCTCTTACGTTTTTGTTACGAATATGTTACGCCCCCCCTATAACCCATTTTTCTTCTTTAACTTTTCTATTTCTTGTTTGGAGATAGTCATTCTTTCAGCTTTATCGTAAATGGTTAACAAATAGATTTCCGTTTTTTCAATGTCAACGATAATATTATAGGTTATTATTCTTGCTCCACCACTCTTCCCTAAGAATTTCTTTCAATGTTTTCTTAGGTTGTTCTCCATCAAGGATTTGGCGGACATCTTTTAGTCCGCTTTCAACACCTTTATATAGAACATTTTTCCTGGCAGTCCTTTTCTTTACAGGCGCCTCAAAAGACACAATATCAGTTGCCGACTTGAGTAAAGCGACAATATTTTTACCTTGTGATGTCTTTTCGTTAATATGAATCTGATATGTTGCCATGTTATACTTTTTATATTATTCGAGATTATTCAACTACAAATATAGTAAAAAAATATCGGAATATAGAGCCTTATAATGACAGAAATCACCTCACCCTCGTCATTGGCAACGGATATAAACCTCATTT
>JAISQD010000174.1 GCA_031274415.1 Tannerellaceae bacterium | reverse complement strand
CGGTAATCTTCCACAATTTGGGGAAATAATACATTTGCTTCCATTTTACTCCTTTTTTTTCGATACAAAGTTATACACGGACAACAATAGCCACAATACGGTTTCGCCGAGACGCTTACGTTTTTCAGGAAAATCCTTTTTCATGCGTTTGCCGTAGTCCATTTGAGCGGAATAGTCGTATCTTTGTGTCCTTATAAAGTGATTAATATGATTTCGGTTGAAGGATTAACGGTTGAATTTGGCGGGTTTACGCTTTTTGATGATCTGTCTTTTGTGGTCAATAAAAAGGACAGGATAGCCTTAGTCGGGAAGAACGGAAGCGGGAAAAGCACCATGTTGAAGATCTTTGCCGGCCATCAGTCACCGACATCAGGGACCGTGAGTATCCCCAAAGATATTAAAATAGGTTATCTGCCGCAACATATGCACTTAACCGACGGGCGTACCGTAAAGGAAGAGGCCGGACAAGCCTTTGACGATATTCATTGTATCGAACGGGACATCGAGCGGTTAACAAAAGAGCTGGCCGAACGAACCGATTACGAGTCCGCCTCCTACCATGAGCTGATAGAAAAAGTCACCCGCCAGTCGGAGCTTTTCCAGATGATGGGCGGGAACAATTATATGGCCGAGCTGGAGCGTACGTTAACCGGACTGGGCTTTTCGCGGGAGGATTTTGACCGGCCTACCTCCGAATTTAGCGGCGGCTGGCGTATGCGTATCGAATTGGCGAAACTGCTGCTTGGACGTCCCGACGTCCTCCTGTTGGACGAGCCGACGAACCATCTGGATATCGAATCTATCCAATGGCTGGAAAACTTCATCGCGACCCGCGCCAATACGGTGATTCTCGTTTCCCACGACCGGGCGTTTATCGACAATACCACCTTCCGTACGATCGAACTTGAGCTGGGAAACCTCTACGACTATAAGGTCCGCTATTCCGACTATGTGGTATTGCGTCAGGAACGGCGCGAACAACAACTGCGCGCGTACGGGAACCAACAAAAGAAAATAGCCGATACCGAAGCCTTTATCGAGCGTTTCCGCTACAAGGCGTCGAAGGCCATACAGGTACAGTCGCGCATCCGGCAACTGGAGAAAGTAGACCGGATCGAAGTGGACGACCTGGATAACGCGTCATTAAGCTTGAAGTTCCCACCGGCCCCCCGCTCCGGCTCTTATCCGGTGATAGCGGAAAATGTAGCCAAAAGATATGGCGACCACCTGGTGTTCGAGCAGGTAACATGTACCATTAACAGAGGGGATAAGGTGGCTTTCGTCGGGAAAAACGGCGAAGGCAAATCCACCTTGGTGAAGTGCATCATGGGAGAGATCGACTTTGAAGGCAAACTCCAGATCGGGCATCAGGTAAAGATCGGCTATTTTGCACAAAACCAGGCGCAATTGCTGGATGAGAACCTGACCGTCTTCGATACCATCGACTATGTGGCGCAGGGTGACATCCGTACCAAAATACACGACATACTGGGCGCGTTTATGTTTGGCGGAGAGGCGTCGGAGAAGAAAGTCCGCGTCCTTTCAGGCGGCGAGCGAAGCCGGCTGGCTATGATCCGTTTACTGCTCGACCCCGTCAACCTGCTGATCCTCGACGAGCCGACCAATCACTTGGATATGCGCTCGAAAGATGTCTTGAAAACGGCCTTAAAAGCGTTTGACGGGACGGTGATTGTGGTATCGCACGACCGTGAATTTCTGGACGGATTGGTTGACAAGGTGTATGAATTTGGAAATAAACGGGTCGTTGAACATTTGGGCGGGATCTATGCCTTTCTTGAACATAAAAAGATGGATACCCTGCGGGAACTGGAACGTGCGCAGGTAAGATCCGTAGAAAGCAGTACGGAAGCCCAGCTCACTCAAAACAGGCTGTCCTACGAAGCACGGAAAGAGCAGAGTCGAGCGGTGCGGAAAATAGAGAAAGCAATTGCCGAAACCGAAAGTAAAATAGCCGAACTGGAACAGGCGATAGGCCGGGCGGAAGTCCGGCTGGCGACCCCCGCAGGCGCCTCCGACGCCCAGTTGTACAGCGACTATTCCGGTCTGAAGAAGCAATTGTCGGACACCATGGACAAATGGGCGGCACTCACTATGGAGTTAGAAGAATTAAACACATATACTATATAAATCATTGTACAAATAATAATATGAAAACAAATCTTAGTTCTCAGATTACGCTGACACGTATACCTACACGATATTATCGTCCGGAAAATGCCTACGAGCAGTCTATTTTAACCCGTTTGGAAAAGATACCGACAACGATATATGAGTCGGCCGATGAAGGCTCTTTAGCTATCGCCAACGAAATTGCCGCACAGATCCGGGAAAAAGAGGAAGCCGGCAAGCTGTTCGTCCTGGCTGTACCGGGCGGACACTCTCCCCAAAGTGTTTTTAAGGAGTTGATCCGTATGCACAGGGAGGAGCGGTTGAGTTTCCGGCATGTCATTGTCTTTAACCTGTATGAGTTTTATCCGCTGACCGTTCAGGCGTCCAGCAATCTCTCCTACCTGAAAGACTATTTCCTGGATCATGTGGATATTGAGCCTGGAAATATCTATTCGCCGGATGGTTTTATGCCGAAAGAGGAGATTTACGACTACTGTATCCGTTACGAACAGCTGATCAAGCAGATGGGAGGTATTGATTACCTGCTGTTGGGGATTGGTTATGCGGGAAATATCGGATTTAACGGCCCCGGCTCGCCGGTAGGTTCCGTTACCCGCTTGGTCTTATTGGATAATGATTCCCGCAAGGAGGCGTCTAAAATCTTCAACTCGATAGAGAATGTTCCGGCAGGGGTTATTACGATGGGTATGTCGACCATATGCAATGCCAAACATATCATTCTAATGGCTTGGGGTGAAGATAAATCGCATATTATCAAAAAAACGGTTGAAGGTAAAATAACCGATACCATTCCGGCCACCTACCTGCAAAGCCTGAACAATACGAAGGTCATCATAGACCTCTCTGCGGCCTATAGCCTGACGAGAATCAGTCATCCCTGGTTAGTGACCAGTTGTGAATGGAACAACAAGCTGATACGCCGTGCGATCGTCTGGCTGTGCCAGTTGACAGGAAAACCCATCCTGAAACTCACCAACAAGGATTACAGTGAAAACGGGTTGGGGGAGCTGTTGGCGTTGTTCGGTTCGGCATATAATGTGAATATAAAGATATTCAATGATATACAGCATACCATTACCGGATGGCCGGGCGGCAAACCGAATGCCGATGACTCGAACCGTCCGGAGCGGGCTACTCCCTATCCCAAGAAAGTGGTGATCTTCAGTCCGCACCCTGACGACGACGTTATCTCTATGGGAGGTACTTTCCGCCGTTTGTGCGACCAGCGCCATGATGTCTATGTCGCTTACCAGACTTCAGGAAACATAGCCGTAGGGGATGAGGAGGTGATCCGTTACTGCGAATATTTGCGTGATGTCTGCGCAAAATACGCTCCCGACGATGAAACGATAAAAGAGAAGGCGGAAGAGATCATTCATTTCCTGAGGTATGACAAGACGGAAGGAGAAAAGGAAAAGGATGATGTCCTGTTCGTGAAAGGCACTATCCGCCGCGAAGAAGCGCGTGCCGGCGCCCGCTATACCGGTATCACAAAAGACGATCATATCCGTTTCCTGGACTTGCCCTTTTATGAGACCGGCATGGTGAAAAAGAAGGATTTGGGTGAGGCGGATATCCAAATTATCCGGGACTTCCTGAAAGAGGTCAAGCCGGATCAGATATTTGTAGCCGGCGACCTGGCCGACCCGCACGGGACGCATAAAGTATGCTTAGACGCTATCCTGGCGGTGATCGATGAGGTAAAGGACGAACAGTGGCTGAAAGATTGTCGCATATGGATGTACCGCGGAGCTTGGGCGGAATGGGAGATGGACCATATCGAAATGGCTGTCCCGATTAGTCCGGAAGAGTTGCGTTACAAACGAAACGCCATCCTGAAACACCAGTCACAAGCCGAAAGCGCACCGTTCCTTGGCGATGACGAACGCCTGTTCTGGCAGCGTGCCGAAGACCGTAACCGCGCCACTGCCGACCTGTACCGCCAATTGGGACTGGCGGCGTACGAGGCCATCGAAGCGTTCGTTCAATATATCCCTTTACACTAATCTACCGGTGAATGGATAAATCGTATAAAAAGGCGTGCTTCAGAATATAAAGAAATGGATATTCCCACTGGCTATGGTCGTGGGGATAGTCGCTTATCCGCTGGTAAGTTATGTCGCTTTTCTTCCGCCGTATCTTATCTTTGCCATGCTGCTGCTTACTTTCTGTAAGTTGTCGCCGCGTGACATTCATATACGCGTTGCCCATATCTGGTTATTAACCATCCAGTTGGTGGGTAGCCTCGTCGTGTATGGGGCGGTTTACCTTTTCCATCCGGTTGTCGCCCAAGGGGCTTTTATCTGTGTACTGGCGCCTACGGCTGCTTCGGCTGCCGTAGTCACCGGTATGTTGGGAGGGAATGTCCCCTTTCATACCAGCTATTTGTTGCTGTGCAATGTGGCCGTTGCTATTGCTTCTCCGCTGCTTTTCCCGTTGATCGGGCTGCACCAGGAGATGTCTTTCTGGTCATCTTTCCTCTACATTTGCCGGCAGACAGTCCCCGTACTGATCTGTCCCCTGCTGCTGGCATGGACGGTACGTTACCGCCTGCCAAAGGTGCAAAAAATCCTGTTGAACTATACGAACGGCCCGTTCTATCTCTGGGCTGTTGCGCTGGTGATTGTGACGGGCAGTACGATGAAATTCCTGGTAGAACAGGAGAATCCCGACTATACGGTAGAGATAGGCCTGGCCGCCGTTTCATTGATCCTGTGCATCGTCCAGTTCCTTTCAGGCAAATGGCTGGGCCGCCGTTATGGCGACACCATCTCCTGCGGACAAGGCCTTGGCCAAAAGAACACCATCTTAGCCATCTGGATGGCGCAAGCCTACCTGAACCCCATCTCCTCCGTAGCCCCCGCCGCCTACGTCCTCTGGCAAAACATCATCAATAGCTGGCAGCTTTGGCGGAAGAGAAATAAAACACCAAAGAAAGGAATATAATATGCTATTTATTAAATATTTACGAAACAATACTCACGACTCGGAGCAATACGCTGTTTTCTGATTATTGGACGATAAATGACCTTGTTTTGTTACTATTTTGTTACCCGTCTATGAGGTGGAAACGAAATTAAGCCTATATTTGTATCGGTATCTTCGGAAGTATATATGCTTTTCGAAGAAATAAAGAAGAACCTGAAGACGGGTAGCAACCAACCGTCTGAACAAATACAGATGGATGTTCAGGCAGTAAACAGTATGACGGAACAGTTCAGGCATATTATTGAAGAAGTAAGGAAACCGGCAAGAACAGAGCATCGGCATGTCATAGAGATAGGCTCAAGTAAGGTTTTCCTTTC
>JAISQD010000159.1 GCA_031274415.1 Tannerellaceae bacterium | reverse complement strand
GTAATCTCCCCCTCCGGCATCACTGCCGGCTTCGGCGGCTTTCTTTCCGCATGAAATCAACGCAAGGAGCGCCGATACTCCCAAAACAATTTTCACAACTTTCATACCTATTATTTTTTTGCCTTGCAAAGTTATTAAATTACGCCAAAGTACCAATACAAATTTAAGGATACATGTCAAATAAAGCGTTTCAGAGGTTCAGCCTGCTCTTCAACAGTTTGTATCCCGGGCCGCTGGCTTTCAAACAGGTTCCGTTCTTTAAACGGATCTGGTAATTCTCTTTTCCGAACAGTTCGACACGCATAATCTGGTCTATATTGACAATCGTCGAGCGGTGAACGCGCACAAAAAAGGCGGACGGCAGGTGCGTGTCGAAGTACTTCATCGTCTCCTCTTTCACATACCGTCCCGAAGAGGTGAAGAGCATCACATAGTCGCCGTTTGCCTGAATATAAAGCAGTTCATTCAGTTGGATAATATGGATGCGTCCGCCGTCTTTTACGGATATACGGTCGATCCACTCATTCGGTGCGGAGGTGTTTTCACCCGCCTCCTCCCTCTCTTTCTCCAGCTTGGCATCAGCCATTTGCAGGATGTGGTACCGCTGCATCAGGATGATCCACGACAATAGGCCGGCGATCAGCCTCAGGGGAAGCAGCCGCACAAAAGCGCCGGCATCTTCCAGCCCCGCGAGGGAGAGCGTCATATAGCACGCGCCCAGCCCAATAACCTGTACCAGCAACGCCAGCACGACCTGTGCCTGCCACACCCGTATGTAGGCGTAAAAGAACCAGTTCAGTATCCCGCACGCCGCCAGCATGCCGGTATAGACCGCCGAATCCGCCAGGGCGGCGAGCGGCGGTGTCCCGCCATACAGGAAAAGCAGTCCCCCCAATACCGTCATCGCCAGGATGACAAGCAGTAAGGTGGTGATCATGCGCTTCTTAGAAACAAAAAACGGGTGAACCTGCATCGTCAACTCTTTATTTCCATACCGCCGAACGAGATATTCCCCCGGATAATCAGTTTGTGTTCCGAATCGGTATCCTGCGAGAAAAGACGTTTGTCCTGACAACCGGCGAAGGTATGATCCGTCTCTATCAGCAGGTTCCAATGGGCGGGGATAAAGAGTTCCACCCCGCCGAACGAACAGCCGAGGTCGATATAAGTCTCTCCGGCCTCCAGCAACGTGCGCCTCAGGTCTAAAACGACCGACCCGAACGTCACATCAATCGCCGCTCCGCGAAAGACAGGCTCAAGGACAATCTGCTGGGCGCTCCCGAACTTGACGTCGACCGTGACAAAGCCGTCCTTTACCTCTTCAAACTTCTTCGCTCCATGTCGCTGCATACACCTCTCCCGCCTACGCCGCCGGCCGGGATTAATCAGAATCAACACACCCACCAGGATAAGGTATGCCGGCCAGAACGAATAGGCCCATCCGTTCAGGCCGGGAATAAGGAAATAGATACCTATGCCCGCCAGTATAATGCCTGCGATGAAGCTTCTCCTGAAGAAAGCGAATATCCCGATAGCGACCAGCAGCATTTGCCAGGAGATCACGATGTTAAAATCGTCTTGGTGGATCGCCCCCAAGTCGCGGGCAATAAACATGCCGCCCACGAAGATGCACAGTAATGCAAAGAAAATCCTGTTCTTTTTATGATGCCGGTCAAAAGGCGCTTGCCGCCTGTTTTCAATTGTTTCCATATTGCTGTTTTTTAATGATTCCCCAAAGATACACCCTCACCCAAACCTATACAAGCAGAAACCGATTATTCGCACCCAAATCCCGACGAATCTCCGATTCCAGACGCTCAATTCTTTGAAATAGTATAAACATGATTCAACTATTTTGTATATTTGTGAAGAATTAAAAGCATAATTAAAATAGAAGAATATGACAAAGTTTCCAAGCATATTATATCGTAGAGATACCTACATAGAGAGGATAAAGCCCTTTATGCGTACTCCCATTATCAAGGTGTTGACAGGTCATCGTCGTGTGGGTAAGAGTTTTATACTCTTTCAGCTTATTGAGTTGATTAAAAGCGAAGAAGCAGATGCCAATATCATCTATATCAACAAAGAGGATATTGACTTTGCTGATGTTATATCGTACAGGGAACTCTACAAGTACATTTCAGATAGATTAGTCCATGACAGGAAAAATTATATCTTCGTTGATGAAATTCAGGAGATTGCAGACTTTAAAATCGCTATTCGTTCGCTGGTGCTGGATGATAATAACGACATGTATATTACAGGTAGTAATTCTGACATGTTCTCCAGTGATTTAGCAAACAGACTTGGTGGACGTTATGTCGAATTTCGGATTTACAGTCTATCCTATCTGGAGTTTCTGCATTTTCACCATCTGCCGAATGATGAAAAATCACTTGAAAAGTACACCCACTTCGGGGGGTTGCCTTATCTGATCCACCTGTCTCTTGACGAAGCTGTAGTGATGGAATATATTCATAGTGTCTATTCAACCATCGTATTGCGTGATGTGATAGAACGGAAAAAAATACGGAATACCACTTTTTTAGAGCAATTGGTTCGCTTTTTAGCCAATAATACGGGTAGTCTTTTCTCATCGAAAAGTATCAGTGATTTCTTGAAAAGCCAGAAAGTCAATATCTCTCCCAATCAGGTTTCGGAGTATGCGGATTCGCTTGCAGAAGCTTTTGTGGTTCACCGGATAGGGCGTTACGATATTGCCGGTAAAAGATTGTTTGAGCGTGGGGAAAAATATTTCTTTGAAAATTTGGGTATCCGTAACGCCGTGGCAGGGTATAAGCCGCAGGATAGGGCTAAACGTTTGGAAAATCTTGTTTGCAACCATCTGCTTTTTTGCGGATATGATGTAAAAGTGGGCGCATTAATCCCTGAAGAGATCGATTTTGTTTGTAGACGGGGAGGAGAAACGCTCTATGTTCAGGTCGCTGTTGAATTATCACTCCCCGATACAATTTCCAGGGAGTTCGGTAACCTGCTGAAAATTAAAGACAACTATCCTAAAATTGTTGTTTCCGGCGACCGCTCTTTTGAAAATAGCTACGAAGGAATAGAGCACATATATATACTGAATTTTCTCTCATCGACGCTAACGCCTAAAATGTTATAGTCTTAAAAAAATAAAAACCGCCTCAAAATAGCCCCTCTTTTTCCGGC
The DNA here is from genome assembly GCA_031274415.1 of Tannerellaceae bacterium. GTDB lineage: Bacteria > Bacteroidota > Bacteroidia > Bacteroidales > Tannerellaceae > DFXE01. The sequence continues at coordinate 136 of JAISQD010000159.1, read as the reverse complement.
TAAATCTTTTTTGAGGTGCTACCAATGACGCAAATCACGAAACATGCTGTAATTCAGTTAGATCATAATTATACTTTGCCGCAAGTTTTTTGAGTACATTGAGTTCTCTTTGCATGAATTGTTGTTGGTATTTGAT
>JAISQD010000149.1 GCA_031274415.1 Tannerellaceae bacterium | reverse complement strand
ACATTTGCGTTGCTTTCCACATTATAGCCGGCCACATATTCGTACCGGTTTAGATTGGCATTGCTGCCATCCAGCCCGACAACCCCATAGGATCCCCTCAGTTTGAAATAGTTGAGGATGTTGTCGTCTTTAAGGCGCTTCATAAACGATTCTTCGGACAGTGTCCATGCGCCGGAGAAGGCGTAAAATGTGCCCCACCGCTTGTCTTCCGGGAACCAGTCGCTTCCGTCGCGGCGGAAACTGGCATCCAGCATATAGCGTGCTTTATAATCCAGTTTCAGACGCCCGATATAGGCGGCGCGTCCGGATTCGGCCTCCGCCCCGTTATTTTTCTGGTTGGCGGTAGGGCCGGCAAGGAACTGGTCGGTGGCCAATTGATAATTCTCGCGCGAGGCCGACATCCAGTTGTTGGACGAAGCGTTAAATTCATACCCCAGCAAAGCGCCTACGGTAAAATCCGTAACGACCTCCTGTTCGTAGTCGGCGAGGAACTGCTGGGTGTAGCTGTAATTCTCCCCATATTCTTCCGACAAACTGGGCGGGTTGTTGGACGCAGGCGCAGTCGATCCGTTTGCATAGCGCGGAGGAGTAAATTTCCAGTGTTTATCCCTGTAATATCCTATCCGGTAATCGCTAACGGATTTAAGTTTAAACCCTTCCACTCCGGGCACTTTCCATTCGGCCTGGAACAGTCCGTTGAACGTACTTGTCCTTTGGAGGAGATATCCGCCGCCCGGATCTATTTCCACGATCGGGCTGTCGGCAGTAGCGGAAGATAGTTCGCCCATATCGTTGTATGCCAATTGCGTCGGCGATTGATTCATGATATGCCCCCATGTGCCGTAGCCATTACCGAACATGGTGGATGGATGCCGGTATTCGGTAAACGTACCGCTAACGGTGGTAGTCGTTTTCAGTCCGATCTCTTCGAAGTTGTTTTCCAATCCTACGCGTGCGTTGTAGCGTTTGTACCAGTTGGTATCGTGTATATATAAGGTACCCTGGTCGTAGTAGCCGAACGAGGCAAAGTACCGGTTCCTGTTATCGCCTCCGTTGATGGACAGGTTATGCGTCGTTTCAGGCGCGAAGTTTTTCAGGCATACGGCGAGCCAGTCGGTGTTGGGATACACGAAAGGATCGGATTGCGTGCGGTATTTCTCCAGTATCTCATCCGAGTAGGCATAGGGTAACCCGTCATTCGCATAACCCTTATTCATCTCTACTAATCTCTCGTAAGAGCCGAGTTTATCAGGCAGGACGGTCGGCTGTGACAGGGTGTAACTGTAATTGTAGTTGATACTGATCTTTTTGTTTGCGCCGCGCTTGGTTGTCACCATCAGGATACCGTTACCGGCGCGTGCCCCATAGATGGCAGCGGCGGCGGCATCTTTCAGGACGCTGATGTTTTCGATATCGTACTGGTTGATGTTGCGGAAGTCGTTATAGTCCGTGACAACCCCGTCGATGACGACAATAGGCGTCCCACCTCCACGTATGGAGATGCTGGCAAAACTGTTCGGCCCGCCGCCGTTATTGGTCACAATGATACCCGCCGTACGTCCGCCCAGGTTGTTGACGACCGACGACGAAGGCAGGTTTTCAATCTGATCCGGCACAATCGTAGAGACGCTTGACGTCAACTTCCGTTTACTGGTAGAACCATACCCGATCACGACGACCTCATCCAGCGTTTTCGTATCTTCAACCAACTGGATGTCGATACGCGTACTGCTACCTACGGCTATTTCCTTATCCAAGTAGCCGATGTATGTGATCCGCAATACCGCTCCTGCCGCCGCTTCAATGGTATATTTACCGTCTACATCCGTAATAGCTCCGGTGGATGTTCCTTTGATCAGGATGTTTACCCCGATCAGCGGTTCGCCTTTTTCATCGGTTATTGTCCCGGATATGGGGCGCGACTGCTGCACAACCGGCAATTCCCGGCGTACAATACTGATGCTCCTATCGTTGATCGTATAGGTCAGGCTTGTTCCCGCCAATGCCTGATTCAATACCTCCGTGATTTCTTTGTTGCGAACATTCATGTTCACTTTGATGTTCTCAACATCCGAATTGACATAAAAGAAGAGACATTCGCTCTGCTTTTCAATGGTTGTAAATAGGTCGGTCAGTGTCATTCGTTCTCCCCGTACCGACAGTTTAGCTGTTTGGGAATAGGTTTCCGCCGCCGCCATCTGAAAGAGGGCAACGAGGAAGATAAACCCCACACTTTTCATAATAAGTAACATTTTTCTTTCCATACTTTTTGCATGAATAATCAGATTAATAATTTAATTTTACCGAAAATGTGATCGTGTTGATCGCTGTTTTACCAGTGTTTAAACGTTTGCTGCTGTTCATAGGCTTTTCAAATTAGATGGTTATTAAATACAAAAGATTCCTGTTCCTTAGAAAATAAGGAACAGGAATCTTTGTCTATATCAAGAAAATGTAATATATTACGCGCGAGGCATATATATATATATATATATGAAAATGTATAAAATTAGGGCGTGGGGTCATCATGGTGTACATTATCCACGCCCGGTAATCAATGTTCTTTTTCTTTGTGGCTATCATTTTCATGGTTTATACTCTTCTATATATGTAATCGCAAGAAAAAAGAAAAACCCTTAGTCGGCATACAAAAAAATGAATATTTTTTTCAAACATGCATTTGATGCCATTCATTCGTATCTTTGTCATGTAAAACGACACAGGAGACCTTCCCTTTTTCTTCGGCACAAACTACCCTTTTCATAAGGAGAAACTACCGGGGTGCTCGGTATGTAGTGATCGTTCGCCAACTGGCCAATGTGTCGGGAGGAACGAGCTACTTCTTGCCGACAAACGAGCTACTTATTACCGAAGAAATCAGAAAGGATACCCGACAGCGAAGTGCAAGGCGAAGTTGTCTTTGAAGTTCGGGCGGACAATAGCCCAGCGGTCATATCCGTGCGCCTGCGGATTGTAGGCTTTGAAGCCGCTGTCGAGGCGGATAAGGAAAAAGTCGAAATCCAACCGGATACCCAATCCGTACGAAAAGGCGATCTCTTTATAAAAGCGGGAAAAGTCGAAATTCCCGTTCTTCTGGTCGGGGTACGGGCGGATCGTCCAGATGTTTCCGGCATCGACATAGGCTGCCAGTTCAAACTTCCAGAAAAGCTTCGTCCGGTACTCGATATTGACGTCTAAACGGATATCGCCGGACTGGGTAAAAAAGGTGACCGAATCGGTCGACATGCTACCCGGCCCTAACGAACGCACCGACCATCCGCGCACACTGTTGGCGCCGCCCGAGAAATAGCGCCGTTCGAAAGGAATATACTCCCCGTTGCCGTAAGGTACCGCCACGCCTACCCCTACGTGAAACGCCAACCGGCTTTTGCTGTCCAGCACGATGCCCTTGTTGTAGTCAAAGTCACCTTTTACGTATTGCGAATAGTTGATGCCGAAGAGCTTGTAGCGCCCGTCTTTATCTTTCTCCGTACCGGTTATGTGGGAGAGGAGGTATAGCAGATTACCGGCCGTTTCAACGGATGCACGCAACGAATGCGTTCCGCGTTGCCGGTATTGCGGGTTGTAATTGTTGAAGGTATAGCTGTAACCCGAACTGACAATAAACTGATCGAGATAGTTGTAATAGCGCGTCGTTTCGGGCAGGGAGTCCAGAAACGACTGGTTGATACGCGGCAGGAAAAGGTAGTCGATATCCACTAAGCGGATCGAATGGCGGGCGAACGTATTGGTTCTGTCCTGCCAGTTATACCTCCAGCTTCCCGAAAGGATAGCCCGTTCGTACTCGGGGCGGGTCTGCCGGTTGTAGCTGACATTAAATTCGGTGGAGGCGCGAAGTTGGCGTTTCAGGTTTTCGGAAAGGAAGGGGAACATGAAATGGGGGAACGTGAGGGATGCTTCGCCGCCTATTTCCCAATAGCTTCTCAGGCCGGATTCCATATTCCTCAACGACTCGTATGCGCCGCGTATTTTCATGGAGAGAAGCTCCGATCCCTTAAACAGATTCCTGTGCTTGTAGTTCACGCTGGATGCGAAGCCGAGATCGCCGGCCGAGTTTGTCCCTTCTATATCTATGCCGAAGCCATGCACTTTAGCCGGTGCGGTGAGTATCAACGCTTTCAGCTTCAAGGTATCGTTCTCTTCCACCTCGCTGAAGCGGATGTTCACGTTGCGCAGGGAGTTCAGTGCGGCAAAGGAGGAATAGGTCTGCTCCAGGCTGCGTTCGTTGAATACATTTCCTGGAATGATGTAATTACTCCTGTGCAACACAGCGGGGCGGATGCTCCTTCCGTTTTGCCCGTAGACAATCGTCGTATTGCCTGTTTTTACCGAATCGGTAGGCATGAACAGCCCGCCTTCTCCCTGCCGGAGCGGATCGTAATCGGTCAGGATCGTCACATCCTTGATATAATACCGGCGATGGGGCTTTTCGACCACGCTTCCGTCGGGCATAATTTGGCGGTATGGCTTGAGGAACATGTCGAGGTCGACCACGTTTTGCCTGAACGAGCTATCGGCCAGGTAGGCGAGGTTATCCCTGTTGAAGGCATAATACCCGCGCCGGCGCAGCAGAGTCGTGATGCGTTGCCGTTCCATATCCAATATGTCCCTGTCAAAAAGGCTCTCTTCGCTGATGAGCGGGATATACTCGTCAGGGGTCGAACGGAAAGCGGCGGCAAACCGCGAACGAACCGGAGGTTTCAGGCGGGCAATGCTGTCGACGACAGGGTCGTCCAGCTTCATGGCGTAGTGGCGTATCATGTAGGGTGTACCGCTTTTAAGGTGATAGGTGACAACCGCTTTCTTCGGCCTGCCGGTATCTATCGAAACGCTCACCTCAGCATTGACATAGCCTTTGTTCGTAAGGAAACGGCTTAACTCGTCCATCGACTGTTCGATCAGCGTGGTATCCATAATGACGGGCGCTTCCCCCATGCGCCGTAGCTGTTTGTTTATCCACTTTTTGTCGTTCCTCCCCGACCAGTTATAGAGATATAACTGCCATTTCATCAATCCGAAGGATTTAAAGTTCGGCTGTTGCCTGAGGTACGGTTTCAGGTCTGCCGGTTTATATTTTTTGTTGTCTGATTCGATATGGACTTTGTCCAGCAGGTATTTCCCGTCATCAACAAATTTAGTCGTGGTGCAGGAAAGCAGTAAACAGGAAAAAAACGATACATATATGATTCGGAGCGCGCCCTTCATGATTCAAATTCTTTACTCACCGGCAAAAGTAATAGAAATTAAAGAATTTCGTTTATTTTTGCCTGGTAAAAAGAGTAAAGATGATCAGTAAGAGCGTTGTCAAGTATATCCGTTCGTTGGCGCAAAAGAAATTCCGTAACGAACACCATGTCTTCCTGGCGGAAGGCGATAAGCTGGTAGCCGGCATGTTGGGTTCATTCGCGTGTGAAATGATTGTTGCCACCCCGTCGTGGATGGCGAATCAGGGCGATATCCCTGTGCAGGAGCTAATCGAAGCGGACGAGGCGGATATCCGTAAAGCCAGCCTCCTGAAAAATCCCCAGCATGTACTGGCGGTGTTTAAACGTCCGGGGTATGCGCTTTCGGAGGCCGACCCCTCCGCCGGGCTGATCCTGGCGCTGGACGGCGTACAGGATCCCGGAAACGTAGGCACAATCATCCGCCTTGCCGCCTGGTTCGGTATAGGACATATCATATGCAGCCCCGACACGGCCGACGCTTTTGCGCCGAAAACCGTACAGGCGACGATGGGCGCTTTGGCGCATGTAAAGGTGCATTATACCTGCCTGGAGAGCTATATCAAAACACAGGAAGCCCCGCTGTACGGGACATTCACGGATGGGGAAAACATCTATGCCCGGGAACTGACCCCGCAGGGACTAATCGTTATGGGAAATGAAGGAAACGGTATCCGCGAGGAGATCGCCTCGCTGATCGGTCAACGGCTGACAATACCCGGTTATGCCAAGAGCGGTGCGTCCGAATCGCTGAACGTAGCCATTGCAACGGCCATTGTCTGTTCCGAATTCCGGCGCCGCAAAGAGGGAACAGGCTTACCCCTTATACCCCGTTAGGAAGAAGGCCATCCCGCTCACGATCAACAAAAGCCCCAGCATGCCATAAAAGAAACGCGCCCCTGTCCGCCCCAACCATTGGACAAGCACGGCGGCTTTCCTGCTGCTGAAGAACCAGTCGAAATTGCCTATCGAAGAGACCAAAGAAAAAAGGCCGGCAACGACAAAGACCACCAATACCATATACTCGGACGTTTTCATGGCCTGTCGCCTATTTGGACGGTACGCGAGCCGTCGGGGTTTCCTGTCATCCATACGTTCACCACGTTATCTGTTGCGTCAAGCAACTTGTCTATCTTTTCCGGCCATTCGATGAAACAGAGGGAGCCGCTATAAAAATAGTTGTCCAAATCAAGGTCTCCGGCTTCGGAATCCGTGTCGATACGGTAGAAATCGAAATGATAGATGGTGTCGCCTGACGCTTCGGCCCGGTATTCGTTGATAATAGAGAAGGTCGGGCTGTTGACGGTATCCTTCACGCCGAGTTCTTCACAAATGGCTTTTATAAAGGTCGTCTTCCCTACGCCCATCGTTCCGTAGAAAGCAAAGATAGTCCGCCCTTTCATGTTGGAGATAACTGCTTTAGCCGCTTCGCGGATCGTCTCTGTATTTCCGGTTGTCAGTGTGATCATCTTATTTCGGATTCATTGTTATAAACGGCGCCAACATCTCTTCCATCGAAATACCCCCGTGCTGGAATGTGTTTTTATAATACGACACATAGTGGTTGTAATTGTTTGGATAAGCAAAGAAGTTATCATTCAGGGCAAAGATATATTTACTGCTCAGGTTGGGGGAAGGGAGTCCTATCTTTTCGGGTTCGTGTATTTCGAAGACCTCCTTCGACTGGTAACTCAGGTTCTTTCCCACCTTGTAACGCAGGTTGGTATTCGTATTCTTGTCGCCGACCACCTTTACCGGGGCATCCACGCGGATCGTCCCGTGATCGGTCGTCAGGACGACCTTGTATCCCTTGTCGGCCATCCGGCGGAAAAGCTCGAGCGTAGACGAATGTTGAAACCACGACTTCGTCAGGCTGCGGTAAGCCGCCTCGCTCTGCGCCAGCTCCCGGATCATTTTCATCTCTGTCCGGGCATGGGAGAGCATATCAATAAAGTTCAATACCACCACGTTCAACTGGTTGGCAAACAGGGAAGAGATATTATTCAGCAACCGCTCTCCATTTTGCGAGTCGTTGATCTTATTATAGGAGAAGGTATATTTCTTGCGGAAACGGTCGATTTGCGTCCGGATCAACGGCGCTTCATTCAGGTTCTTCCCCTCTTCGCTGTCTTCGTCCACCCACAGTTCGGGGAACAGCGCCTCAATCTGCGCCGGCATCAACCCGGAGAAGATGGCGTTACGGGCATACTGCGTGACGGTGGGGAGGATGGTATAATAGAGGCTTTCGTCAAACGTAAAATAGTCTGCCAACAGCTCCTTCACCACACGCCACTGGTCGAGGCGATAGTTGTCTATCAGCACAAAAAAGATCTTCTCGCCTTGATCCAGCAGGGGGAATATCTTCTTGTGGAACAGATCGGGACTCATCAGCGGGCGCTCTTCGGGATGCTGTATCCAGTGGACATAGTTTTTCTTCACAAACTTTCCGAACGCATTGTTGGCCTCTTTCTTTTGCATTTGCAGCATGTCGGACATCTGCGTCTGGCTGTTCTCCAGTTCCAGCTCCCAATACACCAGCTTCCGGTATACCTCTATCCAGTCGCCGGGCGTCAGGGAATCGTCTATCTGCATGCCGATACGGGCAAACTCCTGCTGGTAATTGACCGTCGTCGCTTCCGTGATGAACTCGTTCTTATGGACATTCTTCTTGATCGAAAGCAATAGCTGGTTCGGGTTGACCGGCTTAATCAGGTAGTCGGCGATTTTATTCCCTATCGCCTGATTCATAATATGCTCTTCTTCGCTTTTGGTCACCATAACGACCGGCACGGCAGGATTGATCTCCTTGATGTAAGCCAGCGTTTCCAGCCCCGACAATCCCGGCATATTCTCATCCAGGAAGATCATATCGAAATCCTCCTCCTTACAGCAGTCGATGGCGTCTTGCCCGCTGACGACGGAGATCACGTCATAGCCTTTCTCCTGCAGGAAAAGGATATGGGGTTTCAATAAATCAATCTCGTCATCCGCCCACAGTATTCTGTCTTTCTTCATGTCCTGTTTTTGTTGCAAAGCTAATTCTTTTTCATCGTATAATCAGTAACCCCTAACGCTTCATAGGCTTGCAAAAGCGCCTCATCGTCATCGGAAATCATCAGTAAGACATCGTTCTCCTTCAACACCGTGTTCCCTTTCGGTATAAAATAGTGGCCTTCGCGCATAACCATAACGGCCAACGTATGGTCGGGCAAGGTCAGCTCCATCAGTTTATTCCCGTGTTCCAGCACGGAAGGCGTAATTTCAATCTCACTCATGGCGCTCTTGATCCCTTCCGGCAATTCAATACCAAACACCTGTTTCTTTTCCGGCTCATCCACCATACCAAGGAACTTGGCAGCAGCAGTCACCGTCGTTCCCTGTACCAGCAGGGAAAGGATCGTGATAAAAAATACCACATTAAAAATCAGTCCGGCATGTTCCATCCCGGCAATCCACGGATAGGTGGCAAAGATAATCGGCACGGCGCCGCGTAACCCGACCCATGAGATATACGCCTTTCCCTTGAAAGAGAAGTTTTTGAAAGGAAGCAGGCACAGGTATACGCTGACCGTACGGGCGAAGATAATCATGAACACGCCGACCGTCAGCGCAGTAACGGCAACCGACAGCAGCTCGTGCGGATTGACCAATAACCCCAGTGTGAGGAACATCACAATTTGCCATAGCCAGGCAAAGCCGTCGAAAAAGGCGCCGATGCTCTTTTTATGTATGATCTTGGCATTCCCCACCACCAGACCGGTGATATAAACAGCCAGGTAACCGTTCCCCTTGCATACCGTTGTCGCCGCAAAGGTAAAGAAAGCCGCCGCAATCAACAGGATAGGATACATCGACTCGTTTGCAATATTGATTTTGTTGATCGTCAGTACAGTCAGCTTACCGAACAGATACCCCCCAGCGACGCCCAGAAGCAATTGAACAACCAGCGACAGGATAGCCTCGCCCACATTCATGCCTCCCATCTGGATATAGGTAATCAGCAACAGGGTAAGCATATAGGCCATCGGGTCGTTGCTACCGCTTTCCAATTCCAGCGTAGGACGGAGTTTCTCTTTCAGATAAACCCCTTTGCTGCGGAGGATAGAGAACACGGATGCCGAATCGGTAGACGACATCACAGCGGCCATCAGCAGGGATTCGGGGAAAGACAACATTTCGTGCCCCGCAATCCAGAAGAAAAGATAATAAATAAAACTACCCGTAATCAACGTAGTAATCAATACCCCGACCGTAGCGAGCAGTACACCTTGCGCCATGATCGGTTTGACTTCGGCATACTTTGTATCCATCCCCCCCGAAAACAGGATAATACTCAGCGCCAGCATCCCTATAAACTGTGCGGTGCCCGGATTGCTGAACTGTATCCCCAGCCCGTCGCTACCAAACAACATACCGACTCCCAGGAAGACCAACAACGCCGGAAGGCCGAAACGATAACCTGCCTTACCGGCAAATATACTAAGGAATAGAATCACAGAAATAATTAACAATACTCCTTCAGCATTTTGAAACACCTGTTGTACAACAAGAAACATAAGCAGAATAAGTTGTTCTCTAAATAATTAATGACAAGCAAAGTTAAGAAAAATAGTCGGAACAACAAAACCTGCTCATTTCACACACAGTCAATGCTCATGCTCTTCGCCGTCGTGGCTTAGCTCAATATTGATGGCGACGTACGATTCGTTTCCGGAGGCATCGGTGCAATAAACGACCAGATGGTAGTCGCCGGGCGTGGCATTTTCGGGGATGAGAATCTCGTGGTGGTGAATAGAGGCATTCTTTTGCCCCGAAATATCCCATGCGTGCGAATAGGAGAAAGGAATGGTCTCTTCGCCGGCTTTCGTTGCGCTCGTATGGGTATGCCCATCGAAATTGTGGTGTATATCCACTTTGTAGGAGCGCAACAGGTCGTTGTCCGAAAGTTCCATCTCGAAGTGGACGTCGCTGCCGATCTGCAAAACGTCACCCTCTTCCGGTTCGATGAGGTTGATAACGGGTTTCGTTGTGTCTTCGTCGTTGTCACAAGAAACGAACAGGGTACAAGGGATTGCCGTCAGGCATATAGTGAAAAAACAGATAATAGGTTTCATTTGATATAGCTTTTAAAAGGTACTTTAATGAATAATTGTACGTTTCGTCCCGGCTCGGGTATTTCGACTTTCCGGTAGAAACTCAAGTGGTTGTAATACCTCGTATCCAGTATGTTCTGGAAGAGGAGAGCGATCTCCGCCATGGCCTTTCCTATCCTGATATTGACCGTTGCTCCGGCATGCAGCAGGTGAGCCCCCCGCGTGGGGTCTTCGTTCCTTGCCACCCTGTTTTGGGAGGCGATGCTTTGACATTCGGCGTATGCACGGATGTTTTTCCCCGTCCATGTCAGCGTGTTACGCATGGAAGCGGGAGGTGAAAAGCTCAACGGGATATGCTCATCCAGGTTGAGGGTATAGACGTATTCCCCGGTAAGGGTATAATTCAAATCCGGACGGAAGTCGATGCCGAACGTTATTTCCGCTCCTGCAAACAGCGCTTCCGCACCGGTATAACGATAAATCTGTCCGGCATGAGGCAAGACAGACCACTCTCCCGTTGGCCGGAGGAAAATATAATTCCCGAACCAGGCGGCATAAGGAGAGGCGGAAAAGGATACCCCCTTTTCCCGGTAAGTATACGAAAGATCCAGTTGCCATCCCTGTTCGGACGAAAGCGCCTGGTCGCCCTGTTCGTGACGGAAGGCGCCGTGATGCACCCCGTTTGCCGTCAGTTCGTAGGCGCCGGGCAGACGGAAACTGTGTCCGATATTCGCCTTTACCAGATGGATCTCCCTATCGCCGGGATGCCAGACTAAGCCGAGCGAACCGGAGAAATCACCGTAGGCCAAAACATCCATTTTGCCGTAATCGTAACGAACGCCTCCGCTGACGGAGAAGTCCGTACCGGCAGGATACCACGAAGCCAGCCAGAACAGTCCCGTTGTAAACCGGCGGTATTCCGGCAACAGGAATGAATAGCCCGAGATACGGTTTTGCTGGTACTGCACATCCCATCCGGCGGTATGTTCCCACACCGTCGAGGGGATATGCTTGATTTTCGCCGACAGGCTGTAGGTCTCCAGCGAAAAGGCGAGTTCCTTGTCCGGATCTTTTTCCGGTATGGGCTGATTGTCGTAATGGGTATGGAAACGGCTTAGCTCCTCCCTGTCGTTGCGCTGGTATCCGGCGTCAAGGTATCCGGTAACAGTCGACCGCATATATTGCTGATGCGTAGTGGCTTTCAGGTGGTTGACCGTACTGAAAGGCAGTTCTATGTTGCGGTGGCTACCGTCGTCCTGCAGACGCGCCATGTCGGGGATACCGTGCGTACCGGGGAAAAAGCCGACTTTCTGATAGGCGTTACTCACGGCGTAATTGGACGAGTAGCGGCCTTTGCGGTATTCGGTGTAGAGCGACATATCCCGTTCAAGCCCCGCCGTATTCTTCAGCTTCCGCCCGTAGACAGGTAGCCGTTGGGTGAGGTAGACAATGGTGTCTGCCGGTATCCGGTAGTCGCCGAAACGCTGTTCGGAATACCGGAACTTGGCATACCACGCCTCTTTTTTTATCCCGATCAAAGCCGAGCCTCCCGCCGTCCCGTTGATGGATTTCCCCAGCAGGGCGGCTTCCCCGAAGACATAATTTCCGGCTTCGGGAAGGCGTTGGGTTATTTCGATCGTCCCACCCATCGCATCGCTACCGTAGAGAAGCGATGCCGGGCCTTTACGGACAGTCACCTGCTCGGTATTGAAGGCATCTATTTCGAGGCCATGATCAAGCCCCCACTGTTGCCCCTCCTGCTTGACGCCGTTTTCTATCACCGAAATACGGTTAAAGCCCATCCCGCGGATAACCGGTTTGGAAAAACCGGAACCGATATTCATCGAATGAACGCCCGGTATATGTTCCAATGTCTGTATCAGGTTGCCTGTGAAACGCTCCCGCAGGAAATGCTCGCCAACGACATCAACCGGCAACGCCGTGCTACGGATCATACGCTTTTCGTAAGACGCACTGACCGACACATCGCCTAAGCGGATGACTTTCATCGAATCCCTCTCCTGGGCATTTATCCACAAAGCAACTGACAGCATGAACATAACCAGATGAAATCTGATACGCATACTTATCCTTTTTTTAGTGTGAAAATGAATGATATATATAGGTCAGGCTACCGGAGGCCCCCGCAGGTAGCAGGGAAGAAAGGGAGAAAGGTATACTTTCTTCCGGCCGGCGCAAGGTTCAAACGAATAAACCGCAGGCAGGAAAAGGAGGTCAAAAGGTTCGGCTTCTACGAAAAGCGACAGGGTGAAATGGCAGACCGGACAGTCGTCGCAATCGTGATGCGCCGCATGTTCTCCCGCTGCACAGTCGCCGGAATGGTGATGGATATGAGCGGACTTTAGCGCGTATGGGGAAAGAAGCAGGGCAGAGAACAACCCTACGGCAACCATCCTGTATGTCACGCTCCGCCTTACATCCATATTATTCTTCGCATAATTTATCGGTAAACAGGATTCCCTGTAAATGGTCGTATTCGTGCTGGAAGATGATAGAAGTGAACGTATCATGGCGGCTGTAACCCTCCAACCGCTCCCTGATCAGTTCGCCTTTCTCGTTGTAATACTCCACCTCCACCCACGGATAGCGGATCGAATTACCTTGAAAATTAGGAATAGACAAACATCCGTCGCGCTCGAAACAAATAGTGGTATCCGGATGGTTGACGATTTTCGGATTAATGGCTGTAACGATCGGCTCTCCGGGCAAATCAAGCCGCATGAAAAGGAATATATTTCTTGATATACCGACTTGCGGAGCGGCAATACCAACGCCGTTCCCCGTCAGGAGCGTCGTCTTCATCCGTGCCACCAACCGCCTGAGCGTAGGGTCGTTGGCAAAATAGTTCAGCCCGGCACAAGGCGTACGAAGCAAAACGGAATCCTGCCTGCCGGTTACTTGCAGAATCCTGAAAGCCGTCTCCGCCGACGCTTCATTGATCAACGCTTTCTCCGCTTTCGAGAAAACCGGTGTCTTACAGGAAATAGCCGCCAGCCCCATACCAATTAAAACAATTACTTTTTTCATGCTCCATCATATATCGCTGCATAATGCATACAAAAGTAGGGAAAAA
>JAISQD010000091.1 GCA_031274415.1 Tannerellaceae bacterium | reverse complement strand
CGCGGAGAAGCGCGGCGCGACATCTTCGGCGTACCTGAGGAACGTTCCGCGGGCGACACGGAAAATACCCGCGAGTTTATCGACTATTACCGTACCCCCCGCGGAATGCACCCCCGCGCTACAACGGCCTATTCTTTCACCAGTATGGCGCCGATGATGAACTTCTTTCCCTTTGCGCAAATCGAAACCATTTCGTCCCGCCCGCTTCTCTTCATTGTCGGCGAACGCGCCGTCTCCGCCTATTTCAGCGAAGACGCATACAGCAAAGCGGCCGAACCGAAGGAACTCTTCGTCGTCCCCGGCGCCTCGCACGTCGATTTGTACGACCGTCCGGAGTATATGGATATATCTCTCCCCAAACTGGATCACTTCTTTCAACACTATCTCAGATAACAGCATCCTGATGAAGAAAAAAATAGCCTTTCTATCGCTCGCCCTCTGCATCATGATGCCGGCTTGCAATAATAAAACCGGGACAGGCAGATTGCGTGTAATCATTCAAAAACAAAGGACATGGAACAGGCAAATACGATTTTTCCACGCTCTTTGTCATGTAAAACGAAACAGGAGACCTTACCTTTTTCTTCGGCACTATCTATCCTTTTGATAAGGAGCAACTACCGGCTTGCTCGGGAGATAGTGATCGTTCGCCAATTGGCGGTCAACTGTTCGCCAACTGGCGGTCAATCGTCCGCCAATTGGCGAACGATCGTCCTCCGGTTGGCGAACGATCAGTGTGTCGGGAGGAACGAGCGACTTGTTCCCGAGAAAAGAACTACTGATTGCCGAAGAAAAAGGTAAGGTCTCCTGTTTCGTTTTACATGACAAAGCTGATGTTTCTTCTATCGAACTCACGTTATTTTAAACATTTAATAAGGAAATCCTGTCCGTGCGTAAAAGAATATTGTTAATTTTGTGACCTAAAACTTCTTTAAATGAAAGAAAAAATGAGACAGGTTATTTTTGTTTTCATGGCGATTCTAATGGCGGCAGGTATGGTATCCGCTCAGGAAGTCGCTGTAATGGCTATTGAAGAGACTTCTTACGATTTTGGTGAAATTAAAGAAGCCGGTGAAAAAGTATCCCATACGTTTAAGGTCGTCAACAAAGGGGACGCGCCTCTGGTTATTACACGTGTCATACCCTCTTGCGGCTGTACGACTCCGGAATGGACGAAAGAACCGATTGCGCCGGGTGCAAGCGGTGAAGTGACAGTCACTTTTGATCCGAAAGGACGGCCGTTAGGCCCGTTCGTAAAGAATGTTTCCATATACAGCAACGGGAAGAAAGGGAGTTTCATCCTGACTATACGCGGAGACGTGAAATAAAAGGCCTCTTCCGGCTGCAATCCGATGTTCAATACAAGGCAACTCATACGTAGTATCGTCATTTCCCTGTTTACCGTAAGCAGTCTGTTTGCACAGAAAGAAGCGATGATCAGCGCAGATATGCAGACCTACGATTTTGGTGTTGTTCAGGAAAACGAGGGAGTAGTCAGCCATGTATTTCATATCACAAACACAGGGACAGACCCGTTGGTGATTACCCGTATCACCACCTCTTGCGGTTGTACGCAACCGGAATGGACAAAGACGCCGATCGAACCGGGTATGACGGGAGAAATAACAATCAGGTATAACCCGAAAGGACGTCCCGGGCCATTTCATAAGCAGGTATCTGTCTTCAGTAATGCCAAAAATGGAAGCCTTACGCTGTATGTGCAAGGCGCCGTCACATCCAAGCCGGCTGCACCGGTCATCCGGTATCCATACACCATCGGAGGATTGAAATTGCAGACAAAAAGCCTTTTATATGCCGCCATTCGTCCGGACGAAGCGTTGAGTGAAAAGATAGCCATAAAGAACGAAAGCGAAACATCCCTGGTCATCCGTGCCGGAAGCATCCCGCACTACCTTATTGCAGAAGTCCGCCCCACCACATTAGAGCCGGGTGAAACAGGTGAAATAACATGCCTGTTGAATGCCCGCGAAGCCAAACGGATGGGACGGGTGACAACGGTCTTACCCCTGACTGTGGAAAGCGCAGACAATACCGCCGTACCGGGAGAGATCCATGTAGCCGCCAATATCATTGATAATTTCACGAAACTCTCCGCCTCCGACCGGACAAAAGCGCCGGTCGCCCAATGTTCGGCAGTAGAGATTGATTTCGGGAAACTGCCGGAGAGGGGAAGCCGGATTCCCTTGATCGGGAGAAAAGAGAGTGAAAGCTTCGACATCACGAATGCGGGAAAGTCGCCCCTGTCTGTTTACAGCGTAACCTGCGACAACGAACTGGTTGATATATCGGGAGGGAAGAAGGTGCTAAAACCGGGCGCTTCGGCAACGTATAAGATCACCGTGCGCCCGAAAGAGATTAAAACAAAGTTGGAGACTCAAATCCACGTGGTAACGAACGATCCCGGCACACCTGTCCGCCTCATCAAGGTCGTTGCCGAGAAATAATCAAAACAAATCAGTATAGATCGATCATGGAGCATCCTGAAAACGACGAACTGTATAAAGGGCTGAAGGTGAATAAAGGCGTAACGGATGTCTCTTCCGTCAGCCCGTACCTGAAGAAAGGGATTCGCAGGCGTGAGTATACCCCGTCGGAGTATGTGGAAGGGATTCTGCGGGGAGACATTACGATACTCAGCCAGGCGGTGACGTTGGTGGAAAGCGTGAAGCGCGAACACCAACAGGTGGCGCAGGAGATTATCGAAAAATCGCTGCCCTACGCCGGGAAGTCGGTGCGGATCGGGATAACCGGCGTACCGGGCGCCGGTAAAAGCACCTCGATCGACGCTTTCGGTATGCACCTGATGCAGGAGGGGCGGAGGCTTGCCGTGTTGGCGATCGACCCCAGCAGCGAACGGTCGAAAGGGAGTATATTGGGCGACAAGACGAGGATGGAAGAGCTTTCACGCGAGAAGAATGCCTTTATCCGCCCCTCCCCTGCGGCGGGGTCGTTAGGCGGCGTCGCCCGTAAAACAAGGGAAACGATTGTTTTATGCGAAGCGGCGGGGTTTGACACCATTTTTGTCGAAACGGTAGGCGTCGGGCAAAGCGAGACGGCCGTTCACTCGATGGTGGACTTTTTCCTGCTGATCCAGTTGGCGGGAACAGGGGACGAACTGCAAGGCATCAAACGGGGTATTATGGAGATGGCCGACGGTATTGTGATCAATAAAGCCGACGGCGACAATATAGAGAAGGCAAAGCTTGCCGCTTCGCAATTCCGCAACGCGCTGCATCTTTTCCCCCCTGCTGATTCGGGATGGACGCCGCAGGTATTGACCTATTCGGGGTATTACAAGACAGGAATCCGGGAGATCTGGAAGATGATCGGCGACTATGTTTCTTTTACGAAACAAAACGGGTACTTCGCCCATAAGCGCAACGAGCAATCCAAATACTGGATGTATGAAAGCATTCACGATACGCTGAAAGAGGCGTTTTACCATAACCCCTCCGTTGCCGGCATGTTGGAGGAGACAGAGAGGCAGGTATTAAACAGTGAGATCAGCTCTTTTGTCGCAGCCAAACGTATGATCGACCTGTTCCTGTCCACGTCAGGGGTTAAACCAATCCATTAAGTTGATCTGTTTCACACCGTTTCGCGAGCCGGTTTCGTAGTCCATCGTCAGCAAAATCCGTTCGTTGTGGTCGGGTATTCTGTCAAAAGGTGCAAGTTCGCGAGCCAGCGTTTCGGGGTTTTGTACGGTTTGGGAAACTTGATAATAGGTCGTGTAACCGGCTTTGTTTCTGGCAATAAAATCCACTTCAAGCGTACCCGCTTTGCCGATCCACACCTGATTGCCGCGCCGCAACAATTCCAGATAAAC
>JAISQD010000021.1 GCA_031274415.1 Tannerellaceae bacterium | reverse complement strand
TTTACAAAAAATCTGCGACTTTCCGGAAAAACATCTGGATGTTGTCCGGGAAACTCTTGGATGTTTTTAAAAAACTCTTAGATGTTTCCGGAGAAACTCTTAGATGTTTTCCAACTATTTTCTCGATATTGTTGTCATTTCAGCCAAAAAACTCGCTGCTTCGGTCAAAATTGGAGAAAATGCGCAAAAAACACATTTCCCAAAAAGGGCGTTTTCTTTACATAATGTCGGAAAAAGCGGTTTTTTGCTGACAAACTGTATTTCGCTGTTTCACGCTGTAATGACGGAAAACGGACGTCATTTTCTTGCAAGAAAGAAAATATTCCGTTAATTTTGCGCCATTTGGGTAAATAGGAGGTATTATGTATTTGAATAATAAATCAATCAACTTATGGGGAACAACAAAGTTATAGGCGCAAAAATCAAACGTATCCGCGAAGCAAAGCAATTATCCATCGACGAAGTGGCCGAACGTTCGGGGTTGAGTGTTGAACAGATCTCGCGCATTGAGGGAAATATTGATTTCCCGTCGCTGGCGCCGTTGATCAAAATAGCCCGCGTACTGGGCGTCAGGCTGGGGACGTTTCTGGACGACCAATCGGAGCTGGGGCCTGTCGTCTACCGCAAAAAAGACACGACGGAAGATAATAGCATCAGCTTTTCGAACAATGCTACGGTTGCCCATAAGCATATGGAATACCACTCTTTGTCGCAAGACAAGTCAGGTCGCCACATGGAGCCTTTCCTGATCGACATCGCCCCGTCAAAGGATACGGATTTTATCCTCTCCACCCACGAAGGGGAAGAGTTTATCTATGTACTGGAGGGGCTTGTAGAAATCAATTACGGCAAAAAGGCCTATCTCCTGGAAGAGGGGGACAGCATCTATTACGATTCCATCATCGCCCATCATGTCCATGCAGGGAACGGCAGCCCGGCACGCATACTGGGTATTGTCTATACCCCCTATTAAGCGCTATGGAATTACAGGAAAAAACACTGGGGCAGTGGCTGGAATATTGGGCGGAAACGACCCCCGATAAAGAATACCTTGTCTACTCGGACAGGGATCTGCGTTTTTCGTGGAAAACGTTTAACGAACGTGTCGACAGGATGGCCAAAGGGATGCTTTCCATCGGGATAACAAAGGGGACGCATGTGGGTATCTGGGCGACCAATGTGCCTGACTGGCTCACCTTTCTTTATGCGGGAGCGAAAATCGGCGCGGTGTTGGTGACGATCAATACGAACTACAAACAGAGCGAACTGGAATACTTAGTCAAAGACGCTGACCTTCACACGCTTTGCATCACCGAAGGGGTGTTTGACGGCAACTATGTGGATATGGTCTATACTATGCTCCCCGAACTGAGGGAGATGCAACGCGGTTTCTTGAAGAGCGAACGTTTCCCGGAGATCAGGAACGTGGTGTATATTGGGCAGGAGAAGTTTCGCGGGATGTATAACACGCCGGAACTGCTGTTGCTGGGAGAAAACGTCAGCGATTCCATGCTTGTCGAGGCGAAAGGACGGGTCGGTTGCCACGACGTGGTGAATATGCAATACACCTCCGGCACGACCGGTTTCCCGAAAGGCGTCATGCTGACCCATTACAATATCGCCAACAACGGCTATTTCACCGGCGAGGGGATGGGGTTCACGACCGCCGACAAACTCTGCTGCTGCGTGCCTCTTTTCCACTGCTTCGGCGTCACGCTGGCGTCGATGAACGTCCTGACGCACGGCTGTACGCAGGTGATGGTGGAACGGTTTGACCCGTTAGTCGTCCTGGCCTCCATACACAAGGAGAGGTGTACCGCCCTGTATGGCGTGCCTACCATGTTTATCGCCGAACTGAACCATCCAATGTTTGACATGTTCGACCTGACGTCGCTCCGCACGGGGATTATGGCCGGCTCCCTGTGCCCCGAAGAGGTGATGCGTTCCGTCACGGAAAAGATGCATATCACCTATATCACAAGCGTATACGGACTGACGGAGAGTTCGCCCGGCATGACGCATACCACATTGGACGACAGCTTTGAAGACCGTTGTACAACCGTCGGGAAAGCCTATCCGTTCACCTCCATCATGGTGAAAAACCCCGAAACGGGCGAAGAATGCGCCGTCAACGAAGCCGGCGAGATCTGTTGCAAAGGCTACTTAGTGATGAAAGGCTATTACAAAAACCCCGAAGCAACGGCCGAAACGATCGACCGGGACGGCTGGCTGCACAGCGGAGATGTGGGGATAAAAGACGAAAAAGGGAATTACCGGATCACCGGACGGATCAAAGATATGATTATCCGCGGGGGAGAGAATATCTATCCGCGCGAAATAGAGGACTACCTCTACCGGATGGACGGGATAAAAGACATACAGGTGGTGGGTGTGGCCTCCGAAAAATATGGCGAAGAGGTGGGCGCCTTTATTATTTTGCACGACGGGGTCGCCCTGACGGAAGAGGAGGTGAAAGACTTTTGCCGCGGACAGATCGCCCGCCATAAAATACCGAGATACATCTTTTTTGTCGATCATTTCCCCCTGACGGGAAGCGGAAAGGTGCAGAAGTTCAAGCTGCGCGAACTGAGCCTGGAATTGTTGGCCGAAAAGGGGATTGTGCCGGCTTAACCGCCCGTCCGAAGAGGCTCATGGAAGAGAAGAGAGACAGCCGGAAAGTGATTGCCGTCTTTGATTTTGACGGGACGATTATTTCGCGGGACTCCTTGCGCGACTTCCTGTTGTATACCTTCGGGCGAACGGCTTTCTTCCTCCGCCTGCCGCTTATCCTTATACTGAAAATCGCCGCGCTGACAGGCATCATGACCACCCGCAGGGCGAAAGAGCACGTCCTCTCCTCCTTTATGAAAGGGATGACGCATACCCGTTTTCAGGAGGCCTGCCGGCAATACGCCTTACGTATCCCCTCTTTGGTCTATCCGAAAGCGTCGCAGGAGATCAAAAACCATTTGATGCTTGGCCATCAGGTGCTTATTATCAGCGCATCCATGGCCGATTGGATACGTCCCTGGGCTGAGACGGCGGGAATCAGCAGGGTAGAGGGCAGCGAAATGGAAATAGAAAACGGCCTCCTGACCGGACGTCTGTCGACCCCCAACTGCAAAGGAAAAGAGAAAGTAAACAGGCTGTTGGCCCTTTTCCCCGACAGGGAACGGTATGTGTTGTATGCCTACGGCGACAGTCCGGGCGATCAAGCGCTTTTAGCCGTTGCCGATTACCCCATTTATAAACCCGCCTGGCGGAAGGCAAAACAGCCCCTTTTCCCGTTAATCCGGATGGAGAAAAGGCTGTTCTGCCTGTTCTTCCTGGTGTACGGATGGATAGGCTACCGGATGCTTTTCCTTACGGAACTCATTGACATACAAAACGGAGGCGCCGGCAGCTACCTGGGCTATGACAACCTGTTCCACCTGAAAACAAACGGCGGCGCATTCGATGTCAGCCACCCGTTTTTCAACCTTTTCCATATCGTCAAATATGGCGTGACGAAGCCCTTTACCCTGCTCTTTGGCGAGAAAGCGCGCGCCGTCATCTGCCTTTTGTCGATGAATATCCTGGTCAGCGCCGGCCTGACGATGCTGTATCGTTACATGAGGCGGATTGTCGGGATTCAGGCGAAAAGAGCCGCCCTCCTGACCCTCTTTACGGGCAGCTTCTTTACCACCATCGTCCTTTCTTTCACCACCGAAACCTATCCGTTCTCGTTTTGTTTCCTCATCGCTTCTTTGCTGATACTCTCTACGGAATATCAACAGACGGGGCGTTTCAAGGAGCATACGGTTTCTTCCCTGACTTTCCTGACGGGAGGCATAACGATCACCAATGCCATCAAACCGGCCATCGCCCTATTCCTGAACACAGCCCCTTTCCGGCAGAAGATGCGGACAGCCGTTCAAACCGTGTTCCCCTTTGCGCTGTGCGTCGTGGCGGTGTTGGGGCTTTATACCGCCAAATCAGCGCTTTTCCACGAAAAAGAGACGCCGGTGGAGCAGATGCTGTCGCTCAACCGGTACTTCACGAAGGAAGAGGCGTTCGGCAAACAGTTGTTCACCGGTTTCTGGGGAAGCGCCATCCTCTGCGCCCCGCTGGAACGGAAAACCATCGGCAGGGAAACCGTATTACGCCCGGGCGAATACCCGCACGTATGGCAGTATACCGCAATGGCGTTCCTGCTCGCCCTGCTTCTCGTTTCAGCCTGCCTGCATCTGAACAACAGGTATGTCCAACTACTACTCCTCTACCTCGGCGTCGATATGGCCATCCATTTCATTGCCCGTTACGGCATGAACGAAGCGATCCTTTTCGGAGGGCACTGGCTATTCGCCGTCCCCATCCTGCTAAGCTGGCT
>JAISQD010000008.1 GCA_031274415.1 Tannerellaceae bacterium | reverse complement strand
GGCAGTACTTCGCCGTTGTGGGGACTGTAATGCATCACATTCCCCCTCTCGTCCGTCTCATACAGTTTGCGCGGGAAAAGCAGCGAACGGTAGAGGCAGGTATAGAACGTGCGGTACTGGTCTAAGTTGCCGCCCTCGACCTTAATCCTGCCCAACACCCCGTTCCAGGCCTCTTTCCCTTTGGCGGCGACCGTATCGAAGCTGTCTCCGCCAAGCTCTTTCAGGTTCAGTTCGGCCTGGTCGGGACTGATAAAGGAGGAGGCGACCCGTGCATGGACAATCTCCCCTTTGCGGGTTTTGAAACCGATGACGGCTCCGGTATGCCCTGCCGTCTGTTCCCTGACGCCGGGAAACAGGGCGCCGTCGGCAAACGTCGCGTCGTACGTAAAAGGGGTGTCGAAGACAACGACAAAGTAGTTCCTGAAATTTCGGGGAACGCCGCCGCTATTGCGTGTCGTATAGCCGATGATTTTATTTTGTTCCGGTATGACCTTGATATAGGAGCCTTTGTCGAAGGCGTCGACAACCACATACGCCCCTTCGCTTTCGGGAAAGGTAAAGCGGAACATGGCGGCGCGTTCGGTCGGCGTAAACTCCGCGACGACGTCATGCTCCGCCAGGTAGACCTTATAATAGTAGGGCTTCGCCGTTTCCCCTTTGTGCGAGAACCAGCTGGCGCGTTTGTCTTCATCAAATTCGGGCGCTCCCACGACCGGCATGATGGAGAACTGCCCGTAGTCGTTGATCCATGGGCTGGGCTGGTGTGTCTGTTTGAAGCCGCGTATTTTGTTCGACGTATACATGTATGTCCAGCCGTTGCCCATCGCGTTGGTTTGCGGCGTCCAGAAGTTCATCCCCCATGGGCGGGCAATGGCAGGATAGGTGTTGCCCGTCGACAGTTCAAAGGTCGACTGCGTCCCCATCAGCGGGTTGACATATTCGACAGGATCAAAGGGATATTCACCGGCCGAAACCGCTCTCCCATTCAGAGAAAAGGCCATGATCAAAGCCATGATCCACATACGTTTTTTCTTCATACTGCTATCTTTTTTAAATAAAGGCTTGTTATATACGTACAAAGAAACAAAAAATAGCTATTTTTGTCCCCTCAATTCAGTATTAAATTAGTAACATATTTCGTAGATGGTAAAGAAAATTGGTAATCTCATTCCAAATACCTTTTTTATTACAAAGGGAAGCGGCGAATCCGATTTGGAAAAACATGCGGGTTCGTACCATATGGCGTTGTACGACGCCTCTATTTCAGACTTTAATATCATGACCTATTCGTCTGTTATTCCGGCAACGGCGCATTTGGTTACCATGGATGAGATAGACTTGCCCCCGTTCGGTTCGGAGATGAAAACGATTATGGCGGTATCCCATGGATACCAGGATGAGTTTGTGTCTGCCGGCGTGGTTTATGCATGGATGTATAAGGATGAAAACTTTGATGAAAAAGTGGGCGGCCTCGTTTGTGAAGTCAGCGGGCGGTATCGTATCGAAGAGCTGGAATCCCGCCTGATACGGGTCATCAACGACCTTCACCTCAAGACATACGGAAAGTATTTCCTCGGCGAGCTGAACTTCATTACCGAAGGGATTACGATCGAAAAGAGGTACGGAACAGCCCTTGCCGCCCTTTGCTTCGTCGATTTTCTTATGCCGGAAATAGAAAAAGAAAAGAAATGAAATACATAGGGGCACATGTCAGCACATCGGGCGGCGTAGAGAACGCACCTCAGAACGCGCACCGGATCGGCGCAAAAGCCTTTGCGCTGTTTACCAGAAACCAGCGTCAATGGCACTCCGCCCCCCTGACGGAAGAGAGCATTTCCCTTTTCAAAGAACGCTGCCAGGAATACGGCTTCCTGCCCCGCCATATCCTTCCGCACGACAGTTACCTGATCAATCTGGGGCACCCCGAAGCGGAGGCGTTGCAGAAATCGCGCACCGCTTTCTTGGATGAAGTACGGCGTTGCGAACAGTTGGGGTTAGACCGTCTGAACTTCCATCCGGGCAGCCACCTGAACGGCATGGACGCAGACGCCTGTCTCGACCGGATCGCCGAATCCATCAACCTGACGCTGGAACGAACCGCCGGCGTATGCGCCGTGATTGAGAACACGGCGGGACAGGGGACAAATCTGGGATATACCTTCGAACAGATCGCCCGTATTATCGACAAGACGGAAGATAAAACCCGCATAGGCGTCTGCATCGACACTGCGCATACCCTTGCTTCGGGCTACGAGATAAGGAGTGAAGAGGGCTTTACCGAAACGTTCGCCCTGTTCGACCGGATCGTCGGCTTTCCCTACCTGAAAGGCATGCACGTCAACGATTCGAAAAAAGAGCTTTCTTCCCGTGTCGACCGCCACGAAAGCCTCGGCAAAGGCGTAATGGGAACAACCCTCTTCCACCTCCTCATGCACGACCCCCGCTTCGACGACATCCCCCTCATCCTCGAAACCCCCGACGAAACCCGCTGGGCGGAAGAAATCGCCTACCTCTATTCCCTGTAAAACGCGTAATCCGCAGCAGTAACGAAACAGGAGACCTTACCTTTTTCTTCGGGAACAAGTACCTTTTTTGTCGGGAACAAGTAGCTCGTTCTTCCCGACACACTGATCGTTCGCCATATGGAGGCCGATCGTTCGCCATATGGCGGTCAACTGTTCGCCAATTGGCGGTCAATCGTTCGCCATATGGCGAACGATCAGTGTATAC
>JAISQD010000156.1 GCA_031274415.1 Tannerellaceae bacterium | reverse complement strand
GATCATCTAACATGTTGTTCCCGCACATATGATCGTTAGCCAATCTTCTTAAAATCCTTCCCAACAGTGCTAACGATCGTACGCCAATTGGCGAACGATCAAGAGATGCCGACCAATCAGGTAGTTCTTCCTAATGAAAAGGTTAGATCTATTAGACGAAACAGGTAGAGATTCTTTATCTATTGCGCGATGATTGCCGAGCGATTAAAAGCGGCTTCTTTTATCAAACTCCCGCCAGGTGAAATAAAAAAGTGGATATGAGCGTTATTTTCTAAACAAATTCCTATTTTTGTTATGTAATAGATATACGATCATCTTACATTATATAATTAGCAGTATGGAAAAGTCTTTGAAAGGTACTCGTACCGAACAGAATTTGTTGAAGTCGTTTGCCGGTGAATCGCAGGCAAGAAGTCGTTATACATTTTTTTCAAGTGTAGCGAAGAAAGAGGGGTATGAACAGATCGCCGCTGTGTTCATGGAGACGGCCGAACAGGAAAAAGAGCATGCCAAACGGTTCTTCAAGTTTCTTGAAGGCGGTATGGTGGAGATCACCGCCTCGTTCCCTGCCGGGACGATCGGCAGCACTATGGAGAACCTGGCGGCAGCCGCAGCAGGGGAGAACGAAGAATGGACGGAGCTGTATCCCGAATTTGCCGCCGTAGCGGAAGAGGAAGGCTTTAAGCAAATCGCCGTAGCCTGGCGTATGATCTCGTTAGTTGAGAAGGAACATGAAAAGCGTTATCTCAAACTGCTGGAAAACCTGAAGAGGAATCAAGTGTTTGAAAAAGAGGAAGAGATAGAATGGCAATGCCGTAACTGCGGCTTCCTGCATAAAGGGAAGAAAGCCCCAAACAAGTGTCCGGCCTGCGAACATCCGCAAGCATTCTTCGAACCCAAGAAAGAAAATTATTAACAGGCCGGCATTATTTCTTGCCGTATGTCACCGCCCTGCCAGTCGTCTGTACGGAAAGGCGAGGCGGGTAACTGTGCGCCATTGACAAGGTTGCATACCGGGTTATCCGCCCACGCATACCTGACGGCGACAGGGAATGAGACCTCAGGAGACGACACGACCACCGTATGGCCGTCGATCACCGCGTCCGCCCAATGGAACGTATGGTCGACGCCGGCGACAGCGAATCCTTTTAGCGGCTCGCCGCCTTTTGGCTGCAATCCGCCATTCGTATGCGTGAAGAAGAGGCGTATTTTATTTCCTTCAATGGTATAGGATTCGTAGGCGGGGCCTGAATAGTCAATCTTTTCCTTATAGGTATTCGCTCTTGCGGCCAATGCCAAACGCAGGCCAACGTCCTGCTTGTTCTTCGGATGGATATCGTCGGCATCACCGATATCTATGGTGACGGCCATTCCGGTATTGTTCAGGTGCAGGGTCTTGAGTTGAGCTTCCCTCAGTTCAGCCCATTCCGATTCAGCCGGTTCGGCCACCTGTTTCTTGTAATTGGCCAACTGAACGAAATAGAAAGGAAAGTCATACCCCCACTGCTTTCTCCAATCGGTGATCATCAGCGGGAACAGTTCCCGGTATTGATAGGCGCGGTCGGCATTGGATTCGCCCTGGTACCAGATCGCTCCTTTGATGGTATACGGGATGAGGGGATGCAGCATGGCGTTATAAAGCAGGGTAGGACGGTTCGGATTCTTATCCTGGCCGGACGGCATGGCGGAAACGGCTTGTATCGCTTCGGTAAACTCCTTCATCGCCTCCAGTGATTCACGGCTTGTCCACGTTTCGGCGATCGTTCCGCCCCAAGAGGTATTGATCAGGCCGATAGGTATATGTTGCGACTGATGGATGCTGCGTCCGAAAAAGTAACCTACGGCGGAGAAATCGGGCACAGTGGCGGGCGAACATACCTGCCAACCGTTGCCGGCGGCTTTGATATCGTTCAGGGGCGTGGGGCTGACCTCTTTCTCGATCTGCAAAAAACGGATATCCGGGTATACGGCATCCTTTATCTCCTCCTCAAAGTTGTTCACCTTGCCCCATCCAAGCACTTGCATCTCCATGTTCGACTGCCCGGAGCAGATCCATACATCCCCGATCATGACATTGTTCAGTGTGATGGATTTCCCGGAGGAAAGGGTGATCGTATACGGGCCGCCGGCTACCGGCGTCTGCACGTCTACTTTCCAAAAACCTGCCGGATCAACAGGCTGGCGGTACGTCTTGTTATCCCACGAAGTCGTGACCTGTATGGTTTTACCCGGCTTGGCCTTTCCCCAGACAGGCACATTCGCCTGCTGTTGCAAAACCATATGATCAGAGAAAACAGGGGATAACTCAATCTGGGCGGACAACGTCGCTGCCCGGAACAAAAATAAAACAATCAGGAATAAAAGTGAATGTGTGCGTTTCATGGCTTAATCTTTTAAACATACTACATGCAAATATAGGGTATTTATTTGTATCAGGGGATAGAATCTGTTAAATGTTTGATGGCTTCTGAGCCGTAGTTGTATTTGATCAGGTTGAGGTTGTCGATATATATTTTATAATACTTGGCGCCGGCATTATCCATACGGATATATCCGTATACGCTGCGTACCTGCTTTGTCGGTATGCCTCTCAGGATGGTTTCGTAATACCCGTCGATCGTTATTTTCCGGTTCACAAACAATGTGGTGTCAATCTGGTCGATAGCCATATGGACTTCAGGGGTAAAACGCATCGTATCGGTCAATCCCCAAACGTGCATACCTAAGACAAACGTGCTGCCGGACGAATAATTCATATCCGGCTTTATGTCGAACGTTACCCCATTGAACAGGGCGCCAGGCTGAAGGATCAGGAAATCCCGGCGCGGCCAGATATCAATCGAATCCTGATTGGATGCGGGAGCGGCGCTTGCCTGTATGTCGCCCATACTCTTGATATGTTCGTCTACATTCGCCAGTGCAAGATTCAGCACCTCTATATAAATATCCAGATTCTTGCCATACCATACCAACGAACTGTCGTATACGGCCTGCGTTATTTTATGTTTCTTGAAGACAGACTGGTATAACGCGTCTTTATAGGCAACGTCCGTGTAGTCGGCATAGTTCGTCTGAATCATAGCCTCTGCCAATTGCATGTCGACAAGAACCGCCTGCATCTTTTTTTCAGGTAGAATCCCACTTGGGGCTTTACTGCAAGCTACCGGTAAAATAGCGGCTAATAAAGCAATACTGTATTTATACAGTCTTTTCCGCATGCTCTTTTCCTTTTTTTTGAGGTAAGCAGTTTGATAGTGTCCGGCGATAGAAAAGAAACAGGATAAATGCACCGACACAGATGGCCGAATCAGCTAAATTAAAGATGGGACGGAAAAAGATAAACTCTTCCCCTCCCCATACAGGCACCCAGTCCGGAAAGGTGGTTTTGATCAACGGGAAATAGAACATATCGACTACTTTCCCGTGCAGCCATGTCGAATAGCCCCCGCCTTCGGGCATAAAAGAGGCTATTTGTCCGAAACTATGGTCAAAGATAACGCCGTAAAAAACAGAGTCGATGATATTTCCGATTGCACCGGCAAAGATCAGGGCTACGCAGGCAATAAACCCGAAGCTAAGATTCCTTTTTACAAACGTGTACAAATAGTACCCGATAAAACATACGGCAACGATACGGATGATGGACAAAAACAATTTATGGATCACTTCCAACCCAAAGGCCATACCCGGATTTTCCGTAAAGTAGATATAGAACCATGACGTTATTTCTATGCTTTCATGCAACGCCATATGCGTTTTAATCCATATCTTCAACGTCTGGTCAAGGGTAAGGAGCAGTATGATGATAAATACTGCTCCCCAGCTTTTCGAATAGGTCATTTATTTTGCGCCTCCTTGTTTAGCTTCTATACTTAACGTCGCATGAGGGACTGCCCTCAGCCTCTCTTTCGGTATTAATTTTCCGGTCTCCCGGCATACGCCATACGTTTTGTTCTCAATACGAATCAAGGCGGCTTGCAGGTTCTGAATAAACTTCATCTGACGTTGCGCCAGGCGTCCGGCTTCCTCTTTGGATAATGTGGCTGCACCCTCTTCAAGCACCTTGAATGTGGGTGACGTATCGGACACATCGTTCCCATCTGAGTTGGTGACACCTGCTCTCAACAGGTCATAATCTTTTTTCGCCATTTCCAACTTCTCTAATATTATAGCGCGGAACTCTTCTAATTCTGCATCTGAATATTTTGTCTTCTCTGCCATGGTTCAATAACTTTTAATTTTACAATGTATTATATTTATCTATCCTGATCGACAAATTAAAATCTTCAAAATCCAGCATCACCGCATCGCTCAGGATATCCACCACCTTGATGGATACCGCCAGAACCTGGTTTTTGATATACTCTTTATATCTATCAATCACTTCGTCCATCTCTACGGAGGAGAGGATGTGTATTTTTACTTTGTCCGTAATATCATATCCACTGCTTTTGCGCAGGTTTTGGATCCGGTTGACCAATTCGCGGGCCAGTCCTTCCTGACGGAGTTCGTCCGTAACGGTAATGTCCAAAGCAACCGTCAACCGTCCTTCGTTTGCAACCAGCCATCCCGGGATATCTTCCGATATCACCTCGGCGTCGTCCTGCCCAATGACCGCCTCCTGTCCTTCTATTGAAACGGTAAACCTTCCTGTCGATTCGAATGTAAAGATATCTTCCGTACTCATCAGCCGGATAGCATCGGCCAGCGGCTTCATGATTTTCCCATATCGTGGGCCGAGCTTCTTGAAGTCGGGCTTCACCTTCTTGACAAGAATACCGGCAGAATGATCGACGAATTTCAACTCTTTTACATTGACTTCGTTCAGGATCAGATTTTTTATGGCTTCAATATTCTCCTGCTGGTTGACATCTGCCACCGGAATCATAATGGTTTGCAACGGCTGGCGCACCTTGATATTGACTTTCCTGCGGAGAGCCAGTATCATGGAAGAGATATCCTGCGCTATCCTCATCCTCTCTTCCAGTGTCTTGTCGATAAACGCTTCATTATAAACGGGGAAATCAGAAAGATGGACAGACGCTTTTGTCTCCCGTCCGGTGACTGCCGTCAGGTCGCCATACAGCCGGTCGGCATAAAAGGGCGATATGGGCGCCATCAGTTTGGCCACTGTTTCCAAAGAGGTATACAAGGTTTGATAGGCGGACAGTTTATCCGCTGTCATGCCTCCTCCCCAGAAGCGGCGGCGGTTTAACCGGACATACCAGTTGCTCAGGTTATCGTTCACAAATTCCGAAATGGCGCGTCCCGCACGTGTCGGCTCATAATCTCCCAAATAGCTGTCCACATCTTTGATCAGGCTATTCAGTAAAGAGAGTATCCAACGGTCTATTTCAGGGCGTTGCGCATAATCAATATCCGGCTCTGCATAAGTAAACCCATCCACATTGGCATAGAGCGCAAAGAAGGAATAGGTATTATATAATGTACCGAAGAATTTACGACGGACCTCTTCCATGCCATCCATGTCAAACTTAATATTATCCCACGGCGACGCATTCGAAATCATATACCAGCGCAAAGGATCGGAGCCATGTTGCTCAATCGTCTTGAACGGATCAATCACATTACCCAACCGTTTAGACATTTTATTCCCGTTCTTATCCAACACCAGCCCGTTCGAAACGACCGTTTTGAACGATATGCTGTCAAATACCATAGTTGATATGGCGTGGAGCGTAAAGAACCATCCGCGTGTCTGGTCTACCCCTTCGGCAATAAAATCAGCGGGGAAAACAGCCTGTTGATCAAAGGCTTCTTTATTCTCAAACGGATAATGGATCTGGGCATAAGGCATGGCGCCCGAATCAAACCATACGTCGATCAGGTCTGTTTCACGTTTCATCGGTTTACCGCTTGCGGAAACCAGGATAATATCATCCACATACGGACGATGCAGGTCAATCTTGTCGTAGTTTTTCTCCGTATAGTCGCCCGGACGGAAATCCTTGTACGGATGACTTTCCATTAGTCCGGCTTCTACGGATTTCTCTATCTCTTTATATAATTCTTCCACCGAGCCGATACAGATCTCTTCGCTTCCGTCTTCCGTTCGCCAGATAGGCAGGGGAGTTCCCCAATAACGGCTACGGCTCAGATTCCAGTCTTGCAGGTTTTCCAGCCATTTGCCGAAACGCCCCGTTCCTGTACTCTGCGGCTTCCAGTTGATGGTATGATTCAATTCGATCAACCGGTCGCGATAGGCGGTTGTCCTGATAAACCAACTATCTAACGGATAATACAATACCGGCTTATCCGTGCGCCAGCAATGCGGGTAGCTGTGTATATACTTTTCGATACGGAAAACCCTGTTTTGTACTTTCAACATCATACAAAGGCTCACATCCAATGTCTCGTCGCTGCCGGACAGGTTCGGATCATAGTCGTTCTTCACATAACGGCCGGCAAAAGGATCGTAGTCCGCCGCGCTCATCCTGTCCTGCACAAATTCAGGGTCCAAATCTTCCAGCAGGTAATATTTCCCCGTCAAATCGACCATTGGACGCCGGTTACCATCCTTATCCGACAACATCAGGGGAGGGATGCCGTTTTGTCTGGCTACACGGTCGTCGTCGGCGCCAAAAGTAGGGGCGATATGTACAATACCCGTCCCCTCTCCGGTCGTAACAAAATCTCCTGCTATGACACGAAATGCCCCTTCGCCGGGGTTCACCCAAGGAATAAGCTGTTCATACGCCATACCCACCAGTTCAGCGCCTGTCCATTCGGCAACAATCCGGTATGGGACAACTTTATCTCCCTGTTTGTAACCGGACAGGTCAAGGCCTTCCGCTTTCGGTTGAAAATAAGCCGGTACCGAATCTTTCGCCAATACGGCGGTTACAGGCATTCCGGTGTACGGATTGAATGTCTGTACGGCAACATACCGGATATCCGCCCCGACGCATAACGCCGTATTGGAAGGCAGCGTCCACGGCGTGGTCGTCCAAGCCAGGAAAAAGGGATCTCCGTGAAGCGCCATCTCCGGTTTGGGAGTCAAAATAGCGAACTGGGCTGTACAGGAGGTATCTTTTACATCGCGGTATGTTCCGGGCTGGTTTAATTCATGTGTGCTCAACCCTGTTCCGGCTGCCGGCGAATAGGGTTGAATCGTATATCCTTTATATAAAAGGCCTTTTTTATATAACGCTTTCAGCAGGAACCAGAGTGTTTCGATATACCGGTTGTCAT
The DNA here is from genome assembly GCA_031274415.1 of Tannerellaceae bacterium. Lineage (GTDB taxonomy): Bacteria > Bacteroidota > Bacteroidia > Bacteroidales > Tannerellaceae > DFXE01. The sequence goes on along the minus strand of JAISQD010000156.1, from coordinate 1,222 downwards.
ACGTAATATACGGATCGTTCATGTCTACCCAGTAGCCCATTTTCTCCGTCAGGTCTTCCCATTCTTTGGTATATTTCATGACCGCTTTGCGACAGGCAGTGTTGTAATCGGCGACAGAAATCTTTTTGCCGATATCTTCTTTCGTTATACCCAACTCTTTTTCCACTCCCAACTCAACAGGCAAACCATGCGTATCCCATCCTGCTTTACGCTTTACCTGAAACCCTTTCATGGTCTTGTAGCGGCAGAAGATATCTTTTATCGAACGGGCAATCACATGATGAATACCGGGCATACCGTTAGCCGAAGGCGGCCCCTCATAAAAAACGAATGAAGGCGAACCTTCGCGGATTTCAAGGCTCTTACGGAAGATATCGCCATCTTGCCACTTCTTCAATATTTCCTTGTTGATGTTCGATAAATCAAACTTCGAATATTCGGCAAATGTCTTGCTCATACTCACTCCTTATCTATAATTCTAAAAAATTTCCACAAAGGTAGTTCTTTATTCTGAATAATGAAATACCTGTTAAAGTCAGGACAAACTATACGCTTTTGCTAATTGGGTCGTTATGAACATTTTCTCTTTCGGATTGTTTATAATTAATGCTCTATTCCCTATACTCCACATATTCCTATCCACCAGCCCACTTGTATTTTAATTCAACAAAATTGGTCGATTACAACTTTCCTTGCCCAGGATAATCTGTTTGGTGTAGAGTAACTTTCCATCTACATAAATGAGCGACATACACTATACAACAATTGCCGCCAATCGATATCCTCACGACTAAGCAGTTTGACCGTTTATGCGGAACAGACACCGAAAGTAAGATCAAATCAGAGGCCGATACCCCTTTCTCTTTCTTGAAAGATAACTGTTTCAAGAGGCGACCCAAACCAAAACGACCAAATAAACGGATGAGATTTTCATTGAGCGATTCTTTATTCTCTAATATACTGGATAATTCACTAATTTGATGTATTTTTGTTCCCATAACAAACGGTAGATTCTGTTGTTTATTAATGGTTTAACGCACTACTAATATACAACTTTTTCTATTCGCTTGTTTTTTATGACCTTATTTTTATGTGGGAAACTTTGGCTCACCAGTAAAACCCTGTGTTTAAAAAAATACTACCTTTGCGGTAAAAAAATGGTAAAGGATAATTTATTGCAGTCATTAACAAAATATGTATTGCCCACCGAGATAGTCGAATA
>JAISQD010000213.1 GCA_031274415.1 Tannerellaceae bacterium | reverse complement strand
ACATACAGAGGCTTCACCGTTCTTCAATAGTTTTGTTTTCTTTAAGAAAAACAAAACATTAAATGAATTTCTTTCCATCATTTCTTTACTTGTTTTAAGTGATACAAAATTATGGAAATGGGATGAGTTTTTCGCTACGCAACAGGCTGACAACCAGTGCCAATCAAGGTCAAAAGGTGGAAATAGATATCTCTTAAATTTGCTCCACCTTTTGTTCCACCAGAGTAGGTTGAAATTTGCTGTTTTTTGCGCAGTGGGTGAAAATAAAAACTCCCGATATTTATTGAATATCAGGAGTTTACTTCTTTTTGCTTTCTCTAAAAGTGGTGCCACCAGGAATCGAACCGGGGACACAAGGATTTTCAGTCCTTTGCTCTACCAACTGAGCTATGGCACCAGTATTTTTGTTTACGGGTGCAAAGATATTTACTTTTTTTGATTGTGCAACCTATAAGGGGCATTTTTTTCTTTATTGTTGCGTTATTTCAAGTATTCGACTGCTTGTTTGTGTTGTGGTGAAGACATTTAGCCCTATCTTCATCAGGTAATCGCCACTATAGGTTTTTCCGTTGCTTTTGAGGCGGGAAGCGTCACCGGGCATCAGGTTGATCTCTTTTACCTGATAATTCTTTGACGCATCTAACCCCTGTAATTTTACGGGGAGTAATCGTTCTCCATAGCGGGGATTGATATCATATGCATACAAGACAGCTTTGCTTTGATCTTTCGCTACATGCATGACTGCTGTGTGATTCGATTCGTAGGGGGAGACCAGGCGATAGAAATCGCCGTCCAATATCACCTTTTTCAGACGATTGTAGTTTGCCACTGCCGACTGGCAATAGGCAAGTTCTTTCTCATTCATCTCTTTGAGGATGATATCGAACCCTAACTTACACATCATGGCCACATCGGTACGGAATTTAATACTTGTCGTTTTATTCCAGCTTGTTACATGCGCCGACATTGATTTGGTGGGGAAAAACTGTGAGAATCCCCATTGGATGTAAAGCCGTTCTACCGGATCGGTATTATCGCTACACCAAAATTCGGTAAAGTATTTTAATGCTTCGTAATCACAACGGGCGCCTCCACCGGAGCATAACATCATCGGGATAGTGGGGTATTTGTTTTTTACGCGCTCGAACACGTTATATATTCCCCGGACATGATCAATATACAACTGGTTCTGTTTCTCTTTCAGATAGGGTGAATAGATGTTTGTAATCGGACTGTTGCAATCCCATTTGAAGTAAGCCAGTTCCGGGTTTTCCGTCATGATCTTGTCAACGACCCCGAATACATAATCCTGTACTTTAGGATTGCTCAGGTCTAATACCAATTGATTCCGGAAATAGTACGTCTCCCTGTTCGGCAAACGAATTACCCATTCAGGATGTTTCTCGAAAAGCTCGCTTTTAGGATTGACCATTTCAGGTTCAATCCAGATACCGAATTTAACGCCGGCCTCTTTTGCTGATTTTACAAGGTGGGGAATGCCATTAGGCAATTTGTCTTTTGTTACTTCCCAGTCGCCCAGTCCGGTATGATCGTTTGCACGTGGGTATTTATTAGCAAACCAACCGTCGTCCAAAAGAAACAGGTCAACACCTAACTTTTTCGCCTCTTTCATCAACTCTTCCAGTTTCTTTTCATCAAAGCTGAAGTATGTGGCTTCCCAATTATTTAACAGGGTAAATCGGTCTCCTTTTCCATCCTTCAACTGGTATTCCCTTGCCCAGTCATGGATATTACGGCTTGCTTTTCCGATACCGGCATCGCTTAGCGTAAAGATAAATTCGGGAGTAACGAACAGTTCATCAGGCTTTAATTCATAGTCGGAAGCATAGGGGTTTATCCCGGAAATAATACGTAAATGGCCGTTATTATCTACCTCGAAAGTAAATTGGAAATTACCTGTCCATCCAAGTGTCCCCATCAAGACATTCCCTTCGTGTTCACAGGGTATGCCGTCCAATCCGACCTCAAAAAAAGGACTGGCCAACATCGCCGCACGTGAACCTAATTTTGTATCAATTATTTTCTTGCCGAATTGTAATTCCTGAACGCTCGCACGCACCTCTTCTGCCCAATCGCCGCTAAATTCGGTCAGATAATAGGCCGCATTCTCAAAGTAGAGCATATTTGAGGCATATCTCCAAATGTTCACAGGTTTCTTCTCATGATGCTTGATCTCACTCCATGCCTTAATCACATTTTCTTTCGCATACGTTATATAATGTAACGTCACGTCTACCGGATAAACCTTATCTTTAAGATATATAACCGTTTCCGTCACGTTACCACCATCTGTTTTCTTTACTTCGGATGAGACATAGGAAAGAATGGTAGTCATATTACCATCGTTGTGGGTAATCGCTAAGGCAGGATCAAAATAGTCTTCAGCTCCCGAACCGGGATACACTTCCCATCTCCTGTCAGGCGCGTTTTTGTCCGACCCTGACAAATGAACAAGATCGGACTCATTCAATAGCCGCTTTCCAAAATACGATTGATACAGCCGCCCATCAGGCGCTACGGATAGAGTCAGTTCCGTCTCATTCGTGACGATACGGATAGGAGTTTGATCTCCTGCTTTTAATTGTACAAAACAAAAGAGTGCCAATGCACAAATGACAAGTTTTTTTCTCATGATAAATTACATATTACGTTTGTTCTTTTAATATCACGTCATGCGCTCCACCTTCAACAATGCTGGTAGAGGAGACGAGTGTTATTTTTGCTTGTTTTTGTAACTCTTCAATCGTTATGGAGCCGCAACTGCACATGGTCGCTCTTATTTTACCAAGCGTAATCGCCAGGTTATCTTTCATTTTTCCGGCATATGGGACATAACTGTCCACCCCTTCTTCAAACTTCAGATTTTCCGTGCCGCCCATGTCATAACGTTGCCAGTTTTGAGCGCGGTTGGAGCCCTCGCCCCAATACTCTTTCACATAATTGTTTCCTATGCGGAGCTTTTTGGTCGGTGATTCATCGAAACGGGCAAAATAACGCCCCATCATCAGGAAATCGGCCCCCATGGCTAAAGCCAATACCATATGGTAATCATGTACCAAACCGCCATCACTACAAATAGGAACATATATGCCTGTCTTTTTCTGATATTCCCTGCGCGCTTGTGCGACATCCATCAGGGCGGTTGCCTGTCCGCGTCCGATACCCTTCTGTTCGCGGGTAATGCAGATGGAGCCTCCCCCGATTCCGACCTTGACAAAGTCGGCGCCGGCATTCACCAGATAGTCAAAGCCCTCTTTGTCGACAATATTCCCGGCGCCCACCAATACTTTACCATTATATTCTGTCTTTATCCACTGGAGCGTTTCGCTTTGCCACTCCGAATAGCCGTCGGAAGAGTCGATACAAAGGACATCTACTCCGGCATCCACCAACGCGGGCACCCGTTCCCGGTAATCGCGGGTATTGATTCCGGCCCCCACCAAAAGGGTCTTGTCTGCTCCGGACAGTTCATAGGGGTTTTCGCGGTGATTGTCGTAATCTTTACGGAATACGAAATAAATCAATCTCTGGTCTTTATCTATAATAGGTAATGTATTCAGTTTATTGTCCCATATAATCTGGTTGGCTTCGGTAAGCGCTATACCTGCCTGCCCGACGATGAGTTTGTCAAACGGCGTCATAAAGTATTTCACCTTCATGTTGTGATCATCTTTTTCTGCCCGGAAATCACGACTGGTGACGAGTCCCAACAGCTTTCCGTTTGATGTGCCGTCATCGGTTATTCCAATCGTTGAGTGTCCCATTTTGTTGATTAGGGACAGGACATCCGCCAACCTGTGCTCCGGTGTGAGGTTTGAATCGCTTACCACAAAGCCTGCCTTGAATTTCTTTACTTTACGAACCATTTCCACCTGATCGGTGATCGGTTGTGAACCGAAAATAAATGAAAGCCCGCCATTACGCGCCAATCCAATCGCCAATTCCGGCCCTGATACGGATTGCATAATCGCCGAAACAAAAGGTATATTCAACCGTATAGCCGGCATTTCTCCTACTTTATGCTTGACGAGCGGGGTACGCAATGAGATGTTTGAAGGCACACATAGTTTGGTCGTTAATCCGGGAATAAGAAGATATTCTCCAAACGTTCTGGAAACGTCATTTAAATAGACTGCCATATGATCAATTTTTACTTGATGAAAAAATAATCGTACAAAATTAATCAATTCTATTAATATTCGAAATTTTGCAGCCATTTATTTACCCTGTATCATCTGATCAAACAAAGTTTTTCAGGAGACCTTATTTTTTTCTTCGGCACCATCTACCTTTTTCTTCGGCACAAACTACCCTTTTTATAAGGAGAAACTATTGGGGCGCTCGGTATGTAGTGATCGTCCTCCATATGGCGAACGATCAATGTGTCGGGAGGAACGGGCTACTTGTTGCCGACAAACGAGCTACTTATTGCCGAAGAAAGAGGTAAGGTCTCCCGTGTCGTTTTAATTAAGATACTATTATCATGTGTTAAAATAATACTTGTTTGTGCGACTATTTCTCCATAGTTTTGCCTTTGCTTTTTGCATATGAAAAAAATGTCCTGTTAAGTATGTATGAACCTAAATTATAGAATCTATGAGAAGAAAGCTTTGTGATTTATTGTTGTTTTTATTTTGTCAGGCATTACTTCCCCTGTTTGCCCAGGATATAGCCATATCGGGTATAGTGACGGAACGTGCTACCAATGAACCCTTACCGGGTGTTGCGGTTCAAATCAAAGGTAAAACCGTAGGCGTTATTACGGATATTGACGGAAAGTATGCCATCCGGGTGGATGAGGGAGATATCCTTGTCTTTTCACTTCTGGGAATGAAGCGGGTGGAACGGGAGACGAAGTCGGGAAGTCCGGTAGATGTCGTGATGGAAGAGGACAACATTATGCTCGACCAGGTGGTTGTCATCGGGTACGGGACAGTGAAAAAGAGCCATTTGTCCGGAGCGGTCAGTTCCCTTACAGACAAAGAGCTGAATGGAGAAATCACCACGAATGTGGGAACGGCATTACAAGGGAAAATACCGGGTGTTTCAGTGACCAGTTCGAGTGGCGATCCGAACGGCAGTATGACTATCCATGTCAGGGGGATCAGTTCTTTGTCGAACAATAACCCGCTATACATTATAGATGGGGCTTTCGGAGATATAGGCATGGTCGATCCGAACGACGTCGCCTCTGTCGAGGTATTGAAAGATGCGGCAGCGGCAGCGATTTATGGTTCGCGCTCTGCCGGAGGCGTCGTCATTATTACGACCCGAACGGGACAGAAAGAGACCCCTGCGCGGTTAAGCCTGAACCTCTTTACGGGATTGAGTGCGGCGCCCAAGAAGCTGAAGGTGTTCAATGGGAATGAATATAGCCGTTTTGCCCGTTATTACAACCTTGCCGCAGACGGATACGGCAATGAGCCTGGAGCGATCGAATTTATAGGAAAGGGGACGGATTGGCAGGATGTGATGTTGCGTACGGCGATGACCTATAAAGTCAATGCCAGCCTGAGCGGCGGGTCGAAGACCGGAACAAACAGCGCGTCGATAGGCTATTTGAACAAAGACGGCATCATACACAATACAGGGCATGAGTCGTACAATATCCGCCTGAAGAGCGACTATTCTTTCTTTAACAACCGGCTGACCGTCGGGGAGTCGATGATCCTGAAACTGTCGAAAGGGCATGGATGGATATACGAAAACAGCATCTATAACTTCCTTCAGTTCCCATCGGTGGTACCGGTATATGACGATACCAACCCGACCGGCTGGGGAACGTCGAACAATATCAATTCGCCTAATCCCTTAGCTGAAACAATCCTGTTTGACCGGACGGACGAGAGTACGAAGATTTTCCTCAATGCCTATGTGCAGGCGGAGATACTGAAGGGCTTAGTCTATAAATTCAATGTGGGTATCAGAAGGGATCACGGCACAGGGCGATTCTATACCGACGCCTATGACCTGGGTACGTATGGCAAGAATGAAAAACCTGACCTGGAAGAGTCTGCGTCATCATTCCAGTCGTGGGTGCTGGAGAATACGGTCAATTATGACCGCACATTCGGGAAGCACGACCTCTCTTTGCTGGCCGGATATTCCGCCCAGAAAGACCGGTATTGGGAGATGAGCGGCTCGAACCAGGATCTGCCGTCTTTCATCTATACCATGACCGGCAATGTGACCACCATGAAGGCGTCGAGCGCCATCTATGAGCTGGCATTGGTCTCGCAATTCGGAAGGGCGATGTACTCATACGACAACCGTTACCTGTTCTCGGCTTCTATTCGCCGCGACGGCTCATCCCGTTTCAGAAGCGGACACCAGTACGGACTGTTCCCTTCCGTCTCTTTCGGTTGGAACATCCATCAGGAGCGCTTTTTCAGCGGGTTACAGCATGTGTTCGACCAGTTGAAGCTGCGTATGAGCTACGGAAAGCTGGGTAACCAGGAGATGGACAGCTACTACCCCACGTTAAGCGTCGTGTCGGGCGGAATGAATTACCTGCAAGGCGGCAACATTTGGTTCGGGCAACTGCCGTCCGTCAACGCTATTTCTCCGGCTAACCTGACCTGGGAAAACACAAAAACATACAATGCCGGGCTGGATCTCGGATTCTGGAACGGGAGGTTGACCCTTACTGCCGATGCGTACATGAAGAACACGGACGATGTGTTGCTTCCCGTACCTTTAGCCAATTCGACAGGTATTGGCGGTTTCTCCATTCAAAATGCCGGACAGGTACGTAATGCCGGATTTGAACTGGCGATCAATCATCGCGGAAAGCTATCCAAAGAGTTCAACTATTATATAGGTGGGAATGTGGCCACAGAAAGTAACAAGGTGACAAAGATCACGCTTGGCGGCAATCATATGGTGGTGTCCGGGTATAATGCGCATGCGGCAGGCGGACAGGGGATCAACATGTTTCGCCAAGGGTATCCCATCGCCTATTTCAACCTGATCGAAACGGACGGGCTTTTCCGTAGTCAGGAAGAGATCGAGAAATACAGGAATGAAAAAGGGGATCTTATCCAACCCGGCGCACAAATAGGGGATATCCGCTATAAAGACTGGAATGGAGACGGGACGATCAATACGGACGACCAGCATTACATGGGCAGTCCGTTTCCTGACTTTACGTTCGGTCTCCGGATAGGCGGGGATTGGAAAGGGATTGATTTTAATCTGTTCTTTGACGGTATGAGCGGGAATAAGATATACAACTATCCGCGTTATGTATTGGAATCCGGTAATTATAACGGTAATTACAGTACCAAGCTGGCTGACTCGTGGCGCCCCGACCATCAGGACACCGATGTACCGCGTTTCTCGAAAACGGATGGCGCCGATAACAAATGGGCCTATTCCGACCGATGGCTGGAAGATGGCTCTTACCTGCGCCTGAAAACATTGGACATCGGCTATAACCTGCCGGCGAAATGGCTAAAAACCGTTAAGCTGGAAAAGGTCAGGATCTACACATCCATGGAGAACCTCTTGACGCTAACGCGGTATTCCGGTTATTCGCCCGACCTGGGTGAAAGCGGCGTCGGCCTGTCGGGCATGAGCTACAACGTATTCTCCAGAGGGATCGATCAGGGGCGTTATCCTTTGCCCGGAACGATCTCGTTTGGTATACAAGTTAATTTATAATGTTTAATTCTTTAAATCGAATGATGATATGAAAAGAAATGGGTTGACATCTATATATATGGTGATGGTCTTGTCCGGGACGCTTTTTTCCTGTAGCGACTCTTTTCTGGATACGAAAGACAATAACCACTTTACAGAGAAAGATTTCTGGAAAAACAAATCCGATGCGGAGAGCGCCTTGTCGGCTGTCTATTCGCCCATCAAATTTCAGATGGACGGTTATTATGGGGCATTCAACGGATGGCTGAACCTGAACAGCCGTGGGGATGACATCTTCACTGTTGTCGGTGAAGAAGTCGCCATGTGGAACATCGCCACATTCCAGAACTCGCCATCTACCGGCCAGGATCCTTTTAGCTATCTCTTCACAGGTATCCAGCGCGCGAATGTCCTTTTAGCGAATATCGACAAGATTCCGGAATCCGGCATCAGCAGCGAAGACCGTTCAATGATCAAAAGTGAAGCATTGACTCTTCGCGCCTTCCAATATTACCTGTTAACGACCAACTACGGTAAAGTCCCCTTGCGGCTGATCCCCTCCAACGAAGACACGCCGGATAAGGAAGCGGCAACGGAAGAGCAGCTCTGGCAGCAGATAGAAGAGGATCTGAAAGCGGCTATCGCCGGCCATTTGCCCGTTACCCGTCCGGCCAACGAGAAAGGACGTATAGAAAAAGGAACGGCTATCGCTATATTAGGTAAGGTCTATGCGGCACAGCATAAATACAGGGAAGCAAAAGAGCAGTTACAGCTTTTACTTGCCGCCCCGTACACGTATGCATTGATAGACAACTATGCCGATAACTTCACGACGAAGATGGAGAACAACGCGGAATCGCTCTTTGAACTGCAATACAGTTCGGATGGCCGGGATACCTGGGGAAACGAAGACGGTATCAACCTGGGCAGTTCTCTCCCGCAGTTTATTGGTTCGGTGGCTTCGGGAGGATGGTCTAAACTGATGCCATCGGCCTATCTGGTGGGGCAGTTTGTGAAAGAATTAAGGCCTCAGGGTGCTGATACCAAGTTCGACAAGCGTATGTACGCCAGCCTTTTTTTCGACCCGCAAACGTATGGGGATGTGAAACCTGACGAAAAGTGGTATGGCGGAACCCTCTCTATGGATGATCTATGGGACGGTAATGCGCCAAAGATGTCGGGCGGCGTACCGTCATATAGCGTCGATGGTATTCCCGGCAGGTTCCTGTTGAAGAAATATACGGCCTATTATGTCAACGAAAGGAATGCCGACCTGATGAGTAACAAAGAGGGTAAATCGAATAATGTGCGTATCCTGCGTTTTGCGGAAGTCCTGTTACTCTATGCCGAAGCATGTGCGAAAACGAATGATGTGCAGGGTGCGAATGATGCGTTGACGCGTATTCGTCGACGGGCGGGGCTGGAAGATAAGACCTTTACGCAGGATCAACTCATGGAGGAGATCGAGCACCAGAATTTGCTTGAATTTTTTGGTGAAGGACACCGTTTTGATGATTTGAAGCGGTGGTATTCTACCGCTGAAATACAACGGATTTTCAGAGCCAACGAGAAACAGGGAGCCGGGAATTTCCAGGAGAAGCACCGATATTACCCGATTCCGCTGAGTGAATTGAATGCCAATAGCGGTATGAAACAAAACCCTTTGTGGCAATAATGAATGAAAACCAACCATAAAAAAAATAGATATGAAAAATTCTTGTTTGTCAGCGTTAATGATATGCTGTTTATTCATGGTCTGCTCGTGTGATGACGGCAGTTTAAGCCATGGAGACGTCAATATCCCCGATCCGGTGGAAGGATCGGATGAGGATGATGGTTTTTCGCCCGAACCGGCGACCACCGCTGTGATTAAACTCCTGACGGGTGCTGATCATGAACATCAGGTTATCGACGGATTCGGGTGTAATTTCGCCGGATGGGCAAATGTTACCTACCTGCATCTGCAACGTGAAACGATATTGGATGACCTTTTCGGAGAGAACGGACTTCGTCTTAACATATGTCGCGGAGCTATATATGAACACTTTGAAAATATGGATACGAAAGAGATTGATTTCGGTATGGACAGGGAGTACAATGTGCCTCCCGACTATCCCCCGTTACTCAATATGTGGAAGAATGACGATCAAGGCGCCATGACGAACCAGCTGGGGCAAATGTGGCTGACGGAATACATGTCGAAGAAATATAAGGATGTAAAATTCATATTCTCTACATGGAGCCCGCCGGCGCAGTGGAAATCGGGATCTTCCGTGAATCCTGACAAGTTTCAGGAGATTGCCGATTATATCGTGGACTTTATGGAGGCTTATATGGGAAAGATCGACTTCAAGGTATATGCCGTCTCGCCGACAAACGAACCCCTTACCGGAGGTACCGGATGGGGCGGCTGTAAGTGGACAGACGCTCAACTCGGCACATTTGTTCATGAATTTTTAAGGCCGGCAATGGACAAAAGCGGATTCAATGAGGTGAAGATTGTACTTGGGGAATACCCGTGGTGGAACTTGGGGCGAACCTATCTCAATGGCATACTGGATCAACAGCCTGATATCCTGAACGATAACATCATTGCCGCAGGCCATGGTTACAGTACCGACGACGAAAGTATTGTCCCTTACGACAGGTATGAAGAGAAAGGTATTCAAGTATGGCAAACCGAAGTGAGCGACGACAGGAAACGCGATGAGACGTGGGACGACGCCATGCGATGGGCGAAAACCATCAATACATACTTCACCGTTGCCAATACGAATGCGTTTCTTTGGTGGGCCGGCGGGCGGCATTGTACCTCAACGGGTGAAAACCTGCTTCAATATGATCCGAACGTATTTCCGGGAACAGGGTACTATAAGGTCAACCGCTATTACTCGCTCGGCCATTTCAGCCGCTATATCCCTGAAGGCAGCCGCCGTGTAGACTTGCAGGTCACCCCGTCCGAAAAGGATACATTTCCGGCAGAGCTTCAGATGTCGGCCTATGTGAAGGATGATCTGTATACGATTGTGTTGGTAAACAGTTCTAAAACAGAATCGTTTTCCACACTGCTGGAAGTAGAGGGGCAGGCATTCCAAAACATGATGGCCTATACGTCGGATGAAAATGTGAAATGGTTGCGCAAAAAACTCAATCCGTCGTTGACCGGCTTACGTTCGGTTACAGTACCCAAATATAGCGTAGTCACCATCACCGGGAAAATTAAAAAGGGCGAATAATAAAGAAAAGCATATGATGAAAAAGAATGTAATATACTTGGCAGGACTTTTAGTCGCTGCTTTCAGCCTGTCGACCGCTTGCAGCGATAATGGAGATGGTTTGGCGTATAGCGATCTGACGCTGGACACGGAACAGCTGGTGATAGATTTGGATAAAAGCGAAGAGGGCGTCATCCAAATTACCAACGGGAACGGCAATTATAAAGTGACACTATCTGATGAACATGTAGCTACCGTACAGGTAGAGGACAACTCCATTCGTGTGACCGGGTTGCAATCCGGCCAGGTGGATATGACAATCACCGACTGGGCAAAAAAGTCGGCTTCGGCCAAGATCATTGTCAAGCGGAAGGAGGAGTTGGTACTCAGTAACGAATCGATCAATCTCTTTGTCGGTCAACCGGACTCATTGTCGGTGTATACCGGTAACGGGGGATATGCCGTCGCCTCGTCGGACGAATCGGTCGCTGTTGCCGTTATCGACGAAAGCGGTAAAATTACCGTATCCGGATTGGCGCGCGGGAGGGCGACAATCACGGTTACCGATCAATTGGGGAAGAGCGTTACATGTGTAGCGAACGTATTCAACCCGTTGCTCCTTGACCGCACGGAAGATATCTATATGTTGGAAACAGGCGTCCCCTTTGAGATCCATATCCTTGATGGAAACGGCGGATATGCGACCTCTGTCAGTTCGTCTTCTTATCTGGATTGTGTCGTCGAGGGTACGACGGTACGTGTCACAGGTAAACGATACGGTAAGGCAAATGCTACCTTCACCATCAACGATGCAGAGAATATTTCCGTCACCCTCCGGGTCATGTTTATTGATCATAACTACTTGGACAATCTGAATCTCTACCGTGCCTTTGTCCCTGAAGACGCTCCTTTTCAGCTGTCGGGAGGGGTTGGTTCGGTCGTTCATTCACCCGAGTTCAGGCATAGCCAGTTGCTGGTCAAAACTTCCACCTCGATAGTAGCCACAGGTTATTGTGTCGAGTTTGCCGGAGACCTTTCCGTTGGCGGGAAAGAGGAAGCTATCCTGTTCTTGGTGAAAAGGGGGAAGGTGGATCTGACGACCGAACAGCCGGTGACCGATTTACGAATAGATAAGGTAGAAGACGGTTGGTATTGGGTCAGCTTCTTAACGGCAGGTAAAACAACACGGGCCTATATCGTAACAAGGCATACGAATTAGCTGGCGTAAACCGCACTCATGGCTTGTCCGACAGGGGAATGAGCATATGGATATGGTAGGATTGAAAGAAAAGATCGCTTATGGTCTTGGAGACGCCGCCTCTTCCATCTTCTGGAAGCTGTTCTCCGTATACCTGCTGTTTTTCTATACCGATGTGTTTGGTATAGAAGCATCCCTTGCCGGAGTCATGTTTTTTATTACCCGTATATGGAACTCTTTATTGGATCCGGTGGTAGGCGTTATTGCAGACAGAACCGAATCGAAACGGGGTAAGTTCAGGCCGTATCTTCTTTATCTTGCGGTGCCGTTCGGTATCATGGGGGTCGTCACCTTCACTACGCCGGATGTATCATCGACAGGGAAACTCATATATGCCTATGTGACGTATTCGCTGATGATGATCGTTTATTCGTTGATCAATGTGCCTTATGCTTCATTGCTGGGCGTTATCTCTCCCGAGTCCGCCACCCGGACAGTGCTCTCTTCCTACCGGATGATCTTCGCATTTATCGGCAGTATCGTTGTTTTATTGTTGATAGAACCGCTCGTTCATTTTTTCAGCAGGGATAAAGATTCCGGATTGGCTGACCAGGCCTTCGGATGGCAAATGGCCGTCGCGGTTTTCGCCGTGATGGCTGTGATCCTTTTCTTCCTCTGTTTCCTTTGGACTAAAGAGCGTGTCAGGCAGATAGAGGGACAAAGGCATTCCTTGAAGCAGGACGTTGTCGACCTGTTGGGGAACAGACCCTGGTGGATACTTTCAGTTACCGGTATTGCCACCTTGGTATTCAATTCGGTAAGAGATGGCGCCGCCGTCTACTATTTTAAGTATTGTATAGCCGGTAATCCTGATTGTGGCTTGGGATTCACCGGTATTTCCCTGACGTTTACAACGCTTTATCTGGTTATCGGGCAGGTAGCCAATATACTGGGGATCATCCTTGTGAATCCTTTGTCAACGTGTATTGGCAAGAAAAACTGTTTTTTATTCGCCATGTTGTTCGCCGCTGTTTTCAGTGTTGTTTTCTATTTTATGGGCGAAAGGGATATTGTCCTGATTATGTGTCTGCAAGCGTTGATCAGTATGTGTGCCGGCGCCGTAGCTCCCCTGTTGTGGTCGATGTGCGCCGATATCGCCGACTATTCGGAATGGAAAACCAAACGACGGGCTACCGGCCTTATTTTTTCATCTTCCTCCATGTCCCAGAAGTTGGGCTGGTCTATCGGTGGCGCGCTTGCCGGATGGTTGCTTGCTTTTTACGGCTTCCGGGCCAATGCGGATCAAACAGTGGACGTTCAGAACGGTATCCGTATGATGTTGAGTCTCTTTCCTGCCATAGCAGCATTATGTGCCGCAGTCTCAATCAGCCTATATCCCCTCCATGACAAGATTCAGAGGCCGCTGAACGCTCTTGCGACAGGATTGGACGGGAGTGATTTTTAAAAGGTCGGGAGCAAATAAAAATCGCTCGGGAGAGACCGGTCAAAAGGACGGGAGAGATTTTTTTTTGCTCCCGTCCTTTTGGAAACTACCTAACTGGGCCGTTCCGGCTACCTAACTAACCCGTGATGACGGACTAACTAGCCCGTCTCAACGCTCTAACTACTCCGTCGCGACGCTCTAACTACCTATTTCCGGCGGCATGGGCATACCCCATCTTGCCGGACTTCTCTTCCCAGAATTTTTTTTTTCGAGAAATCGCTGTCACTTTTCTTGTAATCCATTGCTATTCAACAAATAAATGGTGACAGCAGCAAAATAATCGCTGTCACCTAATTTTGTAAATCCTTGTGATTCAGTGAAAAAGAGGTGACAGCGATTTTTTCAATCGCTGTCACTTTTTGGAAATCGCTGTCACTTTTGAGAAAAACGTAAACATCCTTCATGAAAAAGGAAAGCCACTACCCAAAGGCCTATTTCTTACCCCCCAAAGTCCGGTTTTCCCCAAAAAGGTAAGCGTCTCGGCGAAACCGTATTGTGGCTATTGTTGTCCGTGTATAACTTTGTATCGAAAAAAAAAGGAGTAAAATGGAAGCAAATGTATTATTTCCCCAACGTAAGCGTCTCGGCGATGCCGTATTGTGGCTATTGTTGTCCGTGTATAACTTTGTATCGAAAAAAAAAGGAGTAAAATGGAAGCAAATGTATTATTTCCCCAAATTGTGGAAGATTAC
>JAISQD010000188.1 GCA_031274415.1 Tannerellaceae bacterium | reverse complement strand
TCGATGGTAATCCTTGCCATTACGGGAGCCTCCCCATCCCTGTTCAAATTGTTCTTTTTCAGGTAGAACAGAACCTTAAACGTACTTCTCATAACTCAACTTATTCATTTCAAAATTATAAACTATTGAGTTATTTGCCGGTAAGCAAAATACAGCCAATCAGCGCAAAAGAAACTTTTGACAGCTTTTTTTCGATTACTTTTATTATCTTTATCATCACAAAGACAAAAGCCGGTAAAACGTTAAAGATTTATATCCAATGTTCAATTACCATTTATCCAGTCAGGATAGAAGGAAAACCGGTAACGATATGGTAACTGAACCCTGTTTCTAAAGGCTTTTTCCCTGTCTTTTCCTGTTTGTATTGACCTGTTGTATTTTGATTTAAAACACTGTGAATCAGTTATTTTTATTCGTTTTTCACAGGTTTGCTTTTTGATAATATTTTTTCTCAAAGGTGACAGCGATTGGCAAAAGTGACAGCGATTGAAAAAATCGCTGTCACCATTTATTTATTGAATAACAATGGATTACAAGAAAAGTGACAGCGATTTCCCCGAAAAAAAACTCTGGGAGGAGAAATGACATGTTCGGGCGTAAGGAAGACGTTATTTTTTCAGTTCGGGATAGCTTATCCGGGTGTGGTACATGATTTTGAGTTTCTCGACGAAGGTGTTTTTTACCGTTTCTATGTCGCGGTAGGTAAGCGGTGTATTCTTTAACAGGCCGTCGGCTATCTGGCTGTCAATGATTTTGTTTACCAATGTCTTAATCTCCTCTTCCGTATGCTCTTTCAGGCTGCGTGAAGCGGCTTCGACCGAATCGGCCATCATCAGGACAGCGGTCTCTTTCGAAAAAGGATTCGGGCCGGGATAGGTAAACATGGCTTCATCAATCTCTTCATCCGGATGGTCGTTTTTGAACATCGTGTAGAAGTATTTCGCTTTTCCCCGCCCATGATGCGTCCGGATAAAATCAATAATGGTATGCGGCAATGAGGCTTTTTCCGCCATCTTCACTCCCTCGGTGACATGACCGATAATGATCTGGACGCTCTGCTCGGGTGTGATCTGGTCGTGCGGGTTGAAGCTTGTCTGGTTTTCGGTGAAGAACGCGGGGTTCGACATCTTGCCGATATCGTGATACAGGGCGCCGGTACGTACCAACTGGGCATTGGCCCCTATTTTGGTCGCGGCTTCCGACCCCAGGAGAGAGACCTGCAGGGAGTGTTGGAACGTACCCGGAGCCACTTCGGAGAGCTTCTTTAACAGCGGGGTATTGATGTTGGACAGTTCGACCAACGTAATGCTGGACACATATCCGAAGACCTTTTCCAGCATGTATACCAGGATGTAGGTAAACATAAGGAGGATGAAATTGATACCGAAATAGAGCAACATCAGCCAATTCAACTTGTTGAAATCAGCCTCCAGATAAAGGCTCATACCGATATAGCAAAAAACGTATGACAGGTAAATGAAGAACGCGCAACGGATCAGCTGCGAGCGTTCGGACAGATCTTTCAGGCTAAAGGTCACCACCATACCGGCTACGGTTTGCAATATCAGAAATTCGTGGGGATAAGGTACCATCAGGGAACAAATCAACACGATAATCAGGTGGACAAACAGGGCCGTTCGTGAATCGAAGAAGGTACGTACCACAATAGGGACAATAGCATAGGGTAAGATATAGACACTGAACAGGCTATACGTCACGTACAGTTCCGTCAGAAGACAACCGGCAAATACGCAAAGCAGGAGGAAAATGGTATTCGTCCGGCTGTACAATATGCGGGAACGGAACGACCAGAGGTATAGCCACAGGCAGAAGATCAGCACGAAGACCAGCACGAACTGTCCGGCAAAGATAATGCCCTGTTGCTGGGTCACACCGGATTTCGTTTCATGTACGATCTTGAGCGAACGCAGGATCTCATACGTCCGGGCGTCGATGATCTCCCCCCTGTCTACGATCCGTTCGCCGGCTTGTACCATGCCGTTGGATATGGCAACGCTTTGCAGCTTGTCCTCCCTGATTTTGTCCGACATCTCCTTGTCATAAAAGATGTTTTCTTCTATATAGTGATTGATATTGTATGCCCGTAACAGCTCTTTGTCCACGCCGGGTGGAGCGTTGTTCAATACAAATTCATAGGCGGTCCTGATGGTGAACAGGTCGGATACATAGTGGGGTTTAACGATGTTGTTCTCCAGGATATTGATCCGCTCCCGGTTCTCTTTTCCCAGCGTTTCCCTGTCTTGGTGCGAAAGGATACCTGCCTTGTATAACCGGCTCAGGCTTCTTTCGATGGATTGCATATGGGACGGCGTAATCCGTTGTCCGGTTCCGGCGTTATAGACAGCCCTTAGTTTGTCGATCTGCCTTTGTTCAACCGAAGGGTCTATCCTGTAATAGGGTTCGAACCGGCTCAATACACTGTCTTTTTCGGCTTTCACCTCTTCGTCCGTTTTATAAATAGGGAAATCGCTTGGCGCCGTAAGCAATTCATAACGCCAGGGTTTCCCTTCATAAAACTGGTACCTGAACTTGCCCTCACGCGGGAAGAAATAGGCAATCAGTATCGCCGCAACGACGAAGAAGACAGCGGTAGGAATCGTATGATAGTTCAATTTCATATCCTGCATCTTGGTAATTAGGAGCGAAATGTACGTAAAAAATTTAGTAAGAGAAAAAAAACCACTAATTTTGCGGCTATTATTGATAGAAAAAAGAACATGATGGTTCAACGAAAAGTAAGAGTTCGCTTTGCTCCAAGTCCGACCGGACCGCTACACATTGGAGGTGTACGTACAGCATTATACAACTATTTATTTGCTAAACAACAAGGCGGGGATTTTATTCTTCGCATCGAAGATACCGATTCGCAACGGTTCGTTCCGGGAGCGGAAGCCTATATTATCGACGCATTCCGCTGGTTGGGTATCCGCTTTGACGAAGGCGTCGGATACGGTGGGAACTATGGTCCATACCGGCAGAGCGAACGGAAAGATACGTATATACTATATGTAAGGCAATTGCTGGAGTCCGGTCATGCCTATTATGCGTTTGATACACCTGCGGAGCTGGAGAAAAAACGGAATGAAACGGCGAATTTCCAGTACGATGCCTCTACGCGCATGGCGATGCGTAACTCGTTGACCCTATCCGCCGAAGAGACAAAACGGTTGATCGAAGAGGGGCATCAGTATGTCGTCCGGATACAGGTTGAACCAAACGAAGATATCCATGTCCACGACCTGATCCGCGGGGATGTGGTCATCAATTCGTCCGTACTGGACGACAAGGTGTTGTATAAATCGGCCGACGGTTTGCCGACCTACCACCTGGCCAATATCGTGGACGATCACCTGATGGAGATCACGCATGTGATCCGCGGCGAAGAGTGGTTGCCGAGCGCCCCGTTGCATGTGCTGCTGTACCGCTATTTCGGTTGGACACAGACGATGCCCGCTTTTGCGCATCTCCCGTTGCTGCTGAAGCCGGAGGGGAATGGGAAGCTGAGTAAACGGGATGGCGACCGGTTGGGTTTCCCTGTCTTTCCGCTGGAATGGACAGACCCCAAGACCGGGGAGCGCTCTTCGGGCTATCGCGAAAGCGGCTACCTGCCGGAAGCGGTGGTGAACTTCCTGGCGTTGCTGGGCTGGAACCCGGGAGAGGGGCGGGAGCTTATGCCCCTCTCGGAGATGATCCGGCTCTTCGACCTGGCGTCATGCAGCAAAAGCGGCGCCAAGTTTGATTACGAGAAAGGGAAATGGTTTAACCACCAGTACCTGATGCAACGGGAGAACGGGGAGATCGCCCGCCTTTTTATGCCGCTTCTGGAGGAAAAAGGGGTCATGGCGGATGTGGCTTATGTGGAAAAGGTGGTTGGGCTCGTTAAGGAGCGGGTCAACGTCGTCGGGGAGCTGTGGGAACAGGCCTCCTTTTTCTTTACAGCCCCTGCCGCGTATGACGAAAAGACGGTGAGGAAGCGTTGGAAAGCGGATACCGCCGCCCGGCTTTCCGGATTGGCCGACCTGCTTGCTTTACACGAGCCGTTTGATGCCCAGACGACGGAAGAGGCCGTAAAAGGCTGGATCGAAAGCAACGGCTACCACCTGGGCGATATCATGAACGCCGCACGCTTGGCGCTGGTAGGCGAAAGCAAGGGGCCGCACCTTTTCCTGATCACCGAAGCGCTGGGCAAGGAGGAGACCATCCGCCGCCTCATGCGGGCTATCGAGGTATTAAACTAAGCAAACCAAGGGAACGACGGGTATGATATATACGCTGGCCATCCATTTATACGCATTGATCGTAGAACTGCTCTCCCCTTTCCACAAAAAGGCGAGGATGATGCGTTTCGGGCAATGGAAAACGAACGGGATACTCCGTGAGAAGATAGACCGGAATGCCCAATACATCTGGTTCCACGCCTCTTCGCTGGG
>JAISQD010000153.1 GCA_031274415.1 Tannerellaceae bacterium | reverse complement strand
TGCATCCCTGACAGGATGCAGAAACAGCGGTGGCCTCTTTTTTCTACCGAGCGAGGCATTCCTAACGGAATGCCGTTCGGTAAATGCAGACCATTACAAGTTATATATTTTTCATCACTAAGGGGATTAAGGAAAATTCAGTGGCTGAGCCTGTCGAAGCCCACTCTCAACTCTCAACTCTCAACTCTCAATTCTCAACTCAGAAAGCGCTTTCTCATACCCGCCGACGATCTCATCTACGACCTCGCCGGCGGTTTGTATTTCGTGGATCTGCGAGGCGACCTGCCCGATCTCCAGTACGCCCTCCATCAGGTCTCCCTCGAAGATCCCCTTTTTGGCGCGCCCCTTTCCCAGCAGCTCTTTCAACTCCTCGACCGAAGCCCCCCTTGCTTCCGCCGCTTCCACTGCCGAGGCAAAGTCGCCTTTTATCAGGCGGGTAGGGGAGAGCTTCTTCAACAGTAGCTTCGTATCTCCCTCGTTCAGGCCGATACATAGCCGCTTGAAATCGTCATGCGCCGAACTTTCTTTTGTCAACGCAAAGCGTGTGCCTATCTGCACCCCCTCTGCCCCTAATGCCTGTACGGCCAACATCGCTTCGCCCGTCCCAATGCCGCCGGCAGCCAGCAGGGGAAGCGTCGTTGCCCGCCTTACGGCAGGGATGAGGCAAAGCGTCGTCGTCTCTTCCCGCCCGTTATGCCCTCCGGCCTCAAACCCTTCGGCAACGACGGCGTCCACTCCCGCCTCTTCGCACTTGACGGCAAACCGCGAACTGCTCACCACATGCGCCACCGTCACGCCGCGCTCTTTCAGGTAGCCTGTCCATGTCTTGGGATTGCCGGCTGAGGTAAACACGATCTTCACCCCCTCTTCCACCAACAGTTCCATCACCCCTTCTATCCCGGGGTACATCAGCGGCACATTCACCCCAAACGGCTTATCCGTCGCCGCCCGGCACTTACGGATATGCTCGCGAAGCGTCTCCGGGTGCATCGAACCGGCGCCTATCAGCCCCAATCCTCCGGCATGACTCACCGCCGCCGCCAACCGCCACCCGCTACACCAAACCATCCCCCCCTGCACAATAGGATACCTAATCCCAAACAAATCACACACTCTGTTCATACGCTTCAATTCTTTTGCACATAACTTCATATTGTTTTTCAGTTTCAATTTTTGTCATATCTTTTTCTATTATTATTCTCATAGCACAAATATAGCGCAAATTATTCAAAAGGTCTGGAGGAAACGTTGCTTCACTCCTTATCTAATAAAAAAAAGGTCTGTAGACAATCTTTATTCGACAGTTGTCGAACAGCTGTTCGACAGCTGTCAGACAGCTGTTCGACAACTGTCAAACACCTGTTCGACAACTGTCGAATAAAGATTAGTTATAGACAAAAACAACGATACTTCTGCATCTCTGCAAAGATTCCTCTACTGGTCCTGAAGAAGATGACGCTATCTGTATCTATTCGTCTAATGCATAGCGTAGCTGGTCAAGCATGAGCGGCACTTCGGTCTCTTCGATGCCGGCAATAATCAGGTCGGGGACATCCATCATAAAATGCTTCTTGAATTTCCGGAAGTCTTCGTCTTCCATTTTGATGGCTTGCTTATAGTATGTGACGGCCGCTTTGATATTCTGTAACGCCCATTCGGTATGTCCGGCATTCAATAGATCCTGCATATTGGGCTGATCGTTGATGATCTTATGGTAGTAATTACGCGCCTGGTCATACTTGCCTGTCAGGAAGGAGCACCATGCAATAGGTCGCCACGCTTTATGGCTTTTATGATCTAAGTAATCCACTTTAAAATAGTATTTTAGCGCTTCGCCATAATTCTTTAGCTCCATGTAGCAATGGCCGATATTGATCAGTACCGGTAAATAATCGGGGCTTAACTTTTCATGACGCCGGTAGTATTCGAGCGCTTTTCCCGGTTGTTTGAGTGTCCGGTAGCAGGCGGCGATCCTGCGGATAAGCCATTGACTTCCGGTGTTTAATAAGTCGGCGCGGAGATAGGCCTCTAATGCACCTTCCATATCTTCGGTCATCTGTTTGCAATATCCTGTTTTCTGGAAAAGGATATCGCTGTCGCCGTTTTTCCGTATCAACGCATTGTAAATCGTCAGGGCATCATGAAAATAGTTCTTCCTGAGATAGTACTCGGCGATCGTTGTCAGGCTCTCTTCGTTGGCGATATAGGCGCGGAGAATCGGGAGATTATGAAAATCGAGCGGCATGGTAAAGATATCCTGAAAGTCGACATGGTTGGGATGTAACTTAAAGAAGCGGTACAGGTCTTGTATGTACTGTCCTGTGATCACGCCCACCCGGTCGTTCTTACCGACCAATTCTTCCCTGTTTTGCCGGATAGCCTCCGATGCCTGGCTGTTAAACTGGCCGATCATCATTTCCTTCATTTCTTTAGGCAATTGCATCATGCTGAGATAAAGCGAATATTTATCGGAATTGCACATGAATGTAGCGGATGACATGGTATCGAGTATCTCTTTCTCATTGCCGTTTTGCTTAGAGCGGTCTCCAAGGCAGGAATGTCCGGTCGTAAAGGGCAAGAACCAGTTCCCGATCTCCCCGAAGAACGGGAAATTCTTCAGGTGGATAAAGGTCGAATGCATCACATCCGCCCCCTCCTGCTGTAACTCGCTAAACTCTTCGATTTTTTTCCCCAACGAACTGTCGGAAAGGATATCCTGCCATTCGGGATTCATCTCATCGCCCGGGTTTTCGATAGCAAGATCGCCCAAACTGATCTTCTTGCTGATTTTCGGATTCAGTTTGATCATTTCCGGGATGATTTCGTCTTGCAGCTTTCTGGTGATCTTTTCCGTCTCCCTTGCCAGGATAAAACGAAGGATAATGGTTTGAATCGTTTTGGTAAAGCCGGGCGACTCGGAAAGGATAGCCAGCCTGGTTTCTATCTGCGGATACAACGGCACCCGTTTCTCGTAGACATACAAGACCAGCAGAATGCCGATCATCGCGCGTACACGTATCTCCTCCTCTTCCGGCAGGGAAGCGGCATCGAAGAGCAACAGTAATTTCTCCTTGTCGAATGCCGACAGCAGCCCCATCGTCAAAGCCGATACAACCTGGCAGCCTGTTGAGAAGGGCAGTTTCCGATCGCTTACAATATCCTTGATAGCAACGCTTTCTTCGATCTTATACGGATCGGAAGTCCATATGAGATTGAATAACATAACGAGCGATAAGTCGTACTGTTTCTGATTGTCCGTATCGTGATACCTGAGCATTTGCCCATGCAATTCGCTTGGGGAGACAGGCGGAAAAATATGCCGGCTACGCCTGCGGACATAATAAGTAAGCGGCGATTTCGTATCACATATCTTGTGTTTGATCCGGTCGGCCAGCTCGTAGGCCGCCATCTGCAGGTCGCGGTATATCTTTTCCTGCATTGGGTCCCTTGCCCCTTCGATCCTGTATCGAAGCATATACTTATAGGTATCCTGCAACTCGTTTAGTTTATCCTGAAAAGCGTATTCGCGGCTTCCTGCGACGAGTGACTGGATATTCTCGAAGGCATTTTTCAGCTCTTTACCGTTCAATGAACCGATGATCCGGTCGTATGCCTGGTTTATTTCTTGTAGTGTCATAGCGTGTAGTGAATAAATAACTTGTCAAAATTAGGTGATTAACAGACGATTCCTTATCTGTTTGATGATAAAAATACATAAATTATATCATATAAAGAATGAAAAAAACAAAAGTGTTTGCTGTAACCCGTTATTATTCTTATCTTTGTATTCTCAAACTAAGTCTATAAAATAACGAAAATGCGTCAAGAGATTATTATTAGTATCCACAAGAATGAGTATTTGTCGGATGCATTGAAACGCCAAGGGTTTGAAAACCTTCCGTCAAACTGCATGATTAATAAAACATTTCCTGGGATAGGTGCGACTTATTGCGAGCTTGTAGCCGCAAGAAATTCCATCATTATCGAACCGAATATCCCCGCTGTTAAGGGGAAAGTGATGAAACATAAAAATGCGCTCGGCATATATGATGAGGTTGAATTTGAAGACATCTCCCATTATTTACAACAACCCGAATGGAAGAAAATCGTCACTACGTCTGAATACTATCCCGTGGTCAAAAAAATCATGAACGAGTTAGGCCTGAATATGTTTGACAACTATTTCCTTCTGTTTGATGAATGCGAGAAGGCTATTTTCGACATGGTTTCCCACGCTGCCGCTGAAGAGTTGATGAATGATTTCTTCCTTTTTACCAATCGTTCGTTTATTTCATCTACCTGTTTCTTTGCCGAAGATATCCGGATGAAGAGGCATGATTTCTCCATCATGAAAATTCAGCCGGAGTATGAGGTATGCCGGGAGAATCTCCAGCTCATTACGACCAACAATATCGCAGAATCATTACTTTCGGTTATGGATACATTGGACGGTACTGTCTGTATCTTCTGCCATGCTATCGAAACCATCCATTCGCTGATCCGCGATGTTCCGGAATTGGGCAAAGGATACATCTTTTGTGATGAAGAATTTCCTGTAAGGCAATATGATAATAAGTTGATAAAGAAAGAAACCGGTATGACGAAGTTAAACCGCTACAACCTGTTTACCTTCCGTTTCCATTCGGGTGTGGATATCGAAGTCTCTTCTCCTCCCCATGTCATTATCATCTCGGATTTGTCCCAAAATGTATCCTCTGTCATTGATCCGCAAACGGAAACGATACAGATTGCCGGACGCTTCCGCAAGGGAGTAAAAAGCATCGTTCACATCAGCAATATACAGCCCGAACTGAAATGTTTAACGTCACGGCAGGTATACCTCTGGCTGCAAGGGGCAAAAAAGGTCTATTCCGGGTGGCTTAGGAAAATGAACTCAGCGACGAATGACGGCATAGCGGATCTTCTGCAAGAGGCTATCCGGAAAAACCGTTATATCCGGTTTATGGATAAAGAGGGTAATCCCAATCCGTACTATATTGCCCGCTTTATTGAAAAGGAGAGGATAAAAAGTTTGTATACCAAAGAGAAGAGCTTGCGCGACGCCTATGCGGCGACAGGCTGTTTTGACCTGTCCTTTTCCCGCGAGGTGCATATTTTTTCGGATGAAGACCGGATCCATTTTCATCAGAAGTATACGCAGGAGGGAAGGAATCACCTGCTGCTTACCCGCTTCGAACAGTTGGAAGTGCTGCGCAAAGTACGCTCCGCGAAAGCGCAGGAACGGTATCAATACCTGGTCAACCGTTTGATCAGCACCGCTTCGGATCGTTTCCTGTACGACTGTTACCTCAAATACGGCAGCGATTTCATCCGTAATTCCGGCTTTAGGGAACAATTCATGCGGAAAGAGCTGAGCAAACTGAACCATATCAGGGAAGAGAAAAGAAAACGTAGCGAAAATAAAACGGCTCAGTGACGTAGATAAAAGATAAAGAAAAAGAGCCTGCACAGTCTCCGCCCCGATGGCGGACTCCCTGTGCAGGCTCTTTCGTTATCCCCTCTCTTCGGATTATTCTCCCGACAGGATCTCCAACATTTGAACAGCTGCTTTAGCGACTGATGTTCCCGGCCCAAAGATAGCGGCAACGCCCGCCTTGTACAAAAAGTCATAATCCTGTGCCGGGATTACACCTCCGGCGATCACGATAATATCCGGACGCCCCAGCTTCTTCAGCTCTTCGATCACCTGAGGAACCAACGTCTTATGCCCCGCCGCCAGCGAAGAGACGCCCATCACGTGTACGTCATTTTCTACCGCCTGGCGAGCTGCTTCCGCCGGTGTCTGGAACAAAGGCCCCATATCCACGTCGAAACCGCAGTCGGCATAACCGGTTGCTACCACTTTTGCCCCCCGGTCATGTCCGTCCTGACCCATCTTGGCAATCATAATACGGGGCTGACGCCCCTCTTTCTTTGCAAACTTGTCCGCCAATTCGCACGCTTTGGCAAAATACGGATCTTTACCTGTTTCTGATAAGTACACGCCTGATATTGTTCTGATAATTGCTTTATAACGACCTGCCACCTCTTCGCATGCATCGGATATCTCTCCCAATGTCGCGCGAAGCCCGGCGGCTTTTACAGCCAACTCCAATAAGTTGCCCTTTTTCGTGCGGACACATTCCGTGATCTCCGCCAGTACGGCCTTCACTGCTTCGTTATCGCGCTTGGCCTTGAGTTCGTTCAGCCGCTCGATCTGTTCGAGGCGGACAGCCGTATTGTCGATCTCCAGGATATCAATCGGGGCTTCTTTTTCCAGGCGGTATTTGTTCACGCCGGCGATAGTCTGGACACCCGAGTCGATACGCGCCTGCGTCCGTGCGGCAGCCTCTTCGATACGCATCTTCGGCAGGCCGGTTTCGATCGCTTTCGCCATACCGCCCATGCTTTCAATCTCCTGAATCAGCTCCCATCCCTTATGTACCAGTTCGTTGGTCAACGTTTCTACATAATAAGAACCACCCCACGGGTCGATCTCCTTACATATCTGCGTCTCTTCCTGAATATATATCTGTGTGTTACGGGCGATACGGGCGGAGAAGTCTGTCGGCAACGCGATGGCTTCATCCAACGCATTGGTATGCAGCGACTGTGTATGCCCCAGCGCCGCCGCCATCGCTTCGATACAGGTACGTCCCACGTTGTTGAACGGATCCTGCTCGGTCAGCGACCAGCCGGACGTCTGGCAGTGTGTACGGAGCGCCAGGGACTTCGGATTCTTTGCGCCGAAGCTCTTGACAATCTTAGCCCACAACATACGGGCGGCACGCATCTTGGCAATCTCCATGAAGTGATTCATCCCGATCGCCCAGAAAAACGACAGGCGGGGCGCAAAAGCGTCTACGTCGATCCCGGCATTGATCCCCGCGCGGAGATACTCCATCCCGTCGCACAGCGTATAGGCCATTTCGATATCCGCCGTCGCACCGGCCTCCTGCATGTGGTAGCCCGATATGGAGATGGAGTTGAACTTCGGCATTTTCTGTGACGTATACTCAAAGATATCGGCAATGATCTTCATCGAAAATTCGGGCGGATAGATGTAGGTATTACGTACCATAAACTCTTTCAGGATATCGTTCTGGATCGTGCCGGACATCTCTTCCAATTTGGCGCCTTGCTCCAAACCGGCGTTGATATAAAAGGCCAGGATGGGAAGAACGGCTCCGTTCATCGTCATGGATACCGACATTTTGCTCAATGGGATACCGTCAAACAACACTTTCATATTTTCTAACGAACAGATCGACACGCCTGCCTTGCCGACGTCGCCGACGACACGTTCGTGATCGGCATCGTATCCGCGGTGGGTAGCCAGGTCGAAAGCGACCGACAACCCTTTCTGTCCCGAGGCCAGGTTGCGGCGGTAGAATGCATTCGACTCTTCCGCCGTAGAGAAGCCGGCGTATTGGCGGATCGTCCACGGGCGCATCGCATACATCCCGCTATACGGCCCGCGCAGAAAAGGAGGCAGCCCCGAAGCGTAATTCAAATGCTCCATCCCTTCCAAGTCTTCTTTCGTGTAAACGGATTTCACCTCGATATGTTCCGGCGTTTTCCAATCCGCTTTAATCCCGTTTGCTTTTGCCCATTCGCTACCATTTGTTGCAACGAATCCGGCGCTCTTTATATCTATATTCTTAAAATTCGGTCTCATATTTCTTCTTACTTAAACGATTCCTAATGTAGCATTGAACCCTTTCAGCGTATCCAGCACATTGCTCTTGACGTTGATAAATTGCGTGATGCCTTGCGCTTTCAAGTCGTCCATACAGGCGGGGGCGCCGGCAACGACAAACTCGGCTCTCCCGTCCAATGCCTTATAAGCGGCGGGAGCGTATTCGGCATATTCGTCGTCGCTCGAGCAGAGCGTAACGATCGCCGCGCCCGCCTTTATGGCGGCGTTGATACCGGCCTCAACCGTTTCAAACCCCAAATTGTCGATCACCTTGTATCCTGCACAGGCAAAGAAATTACTCGAGAACTGCGAACGGGCTAACCGCATCGCCAGATTACCAATCGTCAGCATAAAGACTTTAGGTGTTTTGCCGCTTCTCTCCGTAGCCAAACGAAGGGCTTCAAATTCGGACGCTCCACGTGAGAAATCGAGTGGCCGGATCGTTGCGATCTCCTCGCAACCGCAATCACACGTGCAATCGCCGGCATGCTCTTTTTTGATCTTATCCGCTGCTACCTCCGCGAAGTTCGGGAACTGGTTCGTCCCCAGCAGAATCTCCCGTCGCGTGGCCACCGCTTTCCTGCGTGCGGCAGACGACGCATTCACGACCTCTTGTACTTCGCCCGATTTTGCTACGGCATAGAAACCGCCTTTTTCTTCTACTGCGAGGAAAAGCTTCCATGCGACATCCGCCAGAGAGGCGGTCAACGCTTCTATATAATAAGAACCGGCAGAGGGGTCGACCACCTTGTCGAAATGACACTCCTCTTTCAGCAATATCTGTTGATTGCGGGCGATACGTTCGGAGAAATCGTCCGGCGTCCGGTATACCTCATCAAACGGAAGTACCGTCATCGAATCAACGCCTGCAATAGCGGCAGACATCGCCTCTGTTTGCGAACGAAGCAGGTTGACATGCGCATCGTAAACCGTCATGTTCCATGCTGACGTTTGCGCATGCGCCACCATTTTACAGGCACATGGATGCTGGGGATGATAGGCCGCTACAATTTCCGCCCATAACCAACGGGCTGCACGGAACTTCGCGATTTCCATAAAATAGTTGGCGCTGATACTGAAGTTGAACTTGATCTTCCCTGCCACCTCATCTGCCGGAAAGCCGGCCTCCGTCAACTTCGCCACGATTTCATTTCCCCAAGCTAAGGCATACCCCAACTCCTGAAAAATATAGGCTCCGGCATCGCTCAAGCCGCAAGCGTCGACGGCAAGCGTCCTGTAATGGGGCAACGCTTTGCCCGCCTCGAGTACGGCGGTGGTTTGTTCTACCCAATCGTCGACCAGACAGCCTCTGACCAACGGTTTTTTGAACGGGTTGAAACCTACGGAGCCGTAACATTTGTTGGGATCTGCGCCCTGTTCCTTTACATAATCGCACAGGATATGGATGAGCTTCTCCGTCTTGCTGTTACAGGTTTTGAAATTCAATTCCACGCTCTCGGGAGAGATCCCGTGTAATAATGCCGTTATATTTTCCAGGCCGACATCATCTCCCTTGAAATGAAACCCAAGGGAAGTCACGCCCTTCCCAAGCAAATCGAGCGCTTTTTCGTTCGCTGCCTTAAAATCTGTCACGTCAATGTTTTGACGCACCTTCCAATCGTTGTCTTTTTTGATTCCACGAACATATGGGAATTCACCCGGAAGAGAAACAGTCGTTCGCAATTCTTCGATGTCTTCTGCACGATAGAAAGGGTTTACGTTGAATCCTTCGCTCGTTTTCCAAACCAGCTTTTTCTCAAACGGAGCCCCTTTTAGGTCTGCCGTGATCTTCTCCATCCATTCTTCTGTCGGGATTGGTGGAAATTCCGGGAAAAGTTTTTCCTTTAAATCTGTCATAATCTATTCTGTTTATAATACGGATTTCGTTCTGTTTTCTATATTGTTCAATAACAGGGTGCAAAGGTAGAATAAATAAATAGGAACAACAAAGAAAAATTTACGTACTTTTGTCACTCGGGATATGAAATGAACAAGTAACAATCATACGATTAGAAAAATGAAAAAGTTTCTTTTAATGGCTCTCTGTTTGCCGGCACTGACAGCGTATACACAAAAATCCGGCAAATTGTTGTTAAGCGGTTCGGGCTGGAATAAAATTGTCATTGCCGACAAAACAACGAAAGCGATAGAGTGGGAGTACCCTCTCCTAAAAGGGTGGGACTGCAATTCGGTGGCCGCTACTCCCGATGGGAATATCCTGTTTTCCTATTCAAAAGGGGCTAAGCTGATTAGCCGGGATAAGAAAGAGATATGGGATATCGCTGTCCCCGAAGGGTGCGAGATGCATACGGCGCGTGTGCTTTCCGACGGGAATTACCTGTTGGCCTGGTGCGGCATTCCGGCGACTATCCTGGAAGTAAACCCGCAAGGTGAAATCCTGTCAAAAACAGAAGTCGACACGCGGATCGAGACCCCCCATGCCCAGTTTCGCCAGATAGACAAGAACAGTCGGGGGAATTACCTGATCCCATTATTCGCCACTTCCGAAATACACGAAATAGCGCCCTCCGGACAAGTGGTCAACCGTACTAAAGTCGCCGGTAACCCCTTCTGTATTGCGCCTTTGGATAACGGCAATTACTTGGTCGCTTGCGGGGATGCCCATAGTTACATGGAGATCGACCTGAAAACAGGGGAGGTGGTACGCACGGTCGGCGCGAATGATATTGAAGGCATTTCCCTTTCTTTTGTTGCACAACTGCTGCCCGTTTGTCATGGCGGCGTCTACATATGCAATTGGCAGGGGCATGACGAAGCGACAGTTTCCGGCGGCAATCCCCAGGTCATAGAGGTAGACGGCAACGGCGAAATAGTATGGAGTTTGAACGATCATGTCGCTTTTGGATTGATTTCCGCTATATGTCCAATAGATGAATAGTTAGGAAAAAGGTCGACAGGTATTTGTATAATTCAAAAAGATTGGTTTACTTTGCCCTCGCAAATAAGAGGGCAACCTCTTTGAATGGTTCCTTGGCCGAGTGGCTAGGCGCCGGTCTGCAAAACCGTTTACGGCGGTTCGAATCCGCCAGGAACCTCGTTTGTGCAAAAAGCCGAATATCGCAAGATGTTCGGCTTTTGCTATTTATATGGTATTCAAGCAATTGCTTGGCGTAAAGAGAAAGAAGGAAGTTGACGAAATGTAGCCCATTATGCGAAAAAGACAGTAGAACATACCCAAATATAGCCCACTATGGCAGCGATAAATGTTTATCTAAGGATTACGGGAAAAGCATCCGATACAGGCAATGTATGGGTGCTTTTTTACGTTAACAGGCAGAAAGTAAATTTCTCTTCCGGCGTTTCATGCGAGAAGAAGCATTGGAACGACAGGAAATGTTGCGTTTCTTCGGGAGATAAGGATTTCAGGGATAAAAATCTTATTATCGAACAGATATTAGCGAGAATCAATGACGTGTTTGTGAAATACAGACTGAGGAATAAGACGCTTACGCGGGATGCTTTTTTACGGGCATACCATCGACCGGATGATTTTCAAACGTTTTTTGAGTTCATTACGGATTACCAGAAGAAAATATCTTCACGTTTAGAAATGAGTACGTTCATGGTGCATAAATCAGTCATTAAGAAAATGCAGGAATTTAATCCCGATTTACATTTCGACGATATTACCGTCGGATGGCTGGACGATTATTATTCTTTCCTGCGAAAGGATTTGAAAAATAATGAGAATACGGCATATAAAAACATGTCGACGATCCGTAAATATGTGCGGGCGGCATTCAAAGCCGGATATATGGATGAGAATCCCTTTGAACAATGGAGCATACGGCGCACCAAACCAAGCTATTGTTATCTTACGGAAGACGAATTGCAAAAGTTGCTCAACCTTTATAATAAAGGAGAATTGGAACCTCACTATCATAAAACATTGGAATTTTTCCTTTTCCTTTGTTTTAGCTCCTTGCATGTCGGAGATGCTAAAACATTGAAGTTAGAACAATTCAATATAGATAGTTTTACTTATTTCAGGCGCAAACTGCGCAATAAAAAACCTGAGCCAATTCTTATTCCTATTTCGGATCCGCTTCATAAAGTCATACACAATATTGTGGGGACGCGACGACAGGGCGCTATCTTTGAACATCTTCCGGCCGATCAAACGATGAACCGTTATCTGCGTAAGATAGCGGAAATAGCGGAAATAAACAAACCAATCAGTCATAAGGTAGGGCGTCATACCTTTGCCACGATCTACCTTCGCCGTACTAAAGACCTTGCTTCTTTAAAAGATATATTGGGTCACTCTGAATTGCGCGAAACGCTTATTTACGCCCATGTCCTTGACGAATCTAAGCAGGAAGGCATCAAAGTCTTCAACGACTTCGCTGTATAAATCCCCCGGATATTGCTATCCGGGGAATAAGGGTTAGACATTTTAATCGTCAAGTTCGTCAGGATATCTGTCGAAATAGTGAGGGTCAAACAGATGTTTGTTGTTCTTAATTGCTTTGTGGATGCGGGCTGTTTGTTCAGGCAGCAGGTCAGACAATAGGCATAACGCTGGCTCACCAGTAAAACCCTGTGTTTAAAAAAATACTACCTTTGCGGTAAAAAAATGGTAAAGGATAATTTATTGCAGTCATTAACAAAATATGTATTGCCCACCGAGATAGTCGAATA
>JAISQD010000081.1 GCA_031274415.1 Tannerellaceae bacterium | reverse complement strand
TCCGTATCGCAATTCCGCCATCAGGCACAATTGGTGAACCTCGCCCAATACGCCGACTCCATCGCCCAACTGCGCTACGAAACGGCCTTTCAGACCTTTGTCATGGGGACGATCAACGTGCTGGACATCAATTCCGCACAAATAGAGCGCGACAACGCCAAACGAAAATACATCAACGAACTGTATTTGTCGTGGCTGTGCTACTACAACCTCCGTCAAATCACGCTGTTTGACTTTATCACGAATACGAACATCATGCATTTATCTGATAACGACTAATTTCTCATCACTATGGACATAAAAATAGAGCCTGAAATGATCCGGCAACGCAAAATAAAATGGATCGCCACCCTGTCGGTTGCGGCGCTGGCCGTTTGCCTGGTTTTCATCGGCCTTGTACGCCTGCTCCGGCCGGGCATAGCTGCCGATGACCTTTATACGTCGGTGGTTGACAGGGGGACGATCGAGATATCCATCCCTGCCACAGGCAAAATCATCCCCCTGTCGGAAGAGGTCATTATCTCGCCCGTTTCCACCAAAATCGTAGAGGTCTATAAAAAGGCCGGTGACCCTGTGAATGAGGGCGATGTGATCCTCAAACTGGATCTGGCCGCTATCCATACCGAAATCGACAAGCAGGATAACGAACTGAAAATGAAGCTCTACAAACTCGAACAGGAGAAAGTCAAGTCCCAAAGTACCCTCTCCGACCTTGAAATGCAGATCGAAATAGACGAAATGCAGATCCGGCGGATGGAAATCCTGCTCAAAAACGAACGTTTCTTAGACAGCATCGGCGCGGGAACGTCGGATAAGATCAGGCAGGCGGAGCTGAACTTTGCCGTCGAACAGCTGAAACTGAAACAGTTGAAGCGCAAATATGAGAACCAAAAAAGCATCATCGCTTCCGACAACAAAGTACTGGAACTGGATTATTCCATCGCGCTGAATAATGCTCATTTACAGAACAAAACGATGGCG
The DNA here is from genome assembly GCA_031274415.1 of Tannerellaceae bacterium. Lineage (GTDB taxonomy): Bacteria > Bacteroidota > Bacteroidia > Bacteroidales > Tannerellaceae > DFXE01. Next base: position 6,731 of record JAISQD010000081.1, on the reverse strand, counting down.
GAAGCGCAGGTTCGCGCCCCCCGCTCCGCGACGCTGACCTGGGTCAACGACCAGGTGGGGTCGAAAGTGCCCGAGGGCGCACAATTGGCCATCGTCTCCGATTTGTCGCGTTACAGGGTGGAGGCGGAGGTCTCGGAAAGTTACGGGAACCGGATTCTGTCGGGCAGTAACGCCCTGATTAAGGTGTCGGGAAGAGAGTTGCGCGGAAAGGTCGGGAACGTCGTGCCATCCGTTCAAAACGGCATCATCAACTTCGCTATCTTGCTGGACGACAACCAAAACGAACTGCTGCGTTCCGGCCTGAAAGTGGATGTCTATGTCATCCATTCCGTACAGGAAAACGTGCTACGCATCGCCAATCGCTCCTATTACACCGGCCCCGAAGAGTACGATCTGTGGGTCGTCCAAAACGGCGAAGCCGTCAAACGCAACGTGACACTGGGAGAAAGCAGCTACAATTACGTAGAGGTAAAAAACGGCCTGAACGAGGGCGAAACCGTGATTACATCAGACATGAACAGACATTCGGATAAAGACAGGCTGCGACTACGATAAGGGAGGTATTTAACTTTGACAATATGACAAAAACAGGAGGTCAATCAGGTGTTTTGACAAAATGACAAAAATAACCCCGCTGAAAATCGTTTTCCTGGCTGTAAATCTGTCTTTGGATAGGAAAAATGGTAGAATTTGAGGGTTTAAAAAATACATTTTGTCAACAATTTGGCGATTTTTAGGTATTAAATAGACTTAATCGACTTGTTTTCCTGTTATTTGTCTGCATATTAACTGAAATTAGCATCAATATGTCAATTTGCAACTGTGCGAAAAAAGAGAGAAAATGGGCTATAAAAAACGTTGATTTAACGAAATCTTATGTAAGCTTAACGAATGCTGGAGATTTTTCAGCGTCACTTTTGGAAATGATGCTTATGTTTTCCGGAAAACACGCATTGTTTTTTGGAAAAACATCAGCATCATTTCCGGAAAAGACGCTTATGTTTTTAGTGAACGAATGTAAATCGACCCCTAAAACAGGCATAATATTATATAAAACGCCTATTTTCGGCCTTTTTTATGCCCATTTTGAAAATGTTAAAGATAGCGAAATACCACTTTTACTTGACAAATAGTCAGAATTTAACGGTTGTTAGCACTAAAAACAGCGAAATTGCCCCCCTATTTTGAGGCCATTTTCTTTTTTTCACATACTCGCCTGACATGACATTCTTTTCCCTCCGGCTTCTCCTTTCCTGCATAAAAAACAAGAAAAAGAAGTATCTTTGTAGGCGGAGTTTACTAATTAAAAAGCAATATGGAACGGAAATTAATGTCTGAACTCATCAAGTGGAAAGACAAGGCAGGCAGAAAGCCTCTCTTGCTTGAAGGGGCGCGTCAGGTGGGCAAAACCTGGCTGCTTAAAGAGTTTGGCAAGCGGCATTTTGAAAATGTAGCATACATCAATTTTCAAAATCCAAGTCAGGAGATGATTGATTTATTCAACGGCTCAATCGAACCCAAGCGTATTATTACCATGTTTGAACTGCTTTTGAATATGAAAATTTCGCCATCCAAAACACTGATTATTTTCGACGAGGCGCAGGAAGTGCCTCGTGCGTTGACCTCCTTGAAATATTTTTGCGAAGATGCCCCCGAATATCATATTGCTACCGCGGGAAGTTTGCTCGGTATTTTTTTAAACAAAAACACCTCTTTCCCTGTGGGCAAGGTGAATACGCTGAAATTAGAACCGATGGATTTTGAAGAATTTTTGTGGGCAAACGGCAGGGAAAATATCGCCGCTTTCTTAAAATCAAACCCTTTTGAAACGACATTTAACGAAATTCTGTCTGATTTATTCAAGCAATACCTTTATATCGGCGGAATGCCCGAAGTTGTTGCCGACTGGGTTGAAAATCAAAATGTTGAAACCATTCATGCTATCCAGGAAGAGATTTTAGGCAACTACCGCAAGGACTTTATCAAACATACCGACAACACAACTGCTGTCCGTATCCGTCAGGTTTTTGACAGTTTGCCCGCCCAATTCGCCAAGAAAAACGACAAATTTCTTTATGGGATGATCAAAACCGGTGCGCGGGCGCGGGAATACGAAATGGCGATCGAATGGTTAATTGATGCGGGCATTGTGCGCCGTGTAAATCAGGTCAGCTGCGGCGACAAAATCCCGCTCAAATCATACGCTAACCCGTCTGCATTTAAACTCTATTTCGTTGATATCGGGTTATTTCGCAATCTTGCCGAAATTCCGTTTGACGTGATACAAAGCAAGACGGCCATTTTTGATGAGTTTAACGGTTTGGTCGCCGAACAATTTGTTTTACAGCAGTTGGCAAAACATACGCTATTTTATTGGTCAGGTGGCGAAACCAGCGAAGTTGATTTCGTCATGCAGTACGGCGCCAACGTCGTTCCAATTCGTTTTTCGTTGAAAAACACGCGAATAGATAACGATTTGCTCAATATTTCCTTATCCGGCATATTTTTATGTGAACAGCTGCTTGATTATTCGTCCGGAAAATGTGTAAAATAGGCATGATATTCGTCCGGAAAATGTGTAGGCCGTTTTCCCTTTGTGTGGGAAATAACAAAACGCCGAACGTATTTGCTGGTTTAATGGGGGGAGAAGAAGGGGTGCAGGGACAAACATAGGATAAACTTAGGACAAAAGGGCTATGAACGGTTAAAAATAGATAAAAGTGAGCCGTATTCGGTACAATCTGTGCTATTCTCCATATATTTGACACCCAACGTAAAACATTGGCATATGAAGTTATGTATCAACTACTTGCACCTGATCCTGTGCACGGCATTGCTGGCAATGCCTGTGAAAGGACAGGAAAGTATCACGCTGGCCGCATGTTATGAGTGGGCGCATACGAACTATCCACTTATCCGGCAGTATGAACTGATTGATCAGACGGAGCAGTATAACCTGTCGAATGCAGGCAAGGGGTGGTTGCCCCAGCTCGCTGTCCAAGCGAAAGCGACCTATCAGAGCGACGTCACGAAACTGCCCTTTGATGCGGAGCGGTTTTCGACCATCATGCCGGATCTGTCCATCCCCACATTAAACAGGAATCAGTACCAGGTTGTGGCCGAGTTGAGCCAGACAGTTTGGGACGGCGGCGCGATACACGCTTCGCGCGAATGGGTACAGGCCGGGGCAGCTGCCGACCGGAAACAGTTGGAAAGCGACCTGTATGCGCTGAACGACAGGGTGAACCAGCTCTATTTCGGATGCCTGTTGCAGGATGAATTACTTCGCCAGAATGCCCTGCTCCAACGGGAGCTTCACATCATGCTCGACCGCCTCAGGGCGATGATGGACAATGGCATGGCCAACCTGTCGGATTGTGAAAAGATGGAGGCGGAGTTGTTGAATACCCGACAGCGAGAAACGGAGCTGAAAGCCAACAGGGCGGCTTACGGCCGGATGTTGGGGATATTGATCAACCGGCCGCTCGGCGACTCGGTTTACCTCATCGTACCCTCCATGCCGGGAAAGCCCCTCTCTTCTGCCCTCTCCACCGGCATTAACCGGCCGGAGCTTCAGGTATTGGACATGAAAAGCGCCCTGTTGGGGATACAGCATAAACAGGTTACGGCAGGCCTGATGCCGCGCGTCGGGGTTTTTGTTCAGGGAGGTTACGGTCGCCCCGGCCTTAATATGTTGGAAAACAGCTTCGAACCTTTTTATGTCGCCGGCCTCCGTATCTCGTGGAACATGGGCGCGCTCTATACGCTGAAGAATGACCGCCGGAAGATAGAGGTCAACCGCCGGTTGATCGACGTACAGCGGGAAACGTTCCTCTTTAATACCCGTCTGCAGGCCATACAGCAACATGCCGAGGTACGGAAAATGGCGGAACTGCTGGAAACGGATGATGAAATCGTGCGCCTTCGTACCAGCATCAAAAAGGCGACGGAGGCCAAATTAGCTAACGGCGTGATTTCCGTCACCGACCTGATTCGTGAGATCAATGCCGAAGACCAGGCAAAGCAGACTGTCGCCACGCACCGTATGCAACAGCTCATGTCGGTTTATCACTATATGTACACAACGAATAACAATCCATAACACATGAAACAGTTTAGGTATCTTATACTCTTGGGAATGATGATGATGGCTACGGCGTGTGATACAGACAAAAAGGCGTTTGACGCCTCCGGCGCTTTTGAAGCAACCGAGATCGTGGTCTCTTCCGAAATAAGCGGGAAAATTATGGAACTGACCCTCGAAGAGGGGGATTATCTGACGGCCGGCGCCTGCCTGGGCTATATCGACAGCATGCAGCTGTACCTCAAAAAGCGGCAACTGTCCGCCGGATTAAAGGCTGTCGATATACGCAAACCGGATATCCATAAGCAAATTGCGGCGCTGGAACAGCAGGTGGCCACGGCGCGCACCGAACAGCAGCGTATGGAGAACTTAGTGAAAGCGAATGCGGGGAATCAAAAGCAGGTCGACGATATCGTCAACCAGATCAAATACCTGCAAAAACAGTTGGACGCCCAATACTCCAACCTGGACAAAACAGCCGGCAGCGCCGATGCGGAAAAGGAGAGCCTCCTGTACCAGATCATGCAGCTGGACGACCAGTTGCAGAAATGTCGCATCATCAATCCGCAGACCGGTACGGTGTTGCAAAAATATGCCGAACCGGGCGAAGTGACCGTAGCGGGGCGACCCTTGTACAAAGTGGCGGAGATAGATGTCCTCTTTTTACGCGCCTATATCACGGCCGGGCAATTATCCCAACTCAAACAGGGACAGGCCGTCCGTGTATTTGCCGATTACGGGACAGACGGACGGCGGGAGTATCCGGGAACCATCACATGGATATCAGACAAGTCGGAGTTCACGCCAAAAGGGATACAAACCAAAGAGGAGCGGGCAAACCTTGTGTATGCGATAAAAATAGCCGTGAAGAACGACGGTTACCTGAAAATCGGCCAATACGGCGAAGTCCTGTTTTAACCCGCCTCCCCTCAGATGAATGACATTCGTATCCGGAATATAAGCAAAAAGTACGGGGATATACCGGCGTTAGACAACCTGACGATGACCATACGGGAGGCGGAACTTTTCGGCCTGATCGGGCCGGACGGGGCCGGGAAAACCACCCTTTTCCGTATCCTGACCACGCTGATCCTGCCCGACGCCGGGGAGGCTTCCGTGTGTGGATTGGATATCGTACGCGATCTCAAGGAGATCCGTAAACGGGTAGGGTATATGCCGGGGCGTTTCTCGCTCTACCAGGATCTTTCGGTGGAAGAGAACCTGACCTTTTTCTCTACCGTGTTCAATACTACGCTGGAGAAAAACGAAGACCTGATCCATGATATTTATGTGCAGATCGAACCGTTCAAGAAACGTAAAGCCGGGAAACTGTCGGGAGGGATGAAGCAGAAACTGGCGCTGTGTTGCGCCTTGATCCACCGTCCGGATGCGCTCTTTCTCGACGAACCGACAACGGGCGTCGATCCCGTATCGCGCGTCGAGTTCTGGGATATGCTGGACAGGTTGAAGAAACAGGGGATCACGATCCTTGTCTCTACCCCCTACATGGATGAAGCGTCGCGCTGCGACCGTATCGCATTGATCCGTTCGGGGAAATGCCTCTCCATTGATACGCCGGAAGCGATCCGTAAAGCGTTTGACAAGCCGCTGTATGCCGTCCGTTCGGCAGCGATGTATCCCTTGCTGGGCGATCTCCGCGCCTATGCGGGGACATACTCCTGTTACGCGTTCGGCGATTCCCACCACCTGACATTAAAACCGGATGGCGGGGATATCCTGCGCCTCAGGCAATACCTGAAAGAAAAGGGATACCCGGACGCTGTAATCGAGCCGGTCGGGCCAAGTGTGGAAGACCGTTTTATGGACTTGGAAATGGAGGCGTTATGAATGTGATTGAAACCGACAGGCTGACCAAACGTTTCGGCACATTTACCGCCGTAGACCGGATCTCTTTCGAGGTGAAAGAGGGGGAGATTTTCGGGTTTCTCGGAGCGAACGGCGCAGGGAAAACAACGGCCATGCGGATGCTTTGCGGCCTTTCCACGCCCACGTCGGGCAGCGCAAGGATTGCCGGCTTTGACGTCTATAAACAGACCGAACAGATCAAACGGAACATCGGCTATATGAGCCAAAAATTTTCCCTGTACGGCAACTTGAAAGTATGGGAGAATATCCGCCTCTTCGGTGGGATCTACGGCCTTTCTTCCCGCCGGTTGTCGGACAAAACGGACGAGTTGCTGCACACGCTGGGCATGGAAAGCGAACGGAACACCTTCGTAGACGCCCTGCCTTTGGGCTGGAAACAAAAACTGGCCTTCTCCGTCGCCATCATCCACGAACCGAAAATCGTATTCCTGGATGAGCCGACAGGAGGCGTCGACCCTGTTACCCGCCGCCAGTTCTGGGAGCTGATCTACGAAGCGTCGACACGAAACATCACCGTTTTTGTGACGACCCATTACATGGATGAAGCCGAATACTGCCACCGTGTATCCATCATGGTCGACGGACGGATTGATGCGCTCGACAAACCCGCCGCTTTAAAGGCGACACACCGGGCGGGCACTATAAATGAAGTATTTCAAGCGTTGGCACGCAAAGCAAAGAGAGGAGAATAACCGCTATGAAACCATTGATGGCCTTTATCAGAAAAGAGTTTTACCACATCCTCCGCGACCGGCAAACG
>JAISQD010000063.1 GCA_031274415.1 Tannerellaceae bacterium | reverse complement strand
ACCAATCAACAACCATTTACCAAAGCCGAAGAGGCGACACTGACGCTACCAAAAGCATAGACAGACTAAGCATAGCACCGCACACTATATACACATACGGCATCGCCGAGACGCTTACGGATTTACAAAATTAGGTGACAGCGATTATTTTGCTGCCGTCACCCTTTATTTGTTGAATAGCAATGGATTACAAGAAAAGTGACAGCGATTTCTCGAAAAAAAAAATTCTGGGAAGAGAAGTCCGGCCGGATGGTGTATGTCCATGCCGCCGGAAATAGGTAGTTAGAGCGTCGGAACGGAGTAGTTATGTAGAAAAGGACGGGAGCAAAAAAAAATTGCTCCTGTCCTTTTTGGAAAAGCTCCTGTCCTTTTGATGGAAAGCTCCCGAGCATTTTTTTTTTGCTCCCGAGCAATTGACCTTTACTGAATTTGGTTTACACTTTTAATTTTAATGACTAAGTCAGTTTCATTTTTGATAATATTCTCAATCCATTTTACGACAAAGGTAGATGTCTGGAGTGCCAAAGTGCGGCATCTCAAAAAAAAGAGTTTTATCTTTAAAATAGCAATTGCCAGAACTCGACATCGATCAAGCGATTGAATTTCTTGCCTGTTTCACGAAACAGGCCGGCTAATTGAAAGCCTGTTTTTGCATGCAGTCTTCGGCTGGCATCGTTAGGTAAAGACAGTACCCCGATCAAAGAATGGATCCCTATTTTTTTTGTTCTTTCGATGAGTTCCGCATACAGTATGCTTCCTAAACCTTTTCCGACAGAACGAATATCCAAATAGACAGACGTTTCCAGGGTGATGCCGTAGGCCGCGTGGGGACGCCAGGTATTGGCGTAAGCATAACCGACCACCTCGCCGCCTTCTTCACAGACGATATAAGGATACCCCTTTTGCAGCACATCTTCTATCCGTTTCGCCATATCGTCAACGGCTATTTTTTCTTCCACAAACGTAACGATCGTATGCTCAATATAATAATTGTATATCTCCGCAATACGTCCGGCATCTGATTTTTTTACTTCCCGCAGCATTTGTTCTACTTTAATCCTGTAAAATTACAAAAAGTTTGAGAATACAAAGAAAAAGCCTATCTTTGCGACGCTTTTTTAGACCCAGCATCGTGTGATGGGAAATTAGGAAGCATACTAATTTTGAGTAACACAATTAAAGTAAAGAGATGAAAACATTTCAATTAAAGGGAGTTCCGAGGGAGATCGTCGGAAAGAAAGCCTCAAAGGCTGTTCGCAGGGGCAATATGATTCCTGCAGTTTTGTATGGTAGCGAACCGGTGGTGTTGCCTTACGAAGGCACATTGAATACCGGAGAACATGTCGTCGATCTTGGCGATGGCAAAGGGGTTGTTGTAACCAATTTTGCCGTAACACAAGATGGTATTCGCGGCCTGATTTATACATCGGAAGTATTTCTGGTAGAGTTAAGCCTGGAAGGTGGTAAAAAGGCGACGGCTATGATCAAAGACATTCAGTTCCATCCGGTGACTGATGCTATTTTACATATTGATTTCCTTGAAATATTTGAAGAAAAACCCATCGTGATCGACATACCGGTTGCTTTGGAAGGATATGCCGAAGGTGTGAAATCCGGTGGTAAGTTGAGCCTTGAAATGAGGAAATTGAAAGTAAAAGCGTTATACAAACAGATTCCTGAAAAGTTGACGATTGATATTACAAACCTCGGTCTGGGGAAAACCATACAGGTCGGTTCTCTGCACTTTGACCAGTTGGAATTGGTGAATGCAAAGAATGCGGTTGTATGCGCCGTTAAGTTGACGCGTGCCGCCCGTGGCGCTGCTGCAAGCAAATAAACCAGGGTTCTGTATGTGATGAAATTCTTAATAGCCGGATTGGGGAATTTTGAACCTCAATATTGGGGGACTCGTCATAATATCGGCTTTCGTATTGTCAATGCACTGGCCGAAGATGGTGGCGTACCATTTTCGGAAGTGCGTTACGGAGCTGTCGCGCGGTTGCGCGTGAAGAATAAAGAGCTACTTTTACTCAAGCCCAACACCTTTATGAACCTTAGCGGGCTGGCTGTTCGCTATTGGTTGCAGAAAGAGGCTATCCCTATAGACAACCTGCTGGTTGTTGTCGATGATATCGCATTACCTTTCGGGACATTACGGTTAAAACCGAAAGGGAGTGATGCGGGTCATAATGGACTTAAACATATTCAGGAGATTTTGAATACGCAAGAATACTGCCGGTTGCGTTTTGGTATCGGGAACAACTTTCCTCGCGGCGGACAAATCGACTATGTCCTGGGGGCGTTTGAGCCGGAAGAGATGGCCGTTATGGATGACAAGATGAAACAGGCGGTAGAGATCATTAAAAGTTTCTGTCTGTCCGGCGTACAATGTACCATGAATCAGTATAACAACAGATAGGGAAAGATGGATGAAGTCAGGATAGATAAATGGATGTGGGCGACCCGTATTTTCAAGACCCGCACGATCGCCGCCGAAGCATGCCGGAAAAACCGGATCATGATCGGCCAGATACCTGTGAAGCCTTCGCGTATGGTGAAAGTGGGAGACATTATACAGATACGGAAGCCTCCCGTCACCTATTCGTTCAAGGTATTGGCATTAACCGAACGGCGGATGGGCGCCAAGCTGGTTGCCGGGTACCTGGAGAATGTGACGACTCCCGACCAATATGAACTGATGGAGATGAACCGTATTTCCGGCTTTGTGAACCGGGCGAAGGGGTTAGGCCGTCCGACAAAGAAAGACCGGCGCGAGCTGGAGCAGTTTACCGGGCCGGATATGCCGGACGGATTTGATTTCGAGTTTGATTTTGAGGATAGCAACCAAACGGATTAGCCGGCTGAATCTGCCGGATAGACTACGTTTAACTGCCGGCGGATCTCGTCTATGATCTCCATCACGATGAGGGAACGTTCGTGCGTATTGACGGATGATTCCCGTCTGCCGGATAACACCACATCAATAAACTCCGCTATTTCGTAGTAATATTCGTCCTTGTCTGTGGCGATGCTGATATCTTCCACGATGGACTGTGATCCTTTACCGGCGGGTACAGACGGCAGGCGGCGCATATAGGTTACTTTCCCGATACGGTTCACCCGGTCCAGTGTGATTGTCCCCTCCTCGCCCTGAATCTCTGTTGGCAGGAAAGAGTCGGCTATTTTGGAATAAAGTACCGTCGCATTCATCCCCTCGTAAAGGAAATGAACAGCTCCCTGCCCATCCACCCCGGATGAGAGAAGAATCCCCGAAGCCTCTATCTTCAGGGGACGACCGAACAATACCACCATCGGATACACCGTATAAACGCCGATATCCATCATCGCTCCATTGGCAAACTCCGGTCTGAAAGCATTTAATACAACCCCTTCTTTGAATTTGTCGTAACGGGATGAGTATTGGCAATACGAAGAAAAGTAACGGCGTATGGTACCTGCCCTGCCCAGGTTTTCTTTTACCGACAGGAAATTCGGCGTGAGCGTAGGTTTCATCGCTTCCATCAGTGCGACACGGTATGTACGCGAAGCCTCAATCATCTGCTTTGCCTCCTTTGCATTGGACGCGAAAGGCTTTTCACAAAGAACCGCTTTGCCGTGTTGCATGCATAACAGGCTTTGTGAAGCATGCAAGAAATTGGGTGATGCGATATACACGGCGTCGATCAACGGGCTTTTCGCCATCTCTTCCAGCGAAGTAAAGGTATGGGGAATCCGGTGTTTCGCGGCAAAAGCGGCAGCCGTTTCCTGCGTTCGCGAATAAACCGCTGCCAGTTCAAAACGTTCATCCTGCCTTGCCCCGGCTATCACCCAATCCGTTATGAAGTTGGTGCCGACTACGCCGAAGCGTACTTTTCCTCTTTCCCTGTTCATCATCAAAACATTTTTTTATTTACGGAACGGCCCCTTTACCGTCTCCGCTTTCAACATTTTGTTCCGTACATTGATATACAGTTCTGTTCCGGCATGTGCCAATGCCGGTTTGACATATCCCATACCGATCCCTTTCTTTAATACGGGAGACATGGTGCCTGACGTCACTACGCCTACCGGATGGCCTTCGGCGTCTACTATTTCGTAGCCATGGCGGGGGATTCCCTTGTCGATCATTTCGAAAGCGCAAAGTGTACGGGATACGCCTTCCCTCTTCTGGCGTTCCAGCTCCGCGCGGTTGATAAACTCTTTTCCTTCGGGGAATTTCGTAATCCAACCCAGTCCGGCTTCAATAGGCGAAGTGGTATCGTCCAACTCATTTCCATACAGGCAGAAACACATTTCCAGACGAAGGGTATCGCGGGCGCCCAACCCGACCGGCTTGATGCCTTCCGGCTTTCCGGCTTCGAAAAGGGCATTCCAGATGGTCATCGCGTAGCCGGGATAGAAATACAGCTCGAATCCTCCGGCTCCCGTATAACCGGTATTTGAAATGATGACATCCTTGCATCCGGCAAACTCCCCCGTTACAAAAGAGTAGTACGGAATAGTCGATAAATCAACAGGCGTAAGGCGTTGCAACACCTCGTTTGCCTTCGGTCCCTGTACGGCCAGTTGCGCCATATTGTCCGACGCGTTTTCCAATACGGCGCCCACCGTATTATGGCTGACGCACCAGTCCCAGTCTTTCTCCATGTTTCCCGCATTGACTACCAACAGGTATTTTTCGTCCTCATAGCGGTAAACCAGCAGGTCGTCGACAATGCCCCCCCTGTCGTTCGGGAAACAGGTATACTGCGCTTTACCTACGGTCAGGACGGAAGCGTCGTTGGATGTAATCTGTTGTATAAATTCCAGCGCGTTAGCTCCTTTCACCCAAAACTCTCCCATATGGGATACGTCAAACACGCCTACTGCGTGACATACCGTCAGGTGTTCATCTATAATACCGGAATACTCGATCGGCATAGTGTATCCTGCAAATTCATGCATTTTTGCACCTAATGAGATGTGCAGGTCGGTAAATGGTGTCTTCTTCATATTGCTTTCTGTTTATGATTGCTGAGTTAATAACTCTATTATTTGAATGATTGTCTGCATGCTTTTCTCTAAGGATTTCACGGGAAGAAATTCATACCTGCCATGGAAATTATGGCCTCCCGCAAAGAGGTTGGGGCAAGGTAATCCCATAAACGACAGGCGCGCCCCGTCTGTCCCTCCACGAATCGGTTTGATCACCGGTGCGACCCCTGCGGCGACCATTGCCTCATAGGCCAGGTTGATGATATGTGTATGAGGTTCGACGATCTCCCGCATATTGTAGTACTGGTCGTTTATATCCAGACAGGTACTATTGGGGTACAGGCTGTTCATTTGTTCCGCCAGCGATTGCAACAACGCTTTCTTTTGTTCAAACAGGCGGCGGTCATGATCCCGGACAATATACGACAGGGTCGCCTCCTCGACCGTTCCGCTCATTTCGGTAAGATGGAAAAACCCTTCATAACCGCTCGTATGCTCGGGACGTTCCTTTGGCGGCAACCATGAGGCAAATGTCATAGCCAGAAGCGAGGCGTTGACCATCGTATCTTTGGCCGTACCGGGATGTACGTTTAATCCTTTAAAGAAGACCTTGGCTGCTGCGGCATTGAAGTTCTCATATTCCAGTTCGCCGATCTGCCCGCCGTCGATCGTATAAGCCCATTCGCATCCGAATTTGCTGACGTCAAAATGGTTCGCGCCTTGCCCGATCTCTTCATCCGGTGTAAAAGCGATACGGATTTTCCCGTGTTCCGTTTCCGGATGTTCTGTCATGTATTGCATGGCGGATACAATGGCCGCAATCCCTCCCTTGTCGTCGGCGCCCAACAGGGTAGTCCCGTCGGTGACAATCATATCCTGACCGACATAGCGGTTTAACTCAGGGAACATGGATGGAGACAGTACGACATCTCCCTCTTCCGACAATACAATGGTTCCGCCTTTATAAGCGACGATACGGGGTTTTACATCCTTACCCGGCATATCCGGGCTGGTATCCAGATGGGCGATAAAACCGATCACCGGTACCTCTTTTGTCGTATTGGAAGGAAGGGTGGCCATCAGGTAACTGTTGTTGTCCAACGAAATATCTTCCAATCCGATAGCCTCCAATTCTTTTGCCACCTCTTCGGCCAGTATCCGCTGTCCGGGTGTGCTGGGAGTTGTTCCCGTTGTATCGCTTGATTGCGTATTGAAAGAGGTATAATTTAAAAATCTGTCTGTAACCGTCATGACGATCGTGTTCTTGTTTCTATTCAACGCAAAGGTACAAGATTACTTTCAGAAAACAATAACACCTCCCGGATGTTGCATCCATCAGCAACATATGTATTTGGAACTTTAGATGAGAGATTTATGTGGATTTATAATAAAAAAGAGGTAAAATTGTCGAAAATATTAAATTATTATATATATTTGCCCCCGTTGTGATTTGATTTAATTTACTTTTTCTTTACATAGTTCGTACAGAACTATGAGAATTTAGCTCGCTTCCACACAGGGAAGTACCCAAGCCCGGTCCATTTTCTTTGATTATTCACCTTTTCCTTAATGTTCTATCCTTCAAAAAGATACTGTGTATTTTTTTAGGCATTTTACCATAGTTCTGTACGAACTCTGGCAATGGAATTGGAAATTAACTTTAAAAAATGCTGCGTATGACTGAATTTGTTGACTGAAATGTGAAAACAGTATACCGGAAACCCATTGTTTTCCGGCGTATATTTTTGAGATGTGTATTTGTTAAAAACTTAAATCAATAAAATGATATGGTAAATAATGTATGGAAAAAGATCTATTTT
>JAISQD010000057.1 GCA_031274415.1 Tannerellaceae bacterium | reverse complement strand
GTGTTAATAATCAATTTCTCCAGAAAACGAATCTGGTCTGCAAAGTAAACATTTTTTTCCGGATATTTCAAACGTAAATTTTTAATTATTTGCAAAGCTTTCTCATATCGTCCCTGCTTCACATAGATGCGGGCTAATGTTTCGGTAAAGAAAGAGTCGTCCAATACCTTTTGTTCCTCTTCATCCGCATGCCTTTCCGGATCGAAATCCATCGGCTCGCTTCCCTTTTCTTCAAACCGCAATCCTCCTCCCGAAGCGCGCTGTTCATCTTCCTTTATAAAGGAATCGACCAATTCCTGATGTTGCCATTCGAGAACGGACGTCTCCTTTGACTCCGGCTCTTCGGAAAGCATCCAGTACAGGTAATCGGACGATGCTGTGGGGCGAAACAAAATCTCCGGATTGGCATTGACCTCTCCGTTTTTCTCACGTGTCGAAAGAAAAGAGTCGATCAGGGAAAAAGAACCTTCCTTCTCTTCTGCACATGGTTGGGCGCCGGTCTCAGATACATACAATCCGTAGTGATGCCCTTCGATCAACATAAATAGCTTTTTCCTGTCGGAAATATACATAGCCGCTTTTTTCAGCTCGACGCCAAACCGTACATCATTCAATATAGCCAGATTCTTCAGGTAAAGCATTCTTGCCGTTTGAAAATAAGGATACGCATCCGTTAATTGTTTAAGTACAGGTAATGTCTCCTTAGTTAACATCGACGGGTTTTCCATGAGTTGATATAATCCGGTTGCATCCATCTTTACCACTTGGCGACTGTTGCATTATAGATTTGTTCGGTTATTTCTTTTACAAGGTCGGTACATAATTCACTCTCAATGGATGAAAGATTGACGTTGGAATCATACTCCCGGAATGCGGAAAAGGACTGCTCGAAGTCATCATCGGCCTTATTCCGGTTGGAGAACCTCACCTTTACGGTCATCGTCAGCTTGGTCTTTGACGAATAGGCATCCTCCATGATGGCCATAGGGGCTTCACTGTACCCCGTTATCTCGCCTTCCAGATCCAGATCCCCGTTATCGGACACCACCTGAAGCCTTGTCTGGCGGATATAGATATCCTTTAACTCTTCCGTAAGTATCTGCGATAACGGCCCGTATACCAAAGGGGCTAAATTGGGGAAGGTACTGATACTGATCGTACTTGTTGTCGTATAATCAATAGAAGAACCATTGAATTTATAGGATATGGTACAACCGTTCAACGCGATCCCCAGAACGAGCAAAAGCCATTGTATCTTCTTTTTATACATCATTTACTCCAGATTATATTCTTTTATTTTCCGGTAGAGCGTACGTTCCGATATTTTCAGGTCGGCAGCGGCATTTTTGCGGCGTCCGTTATGTTTCTCCAGCGCTTTGCGGATCATTTCCCTCTCCACATCTTCCAAAGAAAAGGTCTCTTCTTCTACCGGCTCGGCTTCCTGGATAGGCGTAATCGGGTGCGTACAGGGATAGTCCTCATCGGAAACCGTCATTTGCCTGTTTCCGTTCATAATATCATGTACCAGCGTCTTTAATTCGGTCACATCTTTTTTCATGTCAAACAGCACCTGATAGAGGATTTCCCGCTCGCTGTTGAAAAACTTCTGGTCCGTATCTTTCTTGACCAGAACGGGCAGTTTCCCGATACCCGTATCCGGAAGGTACTGCTGTAATATCCCGGCCGTAATATCCCGGCTCTCTTCTATGATGGAGATACGTTCGGTGATATTCTTCAACTCCCTGACATTTCCCGGCCAACGATACGAGACAAACAGCCGGCGCGCCTCGTCGTCCAGATGGATAGCCGGCATACGGTATTTCTCGGCGCAGTCGCTGGCAAATTTGCGGAAGAGAAGGATGATGTCATCGGCGCGGTTACGCAAAGGAGGCACCTCTATGGGAACGGTGTTGAGCCGGTAATACAAGTCTTCACGGAACTTGCCCTCCGCCACTGCCCGGTCGAGGTTGACATTCGTGGCCGCAACGATGCGGACATTTGTTTTCAACACTTTTGATGAGCCGACTTTAATAAACTCCCCCGTTTCCAGCACACGTAACAGGCGCGCTTGTGTCGGGACAGGCAATTCTCCCACTTCGTCAAGGAACACCGTTCCTCCGTCGGCCACTTCGAAATAGCCTTTCCTGTCTGCCAAAGCTCCCGTGAAAGATCCTTTCTCATGCCCGAACAGTTCCGAATCAATCGTGCCTTCGGGAATGGCGCCGCAATTGACGGCGATATATTGCCCGTGTTTGCGCGAACTGTTCTGGTGTATGATCTGTGGGAACGTCTCTTTCCCCACGCCGCTTTCTCCGGTAATAAGAACAGACATGTCGGTGGGAGCGACCTGGAGGGCGACGTCAATGGCGCGGTTCAGGGCGGGATTGTTTCCTATAATCCCATAACGTTGTTTGATCTGTTGTATATCAGTCTTAATCATTCTATAAAAAGGTGTCTCTGTAATTATTTCAGTTCACCTGACAAAATTACAAATCTTCATCCTATTTATCACTATGAAAAACCGATTCTCTCCGGCCATTCTTATTTTTTTGCACGATACGTCTCCTGATACAGGAAATCGGCCAGCTGTTCGTCGTCGGTTATTTCCTGAATGACTTCGGGCGGGATGGGTTCGCCTATATATACATGTAGCGTCTTTCCCCGCTTGTTGAAGACCTCAACGGGGATACGTAAGACGCGGATTTTCCAACTGACCCTCCCCAACCAATAGAAGAAAGGGCTATTGAGGCAGTCGAAATAGACAGGATACACCGCGACGTTCGCTTTCCTGATCAGCCGGATGACATTATGCGACCACGAAAGGTCGCGCACCTTTTTCTCCTTTTTACTGTAAAAGGAGATCGCCCCGGCAGGGAAAAACCCCATGGGATGTCCCTCTTTTATACAGGCTAACGAGGCGCGTATCCCATTGACATTTTGAGTACTCGCTACTTGGTTACCCGAATCGGGCGTGACGGAAATAAACTGGTCTTCCATGGCTGAAATCTTCGTAAGGATACCATTGACCATCACACGGAAGTCGGGACGACGGGAAGCGAACATGTCGATAAGGATAATCCCGTCCAACGAACCGACGGGGTGATTCGATACTGTCACAAAAGCGCCTTCCGGCAAATGATCCACTATTTCGGCATGATGGATCTCATATTTGATATTAATCAAAGGGTCTTTCAATAAAGAAGTCGTCAGTTCCGCTCCCCGTAAATGACAGCTATTTGCGTAAACCTTATTTACTTTTTCTATGCCCAACCACTTGATTAACAGTTTCCCGAGGAAGAGGCCAAACCGGCTTTTAAAGAACGGGGTGGCTTCCTGCAGGTCACGAATGTCTACTACTACGCTCTTTTTCATGCGGCAAATTTACAAAAAAGAGGCGCACATTCTCTCATGTTTCCTCATGACAAACATCAAAATGATGTTTAACACAATAATTTCATACAGGAAATAAACCCAGAAGTAACCGGTCAATACGATACCAAACAGCACGATTGTACGTCCGTTAAAAGTCAATAAGTCTATATATACCATCAACTTACTGCTTTTCCGGCGAAAGCGTATCCGTATATCCTGAGGGATATCATCATTGTATTTGGCATGCAAACTGTTCAGCATCCGTTGCAGGGAAGGAGTCGCTTTAACCTGTACCAAGGTATAGGCGCGGTAAAGCAAATAAAAGGCCTTATCCAATCCGGGTCTTGTCTCTTTATGGTACAGGCGTACCTGTTCGAGCGTTTGAAATTCAGCGCCTTTTTCCTTACTGATAAAGTAGAGGTGAAGCGTTTTATAATAGTCGGTAATATTGGCCTGCACCAGATGGGATAAACCGGATATGGCCGCCAGGACAAAGAAACAACAATGCCCGTGTTCGTGCGATAAACGAAGGGCTAAGCAGACATAAATACACGTAAACCAGATATCCCCGGCCAATCCGTCGAGGATACGGCCTATTGCCGATTTGACCCCGGTGAGCCGCGCCAACTGCCCATCTACGCAGTCTAAGATATTGGCTGTGATCAACAACAGGATACCATATATATTATACAGGTAATCCGTACTGTAAAACATCAACCCGGCAGATGCGCCAACAAAGATGGAAACGACAGTCACCATATTCGGCGTTATACGCGTATGGCGAAGTAACCGGGCGATCCGGAAACCTATGGGACGGTAAAAGATCCGGTCGACCATGTTCTCCGTTTCTATCGACTTCAACGAAGCCTCATATTCTTTGTTCAAACCACTCATCTCTCTGCTATCACTTGTACGAATAACCGCCGTCTACAACAACGATCTCCCCATTTATATACCTGTTCTCGATCAACATCCTGTACGCTTCCGCCAGCTCTGCCGGGTCGCAAAAACGGTTTAAAGCGATCTTGTTTTCTATGTTACGGCGTATGTCGGCCGGCTTCCCCTTTTGCCATTCGGTATCGACAAATCCCGGCGCCACCCCGTTCACCCGTATCTCATAAGGAGACAAAAACTTCACCAGGTTCTTGACCAATGCATGAACAGCGCTTTTCGTCACCCCGTATGCCAACGAGACCGAATGGGGATGAACCCCCATTAACGAGCCGGTAAAGACAACGCTCCCCCCCCCGTTGAGTAAACCCGCAATGCGTTGAAGCAAAAATACAGGAAAATGAACGTTCCCGAAAAATACCCGTTCCCAATCGTCCATCCGTACTGTTTCAAACGAATCCCGGCAAGTCAGACCGGCATTAAAGACCACCGCGTCCAAACGCAAGTGATGCGCGGTAAGGTATTGATAGATCACATCAACAGACTGTTTGTCCGTGATATCAGCCCGTAACACCCGAACCTCTACCGGAAACTCTTGCTGCAGCTCCTTGCAGACCTTCCCGGCGGCATCGTCATCCGAAGCATACGTCAACAAAAGATCATAGCCGGCTTGCCCTAAAGCAAATGCAACCGCTTTGCCTATACCTTTTGTCCCGCCGGTAATACATGCCTGTTTTTTCATCGGATACCTTATACTAATTCCTTACTTTCCTTTACCGAGATAGGTTTCGACTTCTGCTGGATATGCAGATTTTCTTCATAGGAGTCATGAATCGTCTTTTTTAGATTGGAAGAAGATACGCCGGTTCCATAAGGGAAATAAAAAACCTGTACGCCCATATCTTTCAAGTAATCATATTTCCCGAACCAGTCGTCGCCCACCACAAAGGCGTCGATATTCAGTTTTTTGACCAGCTCCGAATGATCCAGCGAATGCTGTGGAATAACAATATCCGGTGTTTTTAACGCCTCAATAATCTGCAGGCGTTCATTGAACGGGATAATCGGCTTCGCCTTATAGGAGGAGACCAATTCATCGGTACTCACGCCGACAATCAGGATATCGGCCAAACTGCGTGAATAGTTAATCATCCGGAGATGATTGTAGTGAAACATATCAAATGTTCCGGAAGTATATACGATCGTCTTATCTTTAAACATTTTAGTTTTCTCAATTTAAACGTACAAACATACGGAAAATCTCTGTGTCAACAAAATATTTAGAGAACGGGCTAAATCTTTTTTTTGGTGCTATGGTGAAATGTCTCCACGCGTTCGCTACGCTCTCATATAAAAGAAAGCGCCGGACTCTCCTTCACAGGGTAAATCCGGCGCAATAATGCACGCCAAAACTAAAATACTAAACTAAAAAAAGATAAAATTTAAGGCACACTTTTTGTGTGTTCCTTCCCTGTACTCTATCGCTATAGAGAGAAGGTCGGAAGAGATGAAACGTCATTATTCCCACCACAACGCCGGATAAACCGGTGTGCTGGTATTCCATCCGCCAAGCGATTTCCAGTATGTATTGGGTGCACTACCATTGCCTATGCCCCAGCCGGTGTCGGTGTCGGCAGGCCATGCGGAGTCGCCAAACTCTTTGGTGTCGCTGGTGCCGGTATCGGCGCCTATGCCTCGAGTGGCCGTGCTGCCGCTGCCTGCTGTCCAATAGCAGGAGCTAATTGTTTCTGCGTTAGTTCCGCAGATCAGACCGGTTGTTGCGGCATTACCTGTCACCGTTCCCGTACTGTAACAGGAGGTGATGGTACCGCCTGTTAGAAGCTCTCCTATAATGCCGCCGGCATTGGTGCCGGTTCCACTGCCGCTCACAGCGCCGGTATTATAGCAGGCTGTAATGGTGAGGGCTGTGTTGTTAGCGTTTGCTCCTATAATTCCACCGGCCCAGTTTTCCTCCATATTGATGACGGCGCCGCTGTTACGGCAAGCGATTATCATCACATCACCATTAGATCGCCCAGCAATGCCGCCAACATACCGGTTGGCTTTTATTTCGCCCGTGTTTTCACAATTTATAGCTTTACCTCCACCGAACCATCCTACAATGCCACCAATGTTGCGGGCTACGACGCCGGCACCGGTACTTGTCATCTTTCCTGTATTGCGGCAGGAGGTGATTATAGTGGTACTAGCATCAGCGATTGACCCACAGATACCGGCAACATCACGCCCCGTAGCTGTTATGTCGACGTTGGAATGACAGTTGTCGATGAACGTATTTCCGATGGCCTCCCCGCAGATACCGGCAACTTGGTTATTGCCTGTTACCGAGCCGGAAACAAGGCGGATATTACGGAGCGTTGCGTTATTTGCATATCCGAAAAGACCGACACGAAATGTGGTTACATTGATCTCCAGATTCGATATCTCATATTCCCCGCCATCGTATTCGCCGGTGAATAGAGCGGCGTTAGTTCCTATCGGCGTCCAGGGTTCATCAAGCAGGTCGATGGAGTTTCTCTGTTTGTATTTGCCGGCAAGGTTGGCGGGGTCGCCTATCATCTGCAACTCGGCAACGCTGCTGATGGGGATGTAGCCGTTCACTGCGTCGCGAAATACCGGATTGCCTGAAGCGTCCACTTTCAGCCACAAGGGCAGGGCGTCCGTTACCTTGTTGCCAATCAGGATGTCAGCAGGGTTGGGTGCGTTGTTGAGGGTCAGGCTGTTGATCACATCGTCTCTATAGGCGAGGCTGAAATTAGCCCGCCCCTTACTGTTGAGGACAAGGGTCTCCCGGCCGCCGGAAGCATAGTCCACCGTGACCGGCCCGCTATACCCGTTTATCCAGACGAAAGGGGGCTGGGGCACAGGGGCGATGGTGTCGTTAGGCTCTTCGTCCCAAGGGGTGAGGTGTCCTTCGAGGGTGATATCCGCTTCATCGAACAGTACCTTGTACGTATAGCGGTTTCCTTTCAGCAAGGCCATTCCGCTGGTCGTCGGCGGTAGCGGTGCGCTATAACTTTTCCCGTTCAGCAGGAAAGAGAGCCGGACGCCGCTCGCGTCAGCCATAGGGATCAGCGTAGCCTCCATCCGTACCGAATCGTCCGTCGCCTGATGGGTAAAGGGGATGATGAGGCTCTGTCCGGCGCCGTCCGAAGCAGGCGTTCCGTCCGACAGGTCGAACGAGGTCGCGGTATTCAGGTTCTGCATTTCCAACTGCAGTCCGGTCAGCGAAGCCTTGTTGCCTGGCGCCATGATGGCATCGAAAACCACCCGCGTCATCAGGTGCTCGAAGGGCAGGACAGCGTCGTGGTTCGCACTGCTATACGCCGTATGGTTGTTGCTGTAAAGCAGGTCGAGGCGCGAGGGGTCGCTCTGGTCGCTGATATCCATCAGGTAGGTATAACCTGAGGCGACTTGGGATGTCGAATAGGGGTAGTAGGCGATAAAGTTCACCATTTCCCCGTTCGGATAATAGATCGTGTCGGTGGCTGCCACAAAGGAGGCCGTGTTTGTCCCGTCCCCGCTCGATATGATATAGGGCTTGTTCTTCGCCCCTTCGCGGATCGCGGATTCGCTCAAGGCGTTACCGGCCAATATCATATACACGCCGATGGTGTCGGTGGTGTCCCAGTGATCCCCGCTGGAGTTGCTCACTTTTGTTTCCACGTTGCCCAGCTGCGCATCGAAACGTATCGGCACGACAGTATCCCTGTATCCCGGCGTCGTCTCTTCCCATATGCAGGATGCCGGCAGCAACACAGCCACGGCCATCAGTATACTGAAAAAGAGATTGTTTTTATTCCTGTTTGATTTTTTTGTGTTCATTACTCTATATGTGTATATCGTTATTATTTCAGTTTTCCGGAATGTATGTGAAGGTAGGATGAAAGAACGGCGTCCGGCGTCGGGGTGATGCTGTCGCCGGGTTCTTCATTCCAAGGCGAAAGTTGGCCTTTCAGGATCACCTCCGCTTCGTCAAAAAGCACCTTATAGGTATAGCGTTTCCCTTTCAGCAAATCCGGCCCGAGGTTTGCCGTCGGCAGTTGTGCGGCATAGGCCTTGCCGTTCAGCATGAAAAAGAGCTGGATGCCGGCGGCATTATTGGTAGGGATCAGGGTCGCCTCCATCCGTACCGAATCGTCCGATACATAACGGGTAAAGGGGATGACCAGCTCTTGTCCGAAGCCGTCCGAAGCCGGCATGCCGTCCGACAGGTCGAACGTGGTCGCGGTATTCAGGTTCTGTATCTCCAACTGCAGGTTAGCCAGCGAGGCATTGCTGCCTGCCACGCGCAGGGCGTCGAAAACCACCCGCGTCATCAGGTGTTCGAAAGGCAGGACAGCGTTGTTTTTTTTGCTGTTATACACTTCCTTATCGTTGCTGTAAAGCAGGTCGAGGCGCGAGGGGTCGCGCTGGTCGCTAATGTCTATCGGGTAATTGAAATCGGGGGACACCTGATCTGCCGAATAGGGGTAGTAGGCGATAAAGTTCACATCTACGCCGTTCGGATAAAAGACCGTGTCGGTGGCTTCCACAAAGGCGGCCGTGTTTGTCCCATCCCCGCTCGATATGATATAGGGCTTGTTCTTCGCCTTTTCGCGGATCATGGAATCGGCCAATGCCTTTCCGGCATTTACCATATAGATACCGATCGTATCGGCCACTTCCCATTGATCCCCTTCAGGGTTACTCACTCGTGTCTCTATGCCGATTCCGGCGCTGAAACGTACCGGCACATGGGTGGCGCCATCGCTGTCCGGCGCAGTCTCTTCCTGTACACAGCCTGTCAGCAACAACGCTGCGGCCAACACCGGTACCCAGCGAAACATGACGTGTGGATGATGATGCATCGCTTGACTTACATTTTTATCATTCATATTATTTATTCTTTTATATTCCTATTTTGAGGTTTAACTTCTGAGATTGTTTTCGGGGCTATTGCTTTTGCAAAGACGGCAGCGGCGGCCCCCTAAGCCCCCAATGATAGATAAATAGGGAGAGAGAGATACTCCGGTTATTATATATCGCTATTTCTTTATGCTTATATATCGTTATTTCTTTCATCGTGCGTAGAGATAAAATACCCCTATTTGTACAACAATCTAAAGGGATGGAATGTTTATCATTTCATCAATACGCATTTACATTTAACGTTTTTTACGGGAACGGCCAACGCCTGAACCCCTCTTTCCTTTCGTGGAAGAAAGCGCCGGATTCCCCTTCACAGGGTATCTCCGGCGCAAAAATGCACGCCAAAACGAAAACTAAACACACTTTCTTTATATCTTCCTTCTCTGTACGATGATCGTGTCGCCTGGCTCTTCGTGCCAGGAAGAGAGATGTCCTTCGAGGATGATATCCGTTTCATAAAACAGGACCTTATACGTATAGCGGTATCCTTTTAGCAAGGCTGTTCCGGTGGTTGTTGGCGGCAGGGATGCGCAATACTCCTTTCCGTTCAACAGGAAAGAGAGCCGGACGCCGCTCGCATCGGCTATTGGGATCAGCGTAGCCTCCATGCGTACCGAACAGTCCGTCGCTTTATGGGTAAAGGGGGTGATCCGGCACTGCCCTGAGCCATCCGAAGCAGGCGTTCCGTCCGACAGGTCGAACGAGGTCACGGTATTCAGGTTCCGTATCACCAATTGCAGTCCGGCCAGCGAAGCATTGCTACCGGCCGCCATGATGTCGAAAACCACCCGCGTCATCAGGTGCTCGAAAGGCAGGACAGCATCGTGATTCGTACTGCTATACGCCGTATGGTTGTTGCTGTAAAGCAGGTCGAGACGCGAGGGGTCGCTCTGGTCGCGGATATCCATCAGGTATGTATAATCCATGGAGACGTTGGACGTCGAATAGGGGTAGTAGGCGATCAAGTTCACCGTTTCCCTGTCCGGGTAATAGATCATATGGGTGGCCGGTACAAAGGTGGCCGTGTGTGTCCCATACCCGCACGATACGATATAGGGCTTGTTCCTCGCCCCTTCGCGAATCGCGTGGTCGTCTAAGGCGCAGCCGGCCGATATCATAAACAGGCCGGTGGTGTCGGCGATATCCCAGCAATCCCCATTGGGGTTACTCACTTTTGTCTCCACCTTGCCCAGCTTCCCCTTGAAGCATACCGGCACGGCAGTATCCCCGCATTCCGGTGGCATATGTTCCCATATGCAGGATGCCGGCAGCAATACAGCTGCAACCATCAGTATACAGCAAAAGAGCCTGTTTGTATTTCTATTTGATTCTTGTGTGTCCATTACGCTATCCTGTTTATCATATTATCAATACATTATGTATATATACCGTGCGGAAGGATGCGCCGGATTCTCCTTCACAGGGTATCTCCGGCGCAAAATGCACGCTAAAACAAATTTAAAGACATACTCTTCATATCTTCTTTCTCTTTAGGTGATACATAATTACTCCCACCACAACACCGGATAGTCCGGCGTACCACCATTCCAGCCGCCAAGCGCTTTCCAGTATGTATTATCCGCGCTGCCGTTGCCTGTGCCCCAACCGGGCATGCTGGCGGCGTTAGGCCATTCGGTGGCGCTAAATTCTTTGGTGTCGCTGGTACCGGTATCGTTGCCCACGCCTTGGGTGGCCGTGCTGCTACCCTTTGTCCAATAACAGGAGGCGATCGTTCCTGCGTTATTGCCGCAGATAAAGCCGGTTGTTGCAGCAACGCCCGTCACCGTTCCCGTATTGTAGCACGCGGTGATGGTGCTGACTGCGGTGGTAAGATTTCCTACAATGCCGCCAATGTTGGCGCCGGTTCCACTGTTGCTCACTGCACCGGTATTATAGCAGGCTGTAACGGTGAGGACGGAGTTGATATTATTACTATTACTCCCTACAATGCCACCGGTATTGTTTCCTGTATTTGCTACCGTACCACTGTTGCGACAAGCGGTAACCTCAACATTTGTAGACTGTTCCCTGAAATAAGCGAGTCCCAAAATACCGCCAACGTTCGTATTACCTTCAATGTCTCCACGGTTTTCGCAGTTTATGATTTTTATGTTGGAGTTTGTTTGACCGCTAGTTCCGAGAATACCACCAACATTATTTTCACCTTTCACCTTTCCCATGTAAATACAAGAAGTAACCGTGCTATTATGATAAGCCATTCCACAGAAACCACCAGCATTATACGTCGTACCCGTTACGTCAACGCCGGAATGACAGTTGTCGATGGATGTGTTTCCG
Source organism: Tannerellaceae bacterium (assembly GCA_031274415.1). GTDB lineage: Bacteria > Bacteroidota > Bacteroidia > Bacteroidales > Tannerellaceae > DFXE01. The sequence continues at coordinate 1,893 of JAISQD010000057.1, read as the reverse complement.
TAGGCCCTCCCACAGAGACTACCAACACCATCCACTCCTGCTACCGAGCCGGAAACAAGGTGGATGTTACGTAATGTTGCGTTATTTGCAATTCCGAAAAGACCGACAGTACTTGCTGTCCCATCTATCTTCAGGTTCGCAATGTCATATTCCCCGCCATCGTATTCGCCGGTGAATAGAGTAGCGCCAGTCCCTATCGGCACCCAATCTTCATCCAATAGGTCGATGTCGTTTTCCTGTTTGTATTTTCCGCTCAGGTTGGCGGGGTCTCTTATCAGCTGAAATTCGGCGTAGCTGCCAATGGGGATATAGCCGTTCACCGCGTTGCGTAACGCCGGCTTGCCGCTGGCGTCTACCTTCAGCTGCAGGGGATTGGCGTCGGCTACTTTACGGCCAATCAGGATGGGGGTGGGGGTAGATGTATTGTTGAGCGTCAGGCTTTCGATCACGTCGCCGCTAAAGGCTGCGTCAAAAGCAGCCTGTCCGGAGCCGTTGAGGGTAATCGTCTCCTGGCTGCCGGAAGCGTACGCCACCGTGACCGGCCCGCGATAACCCATTATCTGGGCGTGGGGTACGGTAATGGGCGTATCAGGGGTCGGGGCGATGGTGTCGCCCGCTTCTTCGCCCCAAGCGGTGAGCTGACCCTCCAAGGTGATCTCCGTTTCGTCGAAAACGACTTTGTAGGTATACCGTTTCCCTTTCAGCAAACCTGTCCCGGTGGACGGCGTCGTCGGCAGCGGAGCGGTATATGCCTTGTTGTTCAGCATGAAATAAAGATGAATGGCGGCGGCATTGTTTGTTGGTATCAGCGTAGCCTCCATCCGTACCGAATCGCTTGCCTGATAGAGCGTCAAAGGGGTCAGGACGCCCTGACCGGCGCCATCCGCAGCAGGCGTTCCGTCCGACAGGTCGAACTCGGTCGAGGTGTTCACATCATACATCTCCATCTGCAGATTGGCCAGCGAAGCGCTGCTGCCGGCCGCCATGATCACCTCGAAGACCACCCGCGTCATCAGATGTTCAAAGGGCAGAACCGCGTTGTGATTCTTACTGCTATACACCGCCTTATCGTTGCTGTATAGCAGGTCGAGACGAGAGGGATTGCGCTGGTCGCCGATGTCCATCAGGTACTTATAATCAGCGGTGACCTTAGAGGTCGAATAGGGATAGTAAGCGATAAAGTTCACATTCTCACCGTTCGGATAATAGGCCATATCGCCTGCCGTCACAAAAGCGGCGGTGCTTGTCCCGGTCCCACTTGATATGATATAGGCTTTGTTCTTGACCTCTTCGCGGATCACCGTGTCGGCCAGTGTACTGCCGTCACGTATCATATATACCCCGATCGTATCGGTGGCGTCCCATTGATCCCCTGCGGGGTTGCTCACACGTGTTTCCACGCCTATGCCGGCGCTGAAACGTACCGGCACACGGTCGTTGTCATAGTCATCGTCCGGCGCTGTCTCTTCATTTACACAGCCGGCCAGCAACAAAGCTGTTGCCAATGCCGGTATCCAACGAAACATGCGGAGCGGACGATCATGTGTTTTTTGATTTAATTTATTACCGTTCATAATGCTTTCTTCTTTTAAATACGTGTTTTGGGTTTAATTCTAATACCGCATCCGCCATGGCAAATGCAGCAAAGCAACCCGTCATGCCATAACCGGCCGGATTGCTTCAGGCTATCGCCTCTACAAAGAGAGCGGCGGATCCCTAAGCCCCCAGTGATAGATAGATAAAAAGAGAGAGATATGTCGATGATTATATATCGTTATTTCGGTTAATTCTTTTTTTGAGGTGCTATGAAAAATACCCGGCGACCCGATAGAGGGCAAAATCTTTATCTCTCATGCCGTAGTTGTTGGATATAAATCGTTGTATTTTTCCGTT
>JAISQD010000107.1 GCA_031274415.1 Tannerellaceae bacterium | reverse complement strand
TGTATGCCGAAGCATTGAACGAATACAGCGGACCCAGCGCGGAAGTGTTCAAATACCTCGACCTTGTCCGTGCACGCGTCGGTCTTGAAGGTGTTCAGGAATCATGGGAAAAGTATTCCGTCTCTCCCAATAAACCGAACTCAAAAGACGGCTTGCGCGATATCATCTATCAGGAACGTACCATCGAACTGGCATTTGAAGGAGAACGTTTCTGGGATATCCGCCGGTGGAAGAAGATCAGCGAATTTAACGAACAGCCCATGGGATGGAATACGTTGCGGGGCGAAACGGAAGAAGACTTTTATACTGTCACTCCCGTTGCCCAGACGCCGGTTCAGTTTTCCGTCAGGGATTACCTCTGGCCGATCAAGGAGAATGAATTGTCTATTAATGCAAAACTTATCCAGAATTACAACTGGTAACAGTCGAATATACCTAAAAGTGATATCATATGAAAAAGAAAATATATATAGTCTGGCTAATTGCCTTATGTATGACAGGTTGTACGGAAGAAAAACGGCCTGAAATAGTGATCAATACCGAACCACCCAAACCTGTGACGGATGTACAGGTGACCAATATTCCGGGGGGGGCGATTTTGAAGTATCAGTTGCCCGACGATGAAGACCTGCTATATGTCAAAGCGGCATACTCCTACAAAGACGGCCATCAGGCCGAAGCACGGAGTTCGTTGTATTGCGATTCGATCAAAATACTGGGTTTCGGGACGGAAGATGTACGGACGGTGGAGTTGAGGGCGGTAGACCGCAGCAACAACGAATCCGCACCGGTGTCGGCAACGATTCAACCCTTAGAGCCTCCGGTCAACACGATCGGTAAAACGCTGGAATTGATGCCCGATTTTGGCGGCGTACACCTCTATTGGAAAAATCCGGAACGTGCGGAGATCTCAGTGATATTGGAGAAAGAAGATAATAACAACGAATACATTCCGGTTGAAATCTTTTACAGTACGGTTGTAGAAGGCGATGCTGCGTCTCGCGGCATGGATACGATTCCCGGAAATTTCAGGGTGTACATACAGGACAGGTGGGAAAACCAAAGTACTGTTCTGGAAGGGACGCTCACTCCCCTTTTCGAGGCACAGTTCGACCGTTTAAAGTTTCAAGCCTTGTATATTGACGGGGATGAACCTACCGCTTGGGGATGGGTTTTGCCTCAAATATTTGACGGGGATCTCACGACGGGCTTTCATACCGCGCAGGGAACAGGACGCTGGCCTCAATGGGTCACCTTTGATCTGGGAATCAAGGGGAAAATCAGTCGTATCAAGGTATGGCAACGTCAGGAAGACTGGGAATTCAGGCATGGTAATCTGAAGCATTTCGAGATATGGGGAACGAACGAGGTGAACCAATTGGCCGATTGGGATGTCTGGACAATGATGATCGACTGTGTGAGCGTCAAGCCTTCCGGCCTACCGATGGGACAACTGTCGGACGAAGACAGGGCGGCTGTGGCCGGAGGTGAGGAATTTATCTGTCCGCCCGATATGCCTGCGGTTCGGTACCTAAGGTTGAAAGCGTTGGAGAACTGGTCGGGAGGCGACTTCTTCCATATCATGGAGGTTGAAGTCTACGGCCAGGTAGAGGAATAGGGAGAATGAGTATTTGTTTGTATTCAATTTAAAAATTTATTTGTATGAAATTAGATAAGATATTTGTATTTATGTTGCTCTGTGCGGTTGTTGGATTCATGTCCTGCGACAGCATGAACGATTTGCATCTTAAATACTTGGAAACAGGCGAAAAGATTTATGCCGCCAAGGTGGATAGCGTCTCTCCCGGTCCGGGAAACAAACGGATCGAGATGGAGGTCTATATCTACGCACAACGGATAGACCGCCTCCGCTTTTACTGGAATGCAGGAGCTGATTCCCTTGATTTCGCCATCAATAACCAGACCGGCGTTTTCCGCTTTATGATCGAAAACCTGTCGGAAAGGGAATACCTCTTTGAAATCGTCAGTTTCGACAAGTTCGGAAACCGATCCCTGCCGTATGAAGTATCCAGTCTTGCTTATGGTGAAAACTACCAGGATTACTTAGTAAACAGAAGGATCAACTCCATCTCCATACAGGATGGCGCGGCGGTCATCGAATGGCTGGGGCTGACGGAAGACGCTGTCTTTACAACATTGTACTACAAAGACAGCCAGAACCGGGACAGGGAAATCGTCATACCGGCGACGGAATCGACAACGACGATCGACGATTACAAAGCAGGAAGTGAGTTCCGTTACATAACCGCTTACCGTCCAGCCGTCAATTCTCCCGATCTCTTTGAGACGGAAGAAACCATCGACGTTTTTCCGCAGGAGGTGATAGAGGATTAAGCCGCTTTGGATTTGCTTGAAAATTGCTCCCGTGCAAATAAAAATTACTCGGGAGCAATTTTTATTTGCACGGGAGAGAGACACCACATTACATCATCCCTGAAATATAATCAAAGCCCGCTCTTTTTCAAAATACAAAATGACACGAAAACAGCGCTTTTTCTGTCATTTGTCAAGAAAATGGCCATTTCCGAGAAAGTGTATTTTTCGCATTTTTCTCCATTTTTGACCGGAAGAGCAGGCTATTTGGCCGAAATGACAACAATATCGAGAGAATAGTTGGAAAACATCTAAGAGTTTCCCCGGAAACATCTAAGAGTTTTTTAAAAACATCCAAGAGTTTCCCGGACAACATCCAGATGTTTTTCCAAGAAGTCGCGGATATTTCGTAAAGAAGTCTTAATGAAATGTTATCAAACACGAAAATGAAAAGAAATGGCTGAATAATGATAGTTAAATTTCTTTAAAGACCGATCCAACTCTAAACTGACAAAAAGATAGATTATCGCCAATAAAAACTATAAAAGCATAGATATATCCTGTAATACATATCAATTATATACCATTTCGCCACTTTTACTGACAAAGTGTATTTCCTTAACCCCCTGTTTTCGTCGATAGAATCAATCAGCTCGTCCCGCGGTCCGATCCAGCCGAGTTTCAGAGGGGTAAAAATATCATTTTGTCATTTCGCCAATATCCGCAAAACCGGCCGCCAAAAGTAGCAAAATGTCAACGGACAGCCATGTTGTTCACTATCCCTCTTTAATATTTTACAATATATAATACATGTATAACAATGGAAGCAAGAGCAATAAAAAAACCAACAGCGTTTCGCTTAGATGAAAACTTAATTGATAAGCTGAAAGCAGAAGCAAAAAAAGCAAACAGAA